>JBKOZO010000038.1:0-7362 GCA_046725935.1 Acidobacteriota bacterium | reverse complement strand
ACGATCCCCTGCCGATGCGCCTTGTCGAGCGCGTCGGCGATCTCCTGCCCGTAACGCAGCGTCTGCTCCAGCGCCAGAGGACCTTTCGCCAGCCGCTCCGACAGCGTTTCGCCCTCCAGGAACTCCATGACCAGGTACTCGGTTTCGCCCTCTCGGCCCACGTCGTAGAGCGCGCAGATGTGCGGATGCGAGAGCTGCGAGATCGTCTTCGCCTCGCGCTCGAAACGCAGGCGCACCTCAGGAGAGGGAGAGAGACGCTGCGGCAGAACCTTCACCGCGACCGTCCGGTCCAGCCGCGTGTCCCGCGCCTTGTACACCTCACCCATCCCTCCCGCACCCAGCGGCGACTGGATCTCGTAGGGTCCCACGCGAGAGCCGGCGGAGAGCGTCACCGCTTCCTCAGTCCGGCCGGCCAGTTCAGGAGGACCTTGAAGGCCTGCGGTCCCAGCCCGGCGCTCGTTGAAGCCGCCGCGAGAAAACGCTTTCCGTCGGGGGTCGCCAGAAACTCGTCGGAGTTCGCGGCGTTTTGGAGGACCCGGACGGGAAAGAGAGCGCGAGGAGCCCCGAATTCCGGACGGGGTCCGAGCGTGACGTCCACCGACGTGATCTTCCTGTCGAGCGACAGGTAGAAGATCTCTCGCCCGTCTCCCCGCCAGCGCGGCTGCGTTCCCCCGGCATTCGAAATCTGCCACTTCCCCGCGGTTGCCGGAATCGGCTGGACATAGATCTCCCAGCGGCCCGACTCGTCCGATCCGTAGGCCATCCACTTCCCGTCCGGCGAAACCTGTCCCTGGAACTCGTCGAACGGAGTCTGAAGGTAGGCAAAGGGCTGCCGATCCCCGCTCGTCGGAAGCATCCAGAGATCCCTCTTGCCTGTCTGAGGATCGTAGTCCTCGTACACGATAAACCGCCCGTCCGCGGTCCAGTCGGTCGGGACCGTCGGGTGGGTGGTCTTCAGGAGACGCTCTTCCTGTCCGGTCCCATCCGAGCGCTTGGCGAAAAGCTGTACGAAGCCTCCCCAGTGATTCGAGGCGTATGCAATCCGGCTTCCGTCGGGCGACCAGATGGGATTCACCCTCCTGGCCGATTGAAACGTGAAACGAGATTCGACGTTCCGGTCGAGCTCGAGGATCCAGAGATCGCCGAGTCCGGTCTCATCGAAGATCTGACCCGCGACGCGCTTTGCGTCCGGCGAAATCGACGGATCCCGGTAGGCTCGCCGCGAGGCCTGTCCGAGCTCCCGGCCGGTCCGGTCGAACCAGGTGAGCTCCACGCGACCCCCCAAGGCGACGCCGATCCTGCCGAACACCAGGACGCCGGTCTCAGAGATGGACGCTGCGGCGTTCCAAACGGACGCAGCGTCCAACAGGCGCATCTCGGCGCCCGAGAGGCGACCGCTGCGCGGGTCGAAGGCCTGGGCCATGACGCCGTCCCGGACGAACAGGAGATAACCCTGCGAGAACGCGACCGGACTGGGATTTGGAGTCTGAAGCACCTCGCTCGGCGAACCGCCGTCCAGGGATCCCAGGAGGACGTGGAACGTCACCCGCTCGGCCACGGAGTTCGCGGAGACGTAAAGGTAGCGGCGGCCGTCGGGCAAGAACCAGGGAAAGAGGTGCGCCGCCGTCACGCGGCCTTTTTCCTCCGTGAGCTTCGTCGCCGCGACGGGAGCGCCGCCATCCGAGGAGACGCGGAACAGGGGCGACCTCCGCGACGGAGAAAAGAGCACGACTCCCTCCGGCGACCAGGTCGCCCCCTGTGCGACGTCCGCGCCGCCGGCGATGCTGCAAATGGTCGCGATCGAGCCCGTCTCGAGCTCCAGCTTCTTGAGCTGGTCACGGCTGAAGAAGCCGATCTGCCGACTGTCCGGCGACCAGAAGGGCATACGAGCGTCGTCGGTTCCGGGCAGCTTCTTGAACTCTCCGGACTCGAGGGACCGCAGCCAGATTGGAAGATTGCCCGTCTCGTCTCTACCCGACACCGCGAGCCAGCGACCATCCGGCGAGAGGGCGAGGGCCGCGCTTTCCGTCAGGTCCTCGGGCGGGAGGATGCTGAGTCGGATCGGTCTAGCCGCGGAAGGACTACGAAGCCGCGCGACTGCGAAAGGCAGCGACGCCGCCGAGAGAGCCCCGAGGACGGCGACGAGCAGCCATGCCAGTCGTTCGCGGCTCCTGCGCCTCGCCGAGGTCGCGATCGGCGCGAAGATCCCCGTTGCCGAGCCGTCCGAAATCCACTTGAGCTCCTTGCCGATGTCGCTCGCCGACTGCCACCGGTCTTCGGGGTCCTTGGCGAGACAGGTCTTCACGACTCGGTCGAGAGCGGGCGGCGCCATTGGCTCGATCGTTGAGATCGGCTGCGGCTCCGTGTGCAGGATCGCTCCGATCAAGGAGGCCTGTGTCGTTCCCGAAAATGCCTTCCTCCCCGTGGCCATCTCGTAGAGCACCGTCCCCAGCGCGAAGATGTCCGTGCGGCCGTCGGTTTCCTTTCCCTCCAGCTGCTCCGGCGCCATGTACTGAAACGTCCCCAGGATCATCCCTTCCTGCGTCAGGCCCTGCTGCGTCGGAAGCGCCGTCAGACTCGACTGGGACGTCGGCGGCGCGATCGCCTTGGCCAGTCCGAAGTCCAAAAGCTTCACCCCCGACTTCGTCAGCATGACGTTGCCGGGCTTCAGATCTCGATGGACAATGCCCTGCCGGTGCGCCTTGTCGAGCGCGTCGGCGATCTCCTGCCCGAAGCGCAGCGTCGGCTCCAGCGGCAGCGGACCCTTCGCCAGTCGCTCGGACAGCGTCTCGCCTTCGAGAAGCTCCATGACCAGGTACTCGGTCTCGCCTTCTCGCCCGACGTCGTAGAGCGCGCAGATGTGCGGATGCGAGAGCTGCGAGATCGTCTTCGCCTCGCGCTCGAAGCGCTGCCGCGCTTCGGGCGAGGAAGTGAGACGCTCGGGCAGGACCTTGACCGCGACCGTCCGCTCCAGCCGCGTGTCCCGCGCCCGGTACACCTCGCCCATGCCGCCGGCCCCGATGGCCGAGAGAATCTCGTACGGACCGAGCCGGAAGCCGGGCGACAGGCTCATCGTCCGAGCTCCGCCGGCCAGTTGAGGACGACCGTGAGCGGGTTGGAGCTGAGGCTCTCGGGCACGTTGACCAGGAACCGCCCGTCGGGGGCGACGTCGAACGGTCCCCCGAGATACGGCTCCATGGCGAAGAGCGCCACTGGCTCCGAAGCCTGGAATCCCGACTTCGTATCGATGGCGACCGCCGTGAGCTCGAACTTGTTCGTGTCGACGTAATAGAGCTCCTTGCCCTCCGGGCTCCACCGCGGAAACGCGCCGCCAGTGGTCGAGACCTGCCATCTCCCCTCTGCCGGGGGAAACTGCGTCACGTAGACCTCCAGGCGGCCCGACTCCTCCGACTGGTACGCAAGCCAGTGTCCATCCGGAGAGAACTGGGGATTGCCCTCGGCGACGGGAGTCTGCAGGACGGGGAATGCGCTCCGATCCCCGGAAAGCCGCAGTACCCAGATGTCGTTGCGCATCGTCGCGGAGTTGGCGACGAACGCGAGAACACTGCCGTCCGTCGAGATGCTCGTCGGCATCTTGTCCGCCGCCGATTCGAAGAGCAGCTCCTCGCCGCCCGAGCCGTCCGCTCGACGACGGAAGATGTCCGACGGTCCGCGGCGAGCCGCCGAATAGATGATCCACGTTCCATCGGGAGACCAGACCGGAGAACCCTCACGCGTCGGGTCGAACGTCAGCCGGCTCCGAGTTCCCCGGGTGAGATCGTAGATCCAGATGTCGAAGTTGCCGTTGGGAGACACGACCGTGACCGCGGCACGGCGCCCGTCCGGCGAGACCCGGGGCGACAGGTGGGCGTCGGCGACGGTGCCCTCGGCGGCTTCACCCTTGCGATTGAACCAGGTCAGGCGAGTCGTCATCCCGAGCGTCTCTCCTTGGTAGACCAGCGTTCCGTTCTCCGATGCCGCGAAGACTCCGCGGGAGAAGATCGGGTCGTACTGCACTCGATCGACGAGCGGTACCGGTTCACCGGAGAGCTGGCGTCGACGGGGATCCAACGCCTGCGCCATCAGCGTCCTCTGCCGGACGAAGAGCAGATATCCGGAAGCATACGCGGCGTTGCTGCTCACACGCAGCAGCTCGCGGTTCTCCTTTCCGTCGAGCGAAGCGGTAAAGATCGCGTTCTTCGGGTTCTCGGCGCCCTGTGGCGATGCCAGGTAGAGGAAGTGCTGTCCGTCGGGCAGGAATTCCGGCCACCGGTGCGTGACGTCCAGTCGCTGCGGATCGAGGCGGGTGACAGCGACCGGAGGGCCGCCCCCGGCCGCCACGCGGTAGATCGGGCTGTACCGGTTGGCGAAGAGGATCACATCTTGCGCTCCCCAGGTCCCTCCGCGCGCCTCGGGCGCCTCGCAGAGGTCGAAGATCGCGCCGCCGCTCACGGCGATCTTCTTGAGCTTCCCGTCCGCGAAGAAGCCGACGAAGCGGCCGTCCGGAGACCAGAAGGGATACGACGCGTTCTCCGTACCCTGAAGAGGAACGGGTGCGAGCGCGTCGAGAGAGCGCACGAAGAGCCGCCGCTTCTCTCCCTTGCCGCCCGCCTGAAAGACGAGCCTTCGCCCGTCCGGAGAGATCGCGACGGGGCCCGTCGGGCCGAGCATGCGGAAGGCCGTCTTCTCGGGAGGCAGAACGGAGAGGCGTGCGACGGGACGAGACGTGACGGGCCTCGGGCGCGAGACGATGAACGGGAGGACGATGCTGACGACCGCGAGCGCGGCCGCGATGGTCCACGCGAGCCGCTCGCGGCTCTTGCGCCGCCTCGTCACGACCGGGGGCACCCCGGCCTCCGAACCCTGCGCGATCCACTTTAGCTCGCTCGCCACATCGTGGGCCGATTGCCACCGATCCTCCGGGTCCTTCGCCAGACACGTCTTCACGACCCGGTCCAGAGCCGGCGGCGTCATCGGCTGAACGGAGGAGATCGGCGCGGGCTCGGAAGTCATGATCGAGGAAATCAGCGACGCCTGGCTCGTCCCCGAGAACGCCTTCCTTTCCGTCGCCATCTCGTAGAGCACGCAGCCGAAGGCGAAGATGTCCGTCCGCGAGTCCGCCTCCTTCCCCTCCAGCTGCTCCGGCGCCATGTACTGGAACGTCCCCAGGATCGTTCCTTCCTGCGTGAGGCCCTGCTGCGTCGGAAGCGCGGTCAGATTCGACTGGGACGGCGGCGGCGCCATCGCCTTGGCCAGCCCGAAGTCGAGCAGTTTCACCCCCGACTTCGTCAGCATTACGTTGCCGGGCTTCAGGTCCCGGTGCACGATCCCCTGCCGGTGCGCCTTGTCGAGAGCGTCCGCGATTTCGATCCCGTAGCGCAGCGTCTGCTCGAGAGGCAACGGACCCTTCGCCAGTCGCTCCGAAAGCGTCTCGCCGTCGAGAAGCTCCATAACGAGGTACTCGGTCTCTCCCTCTCGGCCCACGTCGTAGAGCGCGCAGATGTGCGGATGCGAGAGTTGCGAGATCGTCTTCGCCTCCCGCTCGAAACGTTGCCGACCTTCCGAAGAGGATGAGAGTCGCTCCGGCAGCACCTTGATCGCGACCGTGCGGTCCAGACGCGTGTCTCGAGCCTTGTAAACCTCGCCCATTCCCCCGGAGCCCAGCGGGGCGAGGATCTCGTAAGGCCCGAAGCGGCTGCCGGCGATGACGGGCATGCGAGCCTCGCGGGATCATACCGCCCGGGCCTCGACTAACATGCGCGCATGGCTGCGATCCTGATGGCTCTCCTCACGACCGTGCCGGCCACCTCGGATGTTGAACGGCGCATCGCCGAAAAAGTGCGCGCATTCCACGGCACGATGGGTGTCTACGCGAAGAACCTCGAGACGGGTGAAGAGATCGCGGTCGACGCCGACGCGCGTTTCCCGACCGCGAGCCTGATCAAGGTCGCCGTCATGGCGGAGGTCTTTCGTCAGATGACCCAGGGCAAGTTCGGCCGGGACACGACAGTCACTCTTCACGAGAAGGACAAGGCCGGAGACGAGACGATCCCGTTGAACATGCTCCACGACGGGACGGTGCTCACGGTCTCGGACCTTCTGAAGTTCATGATCGCGTACAGCGACAACACGGCCACAAACCTGCTCGTCGGGATGGTCGGCACCGCCAACGTGGACGCGCTGCTCGACTCGTACGGTCTGAAGAAGACGCGCCTCTACCGCCCGACCTTCCGCGACGGCCACGCCGACGTCCTGCCCGAGGAGGAGAAGGAGTACGGTCTGGGCTCGACGACGCCGCGCGAGGCCGCGACGCTCCTCGAGCTCATCGCGCAGGGCAAGGTCGTCTCGCGCGCCGCGGGCGACGAGATGGTCGCGCTCCTGGCGGCGCAGCAGGACCGCGCCATGATCCCCCGCTCGCTCCCGTTCGAGACGGAGAAGATTCTCGTCGCCAACAAGACCGGCTGGGACGCGGAGAAGATCCCCGACGCCAAGGGCTTCCGCGGCGACGTCCGCAACGACGCGGCGTACGTGAAGGGGCCCAAGGCGCGCTACGTGATCGCGATCTGCGCCCGGCGGATCCAAGACAAGAGCGCCGGCGCGGACAACGAGACGTTTCGGCTGGGCGCCGAGATCTCGCGGATCGTGTACGACCGCTTCGAATCCCGTTGAAGCTCTTCGAGAACGACGACGTCCTCGCCCTCGACAAGCCGCCCGGAGTCTCGATGGCAACGTCGTCGCGCGAGGAGAAGTCTGCGGCCGCCGCGGTCGCGCGCCTGCTGGAAGCCTGCGGCCAGCCTCCCGATGCGACGCTGCGCCTCGTGCACCGCTTGGACCTCGGCACCTCGGGCGTGGTGCTGCTCGCGAAGACCGAGGCTTCGCATCGCGCTCTCACGCGGGCGCTGCAGACCGGCGGCGCGCGGAAGACGTACCGAGCCCTCGTGTGGGGCCACCCCGTTCCCGCGAGCGGAGCCATCGAGAAGCCTCTGGGACGCGATCCGAAGGACGGGCGCAGGATGAAGGTCCGCCCCGACGGAAAGAGCGCGGTCACGCGCTACCAGACTCTGGCCCGCCTCTCCTCCGTGGCCGATCTCCGGCTCTTTCCCGAAACCGGCCGCACGCATCAGATCCGCGTGCATCTCTCCGCGAAGGGACATCCCATCGTCGGCGACGACCTCTACGGCGGCGCCACGCGCTGGCGCGGAGTCAGGGATCCTGCCCGCCGCCGCGCGCTCGCCCACGTCGAGCGTCCGCTGCTCCACGCCGAGCGCATCGAAATCGCCGAACTCGGTATCGACGTCGCCGCGCCGCTCGCCTGGGACTACTCCAAGGCGCTCGACGTGCTCACGAGCCCAGAAACACGGC
>JBKOZO010000037.1:0-11021 GCA_046725935.1 Acidobacteriota bacterium | reverse complement strand
GTGCAGGGTGGAGGGGTGTAGCAGAGGCCGTGCTTGGCCTTCATCAGGAAAACGGCCATCTGTTGGCGCAGGGTCGGATTGTCGACATTGTAGAGACCGCTGCCCGCGCCCGCGGTGATGCCGTTGGAGACGAGCGCCGTGACGAAGGAATAGAACTGATGTCCGCCCGGCACGTCCAGAAAGTCTGCCACCCAGCCCTTGATGATCGTTCCCGTGGTGCCGTCCGGCGTCGTGACCACGACGTCGTGGGATGTACCGGGGGCGAAGGCGGGCATCGTGGCGTCGAGCGTGTGGTCGTCCGAGAAGGTGACACCGATCGGCGTGCCGCCCACCGTGAGGGTCGTCGGATCGGCGAAATCGGTGCCCGAGACCGTAACGGCCGTTCCCCCGGCGGCCGGTCCCGAAGGCGGGTCGATCGAGAAGGCGATCCGCTGCGAGAGCTCCGAGGTGTTGCCGGCGGGGTCGGTGGCGGTGGCCGAGATTCTTTCGCCCGGTTGGATCGTCGCCGTGAGCGTGACGTCGATCGTCGCGTTGCCGGAGCCGTCGGTCGTGACTTGTGAGGAGCCGAGGTAGGTCTCGCCCTCGAGAAGCTCGCGCGGGAAGTTCGGGCACGCCGCGTTGGCGTAGAAATCGAGGTCGAAGATCGTCGAGGGCATGCTGTTGAGCTTGCCCTGGATGCGCGTCCCGGCCTGCGGTGCGAGGATCGTCACGGTCTCGATGATCGGAAAGTTCTGATTGTGGTTTGGGCCGTCGTCTGCGTCGAGCGCGTCGTTGAAGTCGGGTCCCGCGGGGTCGAAATCGATCCCGAGCCCGGCGTTGTCGTGTATGGAGTTGCCCCGGATTCGAAAGTTCACGTTTCCCGAATTGTCGTTCGTCACGTACACGCCCTGGACCGAGCTGTAGGCGATGACGTTGCCCTCGGCGGCTGTCGTGCCGCCGATGGTGTTGTGGTCGCCATTCACCACGTGGATTCCGATGTAGTTCCCGAGGGGGCCGGTGCCGGCGGCGTTCGTGCCAATCCGGTTGCCCTGAACGACGGAGCCGATGCCATCAAGCCGGATGCCGTTAAACCGGTGCCCGGAGATCACATTGCCTGCACCGGGGTCGGTCCCGCCGATCGTGGCGCCGGGACTCGTGGCACTACCAGTCCAGATGCCATGCTCCGCACCGAGGGAGAGCATTCCGGTCCGATCCGTCCCGATGAGATTGCCCTGGATGGACGGGCCGGGCTTCACCGTATTGATTCCGACGTAGCTGCCCGAAATCAGGTTTCGATCCGCGGCTGCGGTTCCGCCGATCACGGTCGTCAAGTCTGTTCCGCTATAGAAGATGCCAATGGTGTTCGGCGCCGCGAGGGTTCCCGTGGGGTCGGTTCCGATGAAGTTTCCCGTCACGATCGCGCCCGAGCCGTGCAAGTCGATGCCCCGCCACCAGTTGTTGTTGATCACGAGACCGCGGATCGTCGTCCCGCCGGCAGAGCTTCCGACCGAGAGCCCGATGTCATCGGTTCGGCTGCTTCCGGCCAGCTCGATGACGAGCACCGCGTTCGTGGCGATCGGGTCGGTATTGACGCTCGAGCCCGGCTGCGTATAGCCGTCGATCGTCACGCCGTCGGTGATCTCTGGAAGGTCCGTCGCCGGCGCGATCGTGTGAACGCCCGAGCCGGGAATTGCGAACGCGATCGTGTCGGCGCCCGGGTTTTCGTTGGCATCCAGGATCGCCTGGCGCAGGGAACCCGCGCCGGAGTCGTTGACGTTGGTGACCGTGAAAGTGGTTCCGGCCAGGGTCGAAGCCGCGAGAGAGAACAGAATGACGAGTGGGATTCGTCGCATGAAATCTCCGTTTCTGGACATAACGCGCAGAAGCTCCTCGGAGGGGATCACGTCCTCGGACGTGGGGTCGGATCCCCCCTGACGCCCGGGACGGTAGGGGTATGGAGAAGCTGTCCGGGAAGAGGTTACGGCCCTCTGGAGGCATGGGCCGTCAGCGAAGGAGATGGTGCGCCCGGCGCGATTCGAACGCGCGACCTTTAGCTCCGGAGGCTAACGCTCTATCCGGACTGAGCTACGGGCGCAAAGAACGACGCGAAACAACCGATCAGCCGGCGTTACGCGCCGGCCGACGAATCCCGCCGGCGCTCCGCGCCGCCAGGAATTCGTCTGGGGTGAGTGGAGGGATTCGAACCCTCGACATCCAGATCCACAGTCTGGCGCTCTAACCGGCTGAGCTACACCCACCGCGGGCCGCGCAGTTTAACCCCCCGGGGCAGGTCGGTCAAACCCCTGCTATGGTGCGCCGGATGCCGGCGCACCGTTTTCTTTTCAGAGTGGTCTTCGTCGCCGCCGTGGCGGCGGCGGCGGCGGCGTGCCAATCCGAGAAGGCACAGCCTGCGGCCAAGGCGACGCTTGCCCCGGCGGCCGCCCCTGCGGCCGTGGAGGCGTCCGACGCCGCGACGCGGGAGCCTCGCGCCGCCGGAGGTCGCGCGCCGGTGTTCTGGATCGGTCTGGACGGGCTCGACTGGGAGCTCCTGGACCGACTGGCCGCCGACGGCAGGCTTCCCAACTTCAAGCGGGTGGCCGACGAAGGCTGGACGGCGAAGCTCGCGAGCCCGTATCCGCTGATCTCGCCGATCCTCTGGACGAGCGCGGCGACGGGGCTTCCTCCGGACCTGCATCGGGTGCTCGACTTCCAGGAGGTGGATCCGAAAACCGGACGCAAGGTCCCGATCTCAGGGGACTCGCGCGCGGTGCCGGCGGTCTGGAACATCGCGTCCGATGCCGGGCGCAAGGTCGGCGTGATCGGATGGTGGGCGACGCATCCGGCCGAAGAGGTCGACGGATTCTTCGTCTCGGATCGCGTGAGCCCGATGCTGTTCTCGGGCCTGTCGCGCGCGGGAGCGGTGTACCCGCCGGCGCTCGAAGCCGGAGTGACGCAGGTGGCCGAGCGCGACGGCCGCATCGAGGCCTCCGACCTCGATCCGTACCTCGAGATTCCGCTGCCGGAGATCGCGCGGGAGCTCTCGAGCGGAGCCGGCATGGAAAACCGCGTCGTCGCGCTGGCTCGGATCCTCTCGGCGACGCGAGTTACGCAGAGGCTGGCGCGCGATCTCTACGACCGCGAGCGGCCGGACCTGCTCGCCGTGTACTTCGAGGGAACCGACGAAGTCGGGCATATCTTCGCGCCCTTCACGCCTCCGCGGACCGAATGCCGGGAGACCTCCGACTCCGACTACAGAAAGTACTCGCGCGCCGTCGAGACGTACTACGCCGCGATCGACCGGATCCTCGGACAGTGGATGCGTCGGGCGCAGGAAGATGGAGGCATCGTCGTCGTCCAGTCCGACCACGGATTCAAGTGGGGAGCGGACCGGCCCTGCGGTCTCGCCTCGGGCAACTGGGCGACCGCGGCGTTCTGGCATCGGCCCGAAGGAGTTCTCGCTCTCTGGGGCAAAGGCGTGGCGCGGGGGCGGCCGAGAGGCGACGCGAAGCTCCACGACGTCGCGCCGACCGTCCTGGCACTGGCTGGCGCTCCGGCGGACCGACGCATGCCGGGGGCACCTGTTTCGAGCGCATTCGAGCAGCCGCTGACGCAGACGCGAAGGGACTTCTCCGGCCTCGCCGTCCGCCGCGTCGCGGCGGCCGAGGCCTCGGCCGCGGAGTCGGACGAGTATGCGAAGAAGCTTCTGGCGCTCGGATATCTGTCGCCCGGCTCGACGGCGTCGCTGCGTCCGACCGGAGGCACGCGGCCCGGCATGACCGAGGCCGCGTGGAACAACCTCGGAACGTACGAAAAAGAGACCCGTCACGACCGCGCCGCCGCGAAGAAGGACTTCGAGAAGGCTCTGGAGCTGAATCCGGACTTCTACTCGCCGATGTTCAACCTCGCGGTGCTCGCCCGTGACGCCGGCGACACGCGAGCCGCCGAGGACTGGCTGATTCGCTCCCTCGCCGCGGCGAAGGCCGATCCCTCCACGGCCGTCGCGGGGTGGGCTCGCGAGTACATCAAGGCGGACAAGTTCGCCGCGGCGTCGTCGCTGCTCGACCGCGCGGCCAGGGAATACCCGAACAACGAGGCGATCGCGCGGGAGAAAGCCCGCCTGGCGTACCGGAAGAAGGACTGTCGCGGCGCGGTCGCGGCGCTGGAGCGATTCGCGGATGCGACGAGGGACCTGGAGACGATCAACGACCTGGTGCTGTTCCAGACGTGCCTGTCGGATCGCGAAGCGGTGGAGCGTCTTCTGGTGCGGTCGCTCGCGATTCGGCCTGATCAGCCGGAGGTGGCGAGGCTTCTGGAAGTGGTGAGGAAGGCGGGGAAGGAACGGTAGGGGCGGGGCTGGGTTGCCGCCGTCCTTCGGACGGTGTCGCCTGCTACCGTGGGTCGTCCTCTGGTGGACGGACCGCCCCCGCCCGGGCGGCCACAAGGGCCGCCCCTACGGTTTCTTCGTGTTTTCCGCCAGCGCCTTCACTTCGATCTTCGCGAGGCCGTTGGCCGAGCGCGCGGCGTCGCCGTAGACGATGAGGCGGACCGGGCCCTCGTTTTCCGGCAAGGGGCCGCTCGCGGTCTCGTGCACCAGGAAAACGCTCGGATTACCGCGCCCGGCGCGAAGCTCGCCGACCGAGAAAAGCACCGTATAGCCGTCGCGCGCGGTGGCGAGGATCACCCATGCCGCCGAGCGACGTTCGCCGGCCATCGTTTTGACCTCCAGCCCCGCCTTCTCCAGAACGTCGAGAAGCGCCATCCCATGGTAGACGGTGACGTCTCCGCCGGACTCCTCGACGCGCACGTCCCGCGCGTCGCGTCCCGACAGCGACTCCGGTGTCACCGTCCGCTCGGCCTGCCCGGGCACGCGCAGCACGGGTGGAGCGGCCGCCCGCAGCCCTGGCGCGAACGCCAGGGCCGCGAGCAGTCCGATGGTGATCGATCGACGCAACTAGAACGAAAGGATACCCGAGATGATGAATCTTCGTGGCGTGGCGAACGACGTTCCCTGGCCGAATCGGGGATTCGGATCCGTGTTGTCGTCGCTCAAGAAGAGATCCTGGTCCACCGTCAATGCGGTCTGGGTGTTGAAGACGTTCAAGAGACGGCCTTCCAGTCTCAGGACCGTCGGGCCGAGGTTGAAGTTCTGCGCCACGAGCAGGTCGAAGTTGGCCCAGGTCGGGGTCAGGCGCTTTCCGGCCGTCTCGGCGTACTCGTAGTCGGTGCCGTAGCTCGGGTCGAAGAGGCGCGCTTCCCACGGCCGTCCGCTCTGAACGCGCAGGTAGCCGCCCAAGATCGTCTGCCACGGAAGCGTGTAGTTGGCGAAGAACTTGGCGATGTGAGTTCGGTTGCCGATGAGGAGGCCGGTGCGGTTCGGATCCTCGACGTACAGACCGGGTCCGTCCTCGATGTACGACGACGTGTAGAAGAGCTCGGTCGCGTAGTCGAGGTCCCAGTTCCCCGTCAGGCGTGAGTACGTGTACGAGACGTCGAGCGACCAGTTGTCGGCGTAGGCCTTGCGGATCTCGAGCGTGCCGGCCTTGTACTTGCGGAACGCGGGGATGTTTCCGTAGCGGAAGTCGCTGTCCACGTTCGACTTGTCGGAGGGGAAGTCCTCGAAGATGTCCTTGGTCTGCCGGAACATGCCCCAGAGCTCGACGGACCATCCGCTCGGAAGCGGCCGCGAGTAACCCGCCACGAACTCGTCCGTGTAGGTCGGATCGATGTTTCCGAGCACGATCTTGTTGGTGTTGTTCGAGCGGGTGAACTCTTGCAGGAAGGCTCCCGTCTGCAGGTCAAAGAAGGCGTCCGTGCGGTAGAGGCGGATCGGAGCGGCCGAACGCGCGAACGACTGGTTGTCCATGTTGTCGTAGCGCGCGTAGTTGACGAAGGCCTTGTCGTGGACGCGTGTGTCGACTTCATAGGCGAGGCCGACGCGGGGCTGCCACTGCTTGTTGAAGGGGAACACGTACTGGTCCGTGTACGTGCACGCGCGCGGATCTTTGTTCGGATCGGTGCAGGGGAGCAGCTGGTCGTTCGGCACGCGGTAGTCGCCCCGCACGAATGTGAACTGCCCGTTGTCGTTCGGGATGAACGTGTCCTGGTTGACGAGGAAGCCGATGTTCAACGTCAGGCGGTTCCAGGTCGCCTGGTCCTGGAGAAAGATCCCGATCGTGCGGCCGCGCGAGATCTGCGCGGGCTGGTTCGGGTTGAACCGCGCGCGATAGCAGGAGTCGGCGCCGAGACAGTTGTCCGAGTTATTGTTGATCGTGATCGAGCCCCACCCGTTGGCCAGCGTCAGCTTCTCTTCCTCGTTGTCGCTGTAGTAGCCGCCGACCTTGAACAGGTGGCTGGCGCCCAGGAGGTTGGTCGCGTAGGACGCCGTGAGCTTGTACTCGAGCCGCTTGAAGTTATCGATGTCGCTGCGGAGCGAGGCCACTCCGTCGCACACGCCGCCGGTACAGAAGTAGCCGACGCTCGCCGGGTTGGCGGCGTTGAACGCCGGCTGGAAGGGGATGGCGACGGTCGGAATCGAGTACCCCGGGTTGTCGAAGTAGTTGAACTTGAAGTCCAGATTCAGGTTCGGTGTGGCGGTCCAGAACCAGTTGAAGACGCCGACGCGGCTGATCTCCTTCTGCGTGCTGCCGGTGGTTGGCGTGGAGTCGACGTCGATGGCGGTATTGTCCTGGTCGATCCCCCTGTACCGGAAGGACGCGTCGATCAGCTGGCTCGTCACCGGAGTGGCCGACAGCTTGACGAAGTACTCGTTGATGTCGAAGTTCGAGTCTGGAAGCGACCCGGTCTGGTTCGTGCGGTCCTTGATGTCCTGCCGCAGCAGGTTCACCGAGCCGTATCCGAACAGGTGGTCCTGGAGGATCGGGCCGCCGACCCCGAAGCCGGGACGAAAACGCGTGCTCTTTTCGGCGTTGGTCGCATTCTTGCTGTCGGCCTCGAATACGTCCGGCTGGTACTCCAGCCGGACCTCGCCGTGGACGTTGTTCGTTCCCGACTTCGTGACGCCATTGACGATGAAGCCTCCCGTCCGCCCGTATTCGGGCGTCACGCCGCCGCGCGTGAAGCTGACTTCCTGGATGTCGAGCTCGGCGAAATCCTGGTAGACGTCGCCGAAGAAGGGATTCGTGACGTTCACGCCGTCGTAGAAGAACGTGTTGTCCTGGCGGCCGCCGCCGGCGTTGACGCCGATGTTCGTGTTGGTGATCTCGACGCCCGAGTCGGCGACGCCGGGAGCGAGCTGGAACGTTCCCGAGAACGTGCGCACCAGCGGCAGCTTCTCCAGTTCTGGCCGCTTGGTCACGTTGGACACGTCGCTCGCCTTGGTGTCGACGAGGGGAGTCGCCGCGGTCACGGTGATTTCTTCGGTGGCCGTGGCGCGCAGGACCGGGCGGACCTCCGTGTCCTTGATGGCGGCGACGATGACCTCCTGCTGGAACGCTCCGAGGCCCTGCAGCTCAGCCCGCAGCTTGTACGTACCCGGGGTGAGGTTCAGGAACTGGAAGGTGCCGTCCGAGCGGGTGGTCGCGGTGCGCCCGAGGGGCATCTGCGGGCCCGAGATCGAGACGAGGACACCCGGAAGCGGGGCTCCCGACGAGTCGCGTGCGACGCCCGAAACGGAGCCCGTCGTCTGGGCGAAGGCGAGGGGAGCGAGAAACAGGAAGGCGAGGAGACACAGAGCCCAGGTTCGGTATCGATGCATGCGCATCCTCCTTCACAAAAAAATCCGAGGCGAAACTTTGGAGTCGAATCTGGAAGGATTCTACGACTGTTCGAGCCGTATGAAGTCTTCGAAAGTTTCGCGGCGCCGCGCGAGCTTCGCAGCGCCGTCGGCGACGAGCACTTCGGCGGCGCGGAGCCGCAGGTTGTAGTTGGAGGACATCACGAAGCCGTAGGCTCCGGCGTCGCGGATCGCGAGGAGATCGCCCTCCTGCGGACACACCATGTCGAGATCCTGAGCGAATGCGTCCGCGGTCTCGCAGACCGGCCCGACGACGTCGGCGCGTGTCCTCGGCTCGCTCTTGGCGTCGACGCGTTCAATTGCATGGATCGCTTCATAGAGCGCCGGGCGAAGCAGGTCGTTCATGCCGGCGTCGGCCACGACGAACGTCTTCCCGCGCTCCTGCTTGACGTCGAGGACGCGCATGAGGAGAACGCCGGCCGGTCCGGCGATCGCGCGTCCGGGTTCGATCAGGATGCGCTGAGGCAGCCCGGAAAGCGCCGGCAGGGCCGCCGCGGCGTACTCCTTGGGTGTCAGCGCGCCCTCCCCGATCCCGAGACCGCCACCGACGTCGATCGTCTCGAGCGAAGCGCCGGCCGATGTGAGGCGGCGGGCGAGCGCGGCCAGCGCCCGCGCGCTCTCCGACAGCGGTCCGGCCTCCAGGATCTGGCTTCCGATGTGCGCCTGAATCCCGGTCATGCGGACGTGGGGCAGGCGGGACGCCTTCTCGAAAATCCCGGGCGCCCGTGCGATGTCCACGCCGAACTTGTTGTGCTTCAGTCCCGTGGAGATGTAGGGGTGCGAGCGCGCGTCGATGTCCGGATTGACGCGAAGGGCCACGCGTGCGGTCTTTCCGAGCCGGCCGGCGACCTCTTCGATCCTCTCGATTTCGCGCTCCGACTCGGCATTGAACGCCAGGATCCCGAACGAGACGCCGAGCGCGAGCTCGTCTGCCGTCTTGCCGACGCCCGAGAAGACGATCCGTTCGGCCGGGATGCCGCTTTCCATCGCCAGGCGGAGCTCCCCGCCGGAAACCACGTCGGCGCCCGAGCCGAGCGCCGCGAGGCGCTTCAGGATCGCCAGGCTCGAGTTCGCCTTGGCCGCGTAGCAGACCAGGTGCGGTACGGCGGCGAACGCGGCGTCGAAGCTCCGGAAGCGCTCCTCGATTCGATTCCAGCTGTAGACGTAGAGCGGCGTTCCGAATCGCTCCGCGAGATCCGAAAGCGGCAAGCCGTCGCACGTCAGACGACCGTCGGCCCCGCGTTCGAATCCCGCCACGGGCGGGGAAGATAGCAGAGGTGTCGCCGGACGTCGGCGACGGCGGACACAAGGACCCTCGGTTCAGCCGCCGGCGACCGCTTCGAAGATTTCCGGAAGGGTCATCGGGTCCGCGGCGGCATCATCGACACCGTCGATCCTCGCAAAGCGCTCGAACGCGGCCTCGTCGAAGTTCGATACGACGGCCTCGATGCCCCAGCCCCGGACGCGCACGCGGAGGGCCTCGAACTCGTCGAGCTCCGTGCCGAGGGCGGTGCGGGTCTCGGTCAAACGGTTGGAGTAGCGGACCCGGCGGAAGCGATCCTGGAGCGAGCGAGGGCTGCCTTCCGCCACGAGTCGTCCGCGGCCCAGGAGCCCGACCCGGCCTTCGAAGCTGCCGGGGAGCTCGGGTCGGTCGGTGACGGCGAAAAACGTCTTGTTCGGCGGGACCTGCCCGATCTCTTCGACGGTTGGGTTCTCCAGGAGCAGGAGCTCCGATCCCAGGCGCGCCTTGAGCCTCCGGCGCGCTTTTGTGGGGTCCATTCCCAGCAGCGCGATCGAACCTGCATCCGGCCTTCTGTCTCCCCGGAGGCAGCGCAGCAATTCGAGCGGCCCTTCGCCCTTTCCCAGAAGCGCATAGCCCGTTCCGTCGGGAACGGACAGACTGACCGCGCGCAGGAGGGTCGTCCCCTTCTCGACGATCGTCACGCCCCGGAGCTCGACGGCGGGAGTGCTCAACCCGGGGCACCGTTGGCCGCCGTCGTCTTGTGGAAGTCGTAGCGGCGCACGACCGGAGCGGCGGCGGCGACGGCGGAGGCGATCAAGATGGTGGCCAGGCCGCCGGAGACGACCGAGACGGTGACGCCCAGAACCGTCGAGGCGAAGAGCGATGCGACGAGGCCGGCCTCGAGCTCGCCCAGCTGCGGACCGCCCATGAAGAAGATCATGTTGATCGAGGTCATACGGCCGCGCAGGCGGTCGGGAGTGATGAACTGGCGGATGGTCTGGCGAATGACGGTGGAGATCGCGTCGGCGAGGCCGACGCCCGCCAGCGCCACGAGGGTGAGCCAGAAGTTTCGCGAAAGGCCGAAGACGACGGTCGAAGCGCCGTAGGCCGCCACGGCCCAGAGGAAGATCCCTCCCTGTCGCGGGGGAAGGGGCCGGATCGACAGGTACAGCGCGCCGAGAAGAGCACCGACGGCCGGGGCGGCGGCGAGGACGCCGTAGCCGCGGGCGCCGACGTGGAGAACCTGGTCGGCGAAGATCGGAAGCAACGACGTCGCTCCCGAGAAGAACGTCGCGAGGAAGTCCAGTCCCATCGTCCAGACCATCAGCGGCGTGGAGAAGACGAACCGCAGCCCCTCGGCCAGCGCCGCGCGCATCTCGACTTTGCCGGCGGTGGGCTCGGGGGCTCCCGAGGTCTTCATCGTCACGAGCGCGAAGATGACGGCCAGGAAGGAGACGGCGTTCAAGAGATAGATCAGCGAGAGGCCCGCGGTGGAGGATTCGCCGGGGTGGTTGGCGATGATGAGTCCTCCCAGAGCGGGGCCGCCGATCAGCGTCGCCTGGAAGACGGAGAGGTTGAGCGACAGCGCTCCCGGGAGATCCTCTCTCGGAACCAGGCGGGGGATGAGAGCCTGGCGTGAGGGGCCGTCGAAGGCGACGGCGGAGGCGCCGAGAGCGTTCAGGACGTAGATCATCCAGAGCCTCTCATGGTTCGCGAATGTGATCGCCGCAAGGCCGAGGGCAACGGCCGTCATGGCGATCTGGGCCATCAGCATCACTTTGCGGCGGTCGTAGCGGTCGGCGACGACGCCTCCGAGCAGCGAGAACGCCACGATTGGCACGACGCGGGTCAGGCCCACGAACCCGAGCGCGAGCGGCGACTTGGTGAGCAGGTAAATGTGCCAGTTGATGGCGACGACCTGCATCTGCGAGCCGGTCAGCGACAGGAGCTGCGAAAAGATCAGCCTCCGGTAGTCGCGGTGGCGAAGCGCCAGATACGGCGCCCTGCGGGAAGCGGACGACACTGCGCCGCGATTCTACTGGGAGG
>JBKOZO010000036.1:0-12560 GCA_046725935.1 Acidobacteriota bacterium | reverse complement strand
GGAGGGCCAATCTCCTTGGCCTTGGTCGCGGCCTCGGCGTTGGAGGGATCCGCCTCGACCGCACGCCGGTACTCCTCGAGCGCGCCCGCCTGGTCGCCGCGCTTCTCGGCGATGGCACCGAGAGTCAGGAACACCTTCGCGAGGGCCGGCCTGTTGCCCTCGGCTTCGTGGACCTGCGCCATCTTCACCAGCGCCGCCGCCTGAGACGGGTCCGCCGAGAGAATCGGCTCGAGATAGTCGGCGGCCTTCGCGAACTGCTTGCGCGCGATCGCCACGTCCACGATCGGCCCGACGATCGTCACCGCCTTGTCGAGCGCCTGCTCCTGCACGCGCAGACGGGAGAGAAAGAGACGCGGGGCCTCGGCGTCCGCGTCGAGCTGGATCGCCTGCTCCGCCGTCCGCACGGCGTCTCCGCGTTGACCCATCTCCAGCTGCGCCTCGGCGAAGAGCGCCAGGCTCGCGGCGGTGCGAGGGGCCGCCTTGAGCACGGCCATCGCGGCGTCGGTGTTCTTCTGGGCCAGCAGCGACCGCACCAGGCTCCTCTGGGTCTCGACGTCGTCGGGCGAGAGCTCCAGAGCCTTCTGGAAGACCTGGGCCGCCTCGTCGTGGGCTCCCCGCTTGACCAGTGTGGCGCCGAGCAGGCCGTACTGCATGACCGCCTGCTCCTTCTGGTTCGAGGAGCGGTAGAGATCCGCCAGGCGGACCTGGATCCGCATGTCCGACGGGTCGATGGCGGCCATCTTCTTGTACACCGCGATCGCATCCGGCACACGGTTGTTCTTTTGATAGTGATCGGCGAGGACCTGGTACTGGCTGCGCGCGTCCTGCACGAGGCCCTGCTTGTGATACAGGTCGGCCAGCTTGTCGTAGACCTCGAGCTGAGCGGGGTCGATCTTGTTGATCTTCTTGAAGATCGCGATGGCCTTCAGGAAGAAGCCGTCCTTGGCGTAGAAATCGGCGATCCGAGTGAAGTACGGGATGGAGTCGCCCGGTCTGTTCATCCGGACGTAGAGGTCCCCCACCTTGTTCAAAGTCGAGATGTCCTTGGGGTTGTCCTCCAGGACGCGGAGGTACTCCTTCAGCGCCTGATCGAGCTTTCCTCGGGCAAGCAGCTTCTCGGCGGACTGGAGAACCTGTTCGCGGTTGACCGCCATTGTCTAAGATTCTAACCGCGACCGCGCGCGGGCCGGCCCGGGATGGGGGCGTCGCCGGGCGTCGGAACGACCCCGTGGAAGGTCAAACGGTGCTCCGGCGACGGTCCGCAGATCCTCAGAGCCTCCCAATGCTCGGGTGTTCCGTAGCCCTTGTGCTGCTCGAATCCGTAGGCGGGGTACCTTCGCGAGAGCGCGTTGAGCAGACCGTCGCGGTGCACCTTGGCGAGGATCGAAGCGGCCGCGATCGAGGCCGAGAGAGCGTCGCCGTGAATGATCGGAAGCTGCGGAACGGGAATGCCGGGAACCCTCACGGCGTCGACGAGGAGGACCTGCGGCCCGGGATTGAGCCGGACGACGGCGCGGCGCATCGCCTCCAGGCTGGCGCGGAGGATGTCGGCCGCGTCGATGTCGCAGGCGTCGACGACTCCGATCGCCCACGCTAGCGCCCGGCGCCGGATCTCGGGCTCCAGACGAGCGCGCTCTTCCGCATCGAGCTTCTTGGAATCGTCCAGACCCGGCAGCACGCAGCCGCGAGGCAGGATCGCCGCCGCCGCCACGACCGGTCCGGCGAGGCAGCCGCGCCCGGCTTCGTCCACGCCGGCAACTCGCATGAAGCCGCGGCGAAAGAGCTCCACCTCGACCAAGGTCAGATCGCGCAGCCGTCCCAGCTCGGCGAAGAGCGCCGCCAGGGGATCTGGGGTCACGGTCGCCTTGGGCAGGGGCGAGGCCTAGGACTGGTCGGTCTTCTCGTCGATGCGCGCGGCCTTTCCCTTGCGCGCCCGCAGGTAGTAGAGCTTGGCACGCCGCACGGCGCCCTTCCGCTCGACTTCGATGCGATCGATGATCGGCGAGTGCAGGGGGAAGATGCGCTCGACGCCCACGCCGCCGGAGATCTTCCGAACCGTGAACGTCTCACGGGCGCCGCCTCCGCGCCGGGCGATCACCACACCGGCGAACATCTGGATGCGCTCCTTCTCGCCTTCGCGCACCTTGACGTGAACCCGAACGGTGTCCCCGGGGGAAAACGCCGGCAAGTCGCTCTTCAGCGACGATTTTTCGAGATCCAGCAGAACGTCGGTCATCGCAAAGCTCTCCCAAAATGAGCGGGCTCGGGCCCGCCGGGAACTCCGAGGAAACGGCGAATTCTAAACGAACCGCCCCCCGCGGAGCAACCCGGCCCCGTCAGCGTTCGGGATCGCTCTCTCCCGGCTCCTCGGGACGGCGCCCGAGAAGGTCCGGCCGCCGTTTCCTGGTCTTCTCCAGCGCCTTCGCGCGGCGCCAGCGCTCGATCCGGGCATGGTCGCCCGAAAGCAGGACCTCGGGCACGCTCCGGCCCCGGTACTCCCGGGGACGCGTGTAGTGCGGGTAGTCGAGCCTCTCGCGGAGAAACGACTCGTTCTCGAGCGATTCGGACGCGCCCACGACTCCCGGGACCAAGCGTGTGACGGCCTCGGTCAGCGCCAGCGCGGCCGCCTCCCCTCCCGGAAGGACGAAGTCGCCCAGCGAGATCTCCTCGTCGTACAGGCCGAGCTCCCGGACGCGCTCGTCGATGCCCTCGTATCGCCCGCACACCAGGAGCAGGCGGGGCCGCACGGCGAGCGCGGCCGCTCGCTCCTGGTCGAGCGGCGCCCCTTCCGGAGCCATCAGGACCGTCCACGCCCGCGAGTCTCCGTCGCCGCCGCGGCGCGCCTCGATCGCGGTCGCGACGACGGGGGCCATCAGGACCATACCGGCTCCGCCGCCGTAGGGCTCGTCGTCGGCCTTTCGGTGGCGGTCCGTCGCGAAGTCGCGCAGGTCCGTCACGGTCACATCGACCACGCCCGAAGCGATGGCCTTCCCGAGCAGGCTCTCGCGCAGGGGCGAGGCGAAGTAGCCCGGAAACAGGGTCAGGATCTCGATCCGCATCGGCGGGGACGGATTCCCGGTCACAGCTCGAGCAGACCTTCGGGCGGATCCAGCACGATCCGGCGAGCCTCCCGATCCATCCGCACCACGATTCCGTGCACGAATGGCACGAGCGCGATTCTTCCGCCTCCCGTGTCGACGGACAACATCGGCCCGGCGGGGGAAGACTCCAGCTCGGTTGCCGAGCCGAGCGGCTCGCCGCGGACGTTCTCGCAGCGCCAGCCCCGGATCTCGTGACTGTAGAAGAACCCATCGGGGGCCGGAAACGCGTCGGCCTCCGCGACGCCGAGATCCCCGCCGCACAGGGCCCGTGCGCTTTCGGCGTCGGACACGCCCTCGAAACCGAGGAGCCAGCGGCGGCCGTGCGGCCGGGCCGAGGACAGCGTCAGCGGGCTCTCGTCGCCGCCGCGCTGCCACACGAAGCGGGCTCCGGGTACGAACCGCTCCGGAAAGTCGGTCAGGACTTCGGCCGAGATCTCCCCCGAGAGGCCGTGGGGCCGCGTCAGACGGGCGACCCGGAGAAACGAGCTCATGGCTTTCGGAGGCGCCCCGTCTCGGGGCCGCGCCTTCAGTCGCGGACGCGGATGACGACGCGCTTGCCGCGCGCCGTCGCAGCGGCGGACACGAACGCGCGCAGCGCACGGATCGTGCGGCCGTCGCGTCCGATCAGGCGGCCGCGGTCGGCTTCGGGCACGTCGACTTCGTAGACCGCCGTCCGCCCCTCGTAGCTCTCGGAGACCCGCGCCGCGTCGGGGTCGTCGCAGAGCCGTCGCACGACGGTCTCGATGAGACGCTTCATGCCGTCGGCGCCGCCGCGGCGGCCGGCTCGGGCCGTTCCAGAAGGGATTTCACCGTGGGAGACATCGTCGCGCCCTTGGAGACCCAGTGCCGGGCGCGCTCGCGGTCGAACGCGAGCTTCGCCGGGTTGACGACCGGATCGTAGGAGCCCAGCTCCTCGAGCACCTTGGCCCGCGCGGTCAGGCGGGAGTCGGAGACGACGATGCGGTAGTAGGGTCGGTTGCGGGCGCCCATGCGGCGCAGGCGAATGGTCAGCATTTCACGTCCTCTAATGGCTCATCAAAAGCGGCGCATTCTAGCATCAGTAAGCAGTAGCCAGTAAGCAGTAAGCAGTTAGCAGCCTCGTAAGCGCTTCCCCGCATACCGCTTACTGCTTACCGCTTACTGCTTCGGGATCCCCCCCGGAAGGGCGATCTTCGAGAGGTCGATCCCGCGCATCCCCCCTTTTCGAGCGGTCCGCATCATCCGGCGCATCTGCTGGTACTGCTTCAGGAGGCGGTTAATCTCGGCGACCGACGTCCCGGACCCCGCGGCGATCCGCTTCTTGCGGCTTCCGTTGAGGACCTGGGGATACCGGCGCTCTTCGGCGGTCATGGAGTCGATGATCGCCGAGACCCGCGTCAGCGCCTTCTCGTCCACGCTCTCCGGCCCCCGGAGGGCCTTGAAGGCGCCCGCCTTCGGGAGCAGATCCAGCAGGCCTTCGAGCGGCCCCATCTTCTTCATCGACGCGAGCTGATCGCGAAGGTCTTCGAGGGTGAACTCCCCCGCGACTGTCTTCTCGGCGAGCTTCTTCGCCGCGGCGGCGTCGACCGACGACTCGACCTTCTCGATCAGCGTCATCATGTCGCCCATCCCCAGGATGCGCGATGCCATGCGGTCGGGATGGAAGGCCTCGAAGTCCTCGGGCTTCTCTCCGACGCCGACGAACTTGATGGGCTTGCCGGTCGTCGAGACGACGGACAGCGCCGCGCCGCCGCGCGCGTCGCCGTCGGTCTTCGTCAGGATCACGCCGGTCAGCGGGAGCGCCTCCCCGAAGCCGGCGGCGGACTTGACAGCGTCCTGTCCCGTCATCGCGTCGGCGACGAAAAGAATCTCCTGCGGAGCGATCGCGTCGGCGACCGCGCGAACCTGCGCCATCAGTTCCTCGTCCACGTGGAGGCGCCCCGCCGTGTCGACGATGACCGTGTCGCGTCCCGTCTGTTTCGCTTCGCGCACACCGGCGCGCGCCACCTCGACGGGATCCGTGCGGCCTCCGGGCTCGAAGACCGGGACGCCGATCTGACGCCCCAGAGTCGCCAGCTGCTCGACGGCGGCCGGACGGGCCAGGTCGGCCGCGACGACCAGCGGATAACGCCCCCACGTCTTCAGAAGACGCGCGAGCTTGCCGGCGGAAGTCGTCTTTCCCGATCCCTGCAGACCGACGAGCGCGATCACGGTCGGCTTGCCCTGCAGCGAGAGGTCGGCGGTCTGTCCTCCGAGGAGCGCCGCGAGCTCGTCGCGGACGATGCGCAAGACCTCCTGCGCGGGTGAGAGCTGCTGCGTGACCTTGCTGCCGACCGCGCGCTCCTTGACCCTCGCCGTGAAGTCGCGAACGACCGGCAGCGCGACGTCGGCCTCGAGCAGCGAAAGGCGGATCTGGCGCAGCGCCTGGTCCAGGTGGAAGTCGGTCAAGTGACCTTCGCCCCGCAGCTCCTTGAAGACGCCCTGGATCCGATCGCCCAGACTCTCGAACACGCTCCACTCCTTGCGCGCGCCGCGTCCGGACACGCGAATCCTGAGGATAGCCGCGGGGGAGGCCCGCGTCGAGGGCGCCCGGTCGGGTTGACAGGGGTCCGGGATTGGATATCATTGCGCGTCGATTTTCACGAGACGGCGTTTTTTGCTTCGCGCTCTCCGGGACAGCAAAGCGTTTCGCAAATTAGTAAGGAGAAGAGGTTTATGAAGAAGTTTCTGACCCTGGGTTTTGCGGCCGTGGCGGCCATGGCGCTCGCAACGGGCTGCCAGAAGAAGGAGACCACCACGACCGAGACCACGACCCAGACCGAGGCCCCCGCGGTCGTCGAGGAGACGAGCACGGCGGCCACCACCACCACCTCGACCGAGGGCACGACGACGACGTCCACCACGACGACGACCTCCACCGAGACCGCCCCGGCCACGACGACTCCCTCCGCCCACTGAGTCGAACTTCCCGCCACAAACGAAGGCCCCCGCGAGGGGGCCTTTTTTCTTGCATCGCCGGTCTACACTGACTGGCGTTGCTTCCGGTCTGGGCGGAGATCCTGCTGGTCCTCGCGGCCGCCGCCGCGGCGTTCCGCGTCTGGCAGCTGTCCCGCCGCGAGCGCGCTCTGGCGGCGCGCCTGCGCGCGCGCGAACGGGGAAGCCACTTTCTCGGCGAGTCGCCCGAGCCCAAGGAAATCCTGGCGCACGCCTATCGCGCGGCCTGCGAGATCCTGCCCCTGACGCAATTCGACGTTTACCGCGTCGACCGGTCGGAGTGCATCTCCGAGGTGTGGACGCTCTCGCCGTACGAAAACGAGCCGCGCGTCCCCGTGATCCAGCCGCAGCATCCCCACGTCGGCGAGCGGATCGACTCGCGAGCCCTGCTGAAGTTCGCCGCCACCGAGACCGACCGCTCGTTCGCGCCTATGGAGCTGCTGCCGGGAACTGCTCCCACGCAGAAGCTCCACCTTCCGCTCTATTCCGGCGACAGCCTCGTCGCGTACCTGTCGCTGGCTTCCCCGCAGCCGATCGGCGAGGACCGCAAGGCCGAGATTCGCGCGCTCCTGGCTCCGCTCACGGCCTCTCTCCACGCCTCGCGAAACTGGGAGATCGCGGTGACCGACGAGCTCTCCGCCCTGGCCACCCGGAGGTACTTCGAGACGCGCCTTTCCGAGGAGTGGGCCCGCCACCTCCGTTACGGAGCGCCCGTCTCGGTCGCGCTCTTCGACCTGGACTTCTTCAAGAAGCTCAACGATACCCACGGGCACGCGGCGGGCGATCTGGCCATCCGGCGGTTCGGGGAAATCATGCGCGACACGGTCCGCGCTTCGGACCTTGCCTGCCGTTACGGGGGCGAGGAGTTTGCGGTCCTCTTTCCCGAGACCGCGGCGCGTTCGGCCGTCGCGGTCGCCGACCGCGTCCGGCGGCGGATCGATCGCGAGCCTTTCTCGAGTGAAGGCCGCTCCTTCCGCGTCACCGTCTCGGCGGGCGTCGCCGACACCGAGGGCCTCTCCCCCGAGCAGCGAACGGAGCTTCTGGTGCGGGCGGATCGGGCACTCTACAGCGCCAAGGACGAGGGACGGAACAAGGTTCGCCAGTGGACCGAGCGGCGCCGGACGCCACGCGGGCCGCGCTGAATCGCTATCGCAGCAGCCGGCGCCATCGGCGCCAGAGAATGACGAGACGGCCCGGGAGCCTGGCGGAAAGCTGCGGATACGACAGGCTCGCGAGCACATCGGCCTCGGCCTTCGCCCAGCGCGCGTCGGCGGGAGTGACGCCGAGCTCCCCGAGGAGCCGTCCTCGCTCCCGCGCCAGCCGGCGGATCGGATCCTCCGAAACGCTCATCGAATGCCCGCCGCCTCGAGCAGCCTCCGGATCGGCTCGTCCCACGTCAGCTGCGCGGCGCGGCGCCGGCCGGCTTCGCCCATCGCGGCGAGGGCATCCGTTCGAGGCCATGCCAGCCGCAGCGCGACGCCCAGCGCGTCGGGCCTCGGAGCCACGACGATCCCGGTCTCCCCGTCGCGGACGAACTCCAGCGGGCCGCCCGCGTCTTCCGTCGTCACGACCGGCTTCCCGGAAAGAAACGCCTCCAACGGCACGTACCCGAAATCCTCGCCCGCCGCCGTCACGGCGACCATCCTCGCCTCGGCGTACAGGTTGAGGAGCGTCTCGTCGTCGGCATAGGGAACGAAGCGCGTCCGGTTCTCCACGCCGAGCTCCGAGGCGCGGTGGCGCAGCGCCTCCTCCTCCGGGCCGCGGCCGAGAAAGACGGCGCGGACGTCGGGTGCGTGCGGCAGAGCCTCGAGGAGCAGTTCCGGCCGCTTCCACGCGTCGAGTCTCCCCACCCAGAGGACCGCGTCTCCCGGCGGGCCTCCCCGGTATCGGCCCACCAGAGGAGGAGGGTGATACAGGGGCTCGGAGCGTATGCCGTTGAAGCGCAGCAGCCGCGCCGCGACGGTCTGCGAGTTGGCGAAGACCCTGCGGGCCTCGGACAAACCGACCCTGTCGATGCGGGCGATGACCTCGCGCGTGCGCCGATCCTCGGGCGACGCCGTCAGATCGCTGTACGCCGTGCCGTACTGGTCGTAGGCCTGGCGGTACTGGTGGATGAGCCACACGATCTTGTTCGGATGGCGGATGGCGTAGCTGGGGAACCGTGTCGCGATCACGGCGTCGACCGGCTGACCTCCGATCTCCGAGAGGTCGAGGCCGCGCCAGACGGCGGCGCTCCGCACCAGGTCGAAACGCTCGCGCTCGACCAGCGGAATCGACACCCGGTCGGCCTCGACGCCGCGCGCGCGGAGCTCTTCGGTCAGCCTCTGGACGTGTTTCTCGGCGCCGCCTTCGGTGAACGGCGATTGCACCGCGAGGACCAGGACTCGCGGAGACCTCACGGAGAGAGCGGCGCTCTCGCAACCAGCGCGTAATCCTGCGGCGCGTAGAGCAGGGCGTTGAGCTTCCGGTCGTTCTCGGAACGCTCCTCGAGTCTCTGCTCGGCGGGAAGCGGCGAGCGCCACTCGATGCGCGCGTTCGTCAGGCCGGCGGCCTCGGCGAGGAAGCGCAGCGTCTCGGCGGGCACGGGGCGCACGTGCGTCGGGTCCAGGTAGAAGGCGCGCATCGCGGAAACGGCGTCGGCGTTGATCGTCTCCGCGATGAGGACGCCGCCGGGCGCCAGGGCGCGGCGCGCCTCCTGGAGGAAGCGGAAGATCGTTTCGGGAGGCCAGTGCTCGACGACCTGGAACGCCACGACCGCCCCGAGCGTACCCGGCGGATGGGAGGCCAGCCGCTCCAGCGCGTCGCCTTCCTCGACGGAGAGCCCGGCCCGGCGGCAGGACTCGACCGACACGGGATTCGATTCGACGCCGGAGCCCGGAATCCCGACTCCCGCCAGAAGCTCCAGGAACTCCCCGCGCCCGCAGCCCACGTCGAGCACGGGACCGGGAACGTCCTTGAGGAAGTCGAGGTAGAACCGCTGGGCGCGCGCGATGTCACTGCGGCTGCCGCGGAAGCGCTCCTCGAACAACGCGTAAACACCCGGAGGCAGCGGCGGCGGCGTGGCCGCTCGCGCAGCGGCCGCCGACGGGACCGGCGCCGAGCCCGCGCGGGTCTCGGCCAGCGTCAGCCGGGCCTCCTGCACGGCGGCACGGCGCGAGAGCTCGTCGGTCTCCGTCCTCAGGCGGTCGAGGCCGTCGGCCAGCCCCGCGCCGGCGGAGAGGGACAGCGCGTTGAACGACGACTGGTTTCGCCACAGGAATCGAAGCGAGCGGATCGCGAGCCTCTTGACCTTCGAGAGGGGCGCCTCGTCGGGCACCGACGGCGTCAGCACCTCCTCGGCGCGGCGCAAGGCGACGCGCGCCGCCTGCGAAGCGGGATCCTCCGGAGCGTCTCCCCCCGGACCGGGCGCGGTCTCCGCAATCGCCGCGCGAATCTCCTCCGCGAGCACTCGCTTCAGATCGTTGGGGCGGTCCATTCGAACGTCGAGCCGAGAATAAACTAAAATCCCGCGCTCCATGAGATACGCCGCATTCGCCGGATGGGTCGTCCTCTGCGCCGCCGCGTCCGCGCAGCTTCCGCCGGCCGCCGCCCTGACTCCGTCCGCCGCTTCGCTCTTTCCGGGTGAAGAGAAGTTCATGGCGAATCTGAAGCAGCTGACCTTCGGTGGCCAGAACGCCGAAGCGTACTGGTCGGCCGACGGCACGCGCCTGATCTTTCAGTCCGACGAGGGCCGGCTGCCGTGCGACCAGATCTTTACGATGGCGGCCGACGGCTCCGGCCGCCGGCGCGTCTCCAACGGCGAGGGCAAGACGACCTGCGCGTTTTTCTTCCCCTCCGGCGACCGCGTCCTCTACGCCTCGACCTTCCGCACGGGCTCCGAGTGTCCGCCGCGTCCCGACCGCTCCCACGGCTACGTCTGGGCGCTCGACGACTACGACATCTACGCGTCCCGGCCCGACGGAACCGACATCCGGTCGCTGTTCTCGTCGCCCGCCTACGACGCCGAGGCCACGATCTCGCCGGACGGAAAGACGATCGTGTTCACCTCCGCGCGCGACGGGGACCTGGAGATCTACACCATGGACGCGGACGGCAAGAACGTCCGGCGCCTGACGCACACGCCCGGATACGACGGAGGGCCTTTCTTCTCGGACGACGGCAGGAAGATCGTGTACCGAGCCGACCATCCGCAGAGCCCGGAGGATCTGGCGCGCTACCGCGAAAACCTGGAGCGCCACACGTACGCGCCCCGCGCGCTGGAGATCCGCGTCATGAACGCGGACGGCTCCGGCGACCACGCCGTCACGTCCAACGGCGCGGCCAACTTCGCGCCATTCTTTCTCCCCGGCGGCCGCGAGATCATCTTTTCGTCCAACATGGACGACCCCAAGCGGCGCGAGTTCGAGCTCTACCTGATCCGCGAGGACGGCACGAATCTCACGCGCGTCACGTTCTCGCCCGACTTCGACGGCTTCCCGATGTTCACGCGCGACGGCAAGCGGCTGGTCTTCGCGTCCAACCGCAACGGCACCAAGCCGCACGAGACCAACATATTCGTGGCCGACTGGGTGCGGAAGTAGGCCGCGTCAGGGCCCCGGGGCGGACAGTCCCACGCCCGGCTGAGCTTCCGAGGCGCCGGTCGTCTCCTCGGCGAACTGGAGCACCACGAGCCCGAGCGCGACGAGGACCGGGCCCAGGAACAGCCCGGCCATCCCGAAGGCGGCGAGCCCGCCGATGACTCCGAAGAAGACCGGCAGCGTCCCGATCTCCGCGCGGCCCGAGATCAGCATCGGCTTCAGGACGTTGTCGGCGGACCCCGCCACGAGCACGCCCCAGGCCACCATGAAGACCGCTTTCCACCAGATGCCCTCGGTCGCAGCGAGGTAGATCGCCGCCGGCGCGATCACGATCGCGGTGCCCACGAGCGGCACGAACGACGCGATCGCCGTCAGCACGCCGAAGACCACGGGCGACGGCAGCCCCGTGATCCAGAACGCGACGCCGACCAGGACTCCCTGGGCGATCGCCGTGATGATCGTGCCGAGCACGACGGCCTCAGTCACGCTCCGCATGTGGCCGAAGAGAAGATGCTTGCGCCGGCTTTCCAACGGGAGGATTCGGATCAGCCGCGCCGCGACCTCGTCCCCGTCGCGAAAACAGAAGAAAAGCGTGAACAGCATCACCGTCAGATCGCCGATGAATCCGAAGGCGCCGAAGAGGAAGGCCCGGCCGTGAGAGAGGAGGAACTGCGTGACCGCCGCCGCGGCCCCCGCCAGCCACTCCTGTATGCGGGCGGTTTCCAGTCCGAACTTGCTCTGGAGCCAGGCGACGACGTCTCCGATGATCGGCAACCGGAAGATGTCCCGCACCTCCGCGATCCGATACTTCTCCGCCATCTCGGAGAGATGGTGGCCGAGCTCCACGCCCTGCCTCGCGAACGCGACGCCCACGGCCGCGGCGGGAAGCACGATCCCCAGCATCACCCCGATCGTCAGGATCACCGCCGCGAGTGCGCGGCGGCCGCGCACCCGTTGCCGCAATCGCTGATTCAAGGGAAACAGGATCAGTGCCAGGAGAATCGCCCAGAAGATCGGCCCGAAGAAAGGCTCGAGGATCCGGAACAGCAGGTAGCCCAGGGCGGCGAGAACCGCGAGGTTGAAGACGCGCGAGGCGAAGCGGTCCGTCGTGGCCAGAGCGATCTCCTGCGCGCGGATGCTAGCATTCCGCTGAGATGCCGCCCGACCGGCTCCTGGCCGCGCGGGTTTTCCGCGAAGAGGCGTTCCGCGAAGGGTTCACGCGGTGCGGCGTCGCGCGCGCCGAGGGCCCGCCGCCGCGATTCGAACGCTTCGAGAACTGGATCGACGCCGCACGGCACGCGGGAATGAGGTACCTCGAGGAATCCCGGAAGGTCCGGGCCGACCCCGAGGCGCTCCTGCCCGGAGCGCGATCGATCGTCTGCCTCGCCGCGCCTCACCCCCGACGAGCATGGGTGGCCGCAGACGGCTCGCGGTTCGCCCGGTACGCCCGAGGCGCGGACTACCACGGCACGCTTCGCCAGCGGGCACTCCGGGTCGCGGCGCGCGCCCGGGAAATCCTCGGCGGCGATTTCGCATACCGCGTGTGTGTGGATTCGACGCCGCTCGCCGAGCGTGCCTTCGCGGCCGCGGCGGGCCTCGGGTGGATCGGCAAGAACGGCTGCCTGATCGACGCGAAGCAGGGGTCCTACCTGCTGCTCGCCGAGATCGTCACGGATCTCGATCTGGCGGAGGACACGCCCGTGGCCGAGCGCTGCGGCTCCTGCGTCCGATGCCTGGAGGCCTGCCCGACCGGGGCGTTCCTGGAGCCCGGACTCCTCGACGCCGCCCGGTGCCTCGCCTACTGGACGATCGAGCACCGCGGGCCGATTCCCGATCCGTGGAAGCAGGCGCTCGGCGACCGCGTCTTCGGTTGCGACGCGTGCCAGGAGGCGTGTCCCTGGAACGCTCC
>JBKOZO010000035.1:0-12844 GCA_046725935.1 Acidobacteriota bacterium | reverse complement strand
GGAGCACCCTCTCTGGAACCGGGTCGAGCCGTCGCCACGCTTTCACGACGCCACGACGGAGGCCGGCCTGGGAGCTCCCCGCCACGACCCGCCGATCCCGAAGACCAATCGCCTGATCAACGACATCTGGCCGGGCTCGGGGGTCGCGGTCCTCGACTACGATCGCGACGGCAACGAAGACCTTTTCGTCGGCGACGGCGTGCGCTCGATCCTCTACAAGGGAGACGGCGCCGGCCACTTCACCGACGTCACCGAGAAGGCCGGACTCGCGAAGTCGCCCAGCGAGGGAATCCCCGCGACCGGCATCGCGGCCGGCGACATCGACGGAGACGGCTATCCCCATCTCTTCGTCACCAACGCCTTCGGCCCGGCGAGGCTCTTCCACAATCGCGGCGACGGCACGTTCGAGGAGACCACGGCCTCCTCGGGCATCTCGGTTCCCGGCAACGCCCGCTCGGCCGCGTTCGCCGACGTGGACGGCGACGGCGACCTCGATCTTTTCGTCGCCGTCACCGGCGACTACTACAGCCAGATGCCGGATCCGGCCTTCGACGCCAACGACGGCCGCGAGAACTTTCTCTATCTCAACGACGGCCTCGGCCGCTTCACCGACGCGACGAAAGCCTGGGGACTCTCGGGCATGACGCGCTGGACGCTGTCGTGTCTCTTCCAGGACTACGACCAGGACGGCCACGAAGACATCCTCGCGACCAACGACTTCGGCCTGAAGAACCTCTACCGCAGCGAGGACGGCCGGCGCTTCGTGGACGTCGCGAAGAAAACCGGCACGCAGCAGCGGGCGTACGGAATGTCGGCTGCGTGGGCGGACTTCGACGGGGACGGCCGGCCCGACATCTACTCGACCGGCACCGACACCCAGTGGTACTTCATCCACGAGTACCCGTCGGTTCCCGTGACCTTCTGGGGCCGGATCTTCCTCTCGACGGCGGTGCGCTGGTGCGAGGAGATGGCCTCCGGCAACGCGCTGCTTCTCCAGAAGTCCGACCACACGTTCGAGAACGCGACGGCGAAGTCGGGCGCACAGCACGCCGGCTGGAACTGGAGCTCGATCGCCGCGGACCTCGACGACGACGGCTGGCCCGACATCTACTCGACCAACGGAATGTGGGGAGACGGACGAGACCGCGACGTCGAGCTCGAGTTCTGGTGGGAGACCCTGGCCTACTGGGACGACTACGTCGCGGGCACGAAGACGTTCGATCGCAAGGGCGCGGGTGTCGCTGGGATCGAACGCGATCGCTACTTCCGCAACCGCGGAGGCGCCGCGGCTGGTGCTCCGCTCTTCGAGGAGCGCGCGTTTCTCGACGGCCTGGATCTGCAGACCAACGGGCGCGCCGCCGTGGCGTTCGACGCCAACGGCGACGGCGCGCTCGACATCTTCGTCCGCTCGGTCCAGGCCCCCGAGGCGCTGTTTCTGGGCTCCCGCCGCCCGAATGAGCACTTTCTGCGGCTCCGATTCGAAGGGACACCCGGAAGGGACAACCGGGACGGGATCGGCGCGCGCGTCACGGCGAAACTGCCCGGAGGCCGATCGATCGTCGTCGAAAACGCCAACGCGAGCGGGTATCTCTCGACCGGAAGCCCGATCCTGCATCTGGGCCTGGGGCCGGCGACTCGTCTGGAGAATCTGACCGTGCGCTGGCCGTCCGGTCTGGTACAGGAGCTGGGCCCCGTGGAAACCGTGGACCGCACGATGGCCGTGAAAGAGTCTTCTCCGAAGTAAACTGTTCGGCGCTCCATGGAAACGCGCCCCGAGACCGGTCCTCTCGCTTACGACGTCGTCGTGGTCGGCGGCGCCGTCGCCGGCGCCTCGACGGCGATTCTCTTGAAGCGCGGGAAGCCGGACCTGCGCATCCTCGTCGTCGACAAGACCGAGAAGTTCGACTGGAAAGTCGGAGAGTCGACGGTCGAAGTTTCGGCGTATTTCCTGACGCGCGTTCTCAAGCAATACCGCCACCTCTCGCAGGATCAGCTTCCCAAGCAGGCGTTCCGCTTTTGGTTCCACAACGACGAGGTGTCGTGTCTTCAGGAGGCTTCCGAGACCGGTCCCACCCAGCTCGCGCGTACGCCTTCCTTCCAGCTCGACCGCTCCAAGCTCGACGAGCACCTCCTCAAAGTCGCGCGCGAGGAGGGCAGCGAGGTCTGGAGGCCGGCGAAGGTCACCGACTACACGCTCGGCGAAGGCTTAAGCCCGAACACGCTGATGATCGAGAAGAGCGACGGCACGACCGCGACGGTCTCGTGCCGCTGGCTCGTGGACGCGACGGGCCGGCAGGCCATGCTCGCGCGCAAGCGCGGAGGCGTGACGCCGATAGACACCCACCCGACGGCCGCGATCTGGGTGAGGTATCGCAACGTCCCCGACATGGACGGCGTGGCCATCGCGGGCACGGATCCCGCCAACCCATGGGCGCGCGCGGTCCTGACGGCGCGCCGGCTCGCGACCAATCACTTCACAGGGTGGGGCTACTGGATCTGGTTCATCCCGCTGAAGGACGGCGAGACCAGCGTGGGCCTGGTCTGGGACAAGCGCCTGCTCACGCCCGAGGGGAAGACCCCGCTGGAGAAGCTGACGCGGTTTCTTCAGACCAATCCTCTCACCCGCCAGCTCGTCGAAGGCGCGACGCCGATCGAAGGCGACTGCCGCTACTACGCCCACCTCCCCTACTTCGTGGACAAATTCATCGGTCCGGGCTGGGCGCAGGTCGGAGACGCCGGCGGCTTCCTGGATCCCTTCTACTCGCCGGGCCTCGACCAGATGTCGTTCTCGGTCTGGACTCGGACGCGCCTGATCCTGAAGGAGCTCTGCGGGGCTCCCGCCGACGAGATGGCCAAGGAGTACGAGGACCACAACCACCGCTACGACCGATTCTTCAAGTACTTCTACGAGTCGATCTACCGCGACAAGTATTACGTCATGGGCGACTACGACACCATGACGATCGCGTTCCTCCTCGACACCGCGCTCTACTACTTCGCCGCCGTCATGCCGATCTACCGCTGGTCCCATGAGCGCCTGGGCGTTCCGCCGTTCTTCCAGGACGGCGCGGAGATCGGCTATTACCCGATTCGCTTCTACAACCGGCGCATGGTCAAGATCGCGCAGCGCAAGAAAGCCCTCGGGATCTACGGCAATCACAACCGAGGGGTGCGGCCGAGGTTCGTCGGTTTCTCGGTGCGCTCCGCCATGTGGGTGATGCTCTTCCACGGACTGCTTCGCTGGGCCAAGGCGGAGCTGGCCAACGCGTGGACGTACGTCGTCAAGCCCAAGCCCATCGCGAAGCCCGAGCCCGCGCCCGCCGCGGCGCCCGCACCGCGCGGCGTCGCCGCGCAGTAGTCGTTGACGGCCCTCGTCACGGGCGCCTCCAGCGGGATCGGCCGCGAGCTGGCGAAGCTACTGGCTCACGACCGACACGATCTGGCGCTCGTCGGGCGCGACCGCGCGCGGCTCGACGAGCTCGCGAGTGATCTGTCCCGCCGGTTCAGCGTCGCCGCGCTCGTTCTCGTCCATGACCTCGCCGATCCCGCCGCGCCCGCGGCGATCGCCCGCGAGCTGTCGGACCGGGCCGTGACGGTCGACGTTCTGGTCAACTGCGCCGGCTTCGGGACGGCGGGCCTCTTCGCGGAGGCTCCGATCTCCACACAACTCGAGCTCATCCAGGTCAACGTCGCCGCGCCCACCCAACTGACGGCGCTCTTTCTTCCCGGGATGATCGAGAGGCGGCGCGGCCGCATCCTGAACGTCGCCTCGACCGCCGCGTTCCAGCCGGGGCCCTTCATGGCGGTCTACTTCGCGTCGAAGTCCTACCTGCTTTCGTTCTCCGAGGCGCTCGCGAGCGAGCTGCGCGGAACGGGCGTCACCGTCACCACGCTGTGCCCGGGCACGACGCGCACCGAGTTCCACGAACGGGCCGGCTTGAAGCCGGTGTTTCCCTTCCGGGGCCCGCTGGTCAGCTCTTCCGAAGCGGTCGCCCGGGCCGGATACGCCGGCCTGATGCGCGGCAAGGGGCTCGTGATTCCGGGTCTGGCCAACCGCTTCTTCGTCCACGCCCAGCGTCTCGCGCCGCGGCGCTTGACTACGGCAATCACTCGTAAGCTTCAGGCATCCCGAATCTGAAGAAGGAGGTCTCCGCAATGCTTCGTCACCGACGGATCCCCGCGGCCGGTATCGTCCTCGCCGCACTCGCCGCCCTCGTCTCCTACGCCGAGACGCTTCGGGCCGCGGACGCCCCGCTGGCGCAGAAGCCCGAAGTGGCCGCCGCCCTCGAAGTCTTCGATACCTGGGCCGACTGGACCGTTCGAAACCGCGAGCAGCCGGCCGTCTCGATCGGGATCGTCCACGACCAGGAGCTCGTCTGGGCCAAAGGCTACGGCTACGCCGACCTCGGCAAGAAGATTCCGGCGACTCCGGCGACCGCGTACCGGATCGCGTCGATCTCGAAGACCTTCACCGCGCACGCGCTGCTGCAGCTGCCCGCCGCCGGAAAGCTTCAGCTCGACGACCCGATCACGAAGTGGATCCCGGAGCTCAAGCTCGCGAAGGTGGATTCGCAGAGTCCTCCGATCACGATCAGGCATTTGCTGACCCACACGGGGGGCATTCCGCGCGAGGTCGACGGGACGTACTGGAACGACATGAACTTCCCGACGCGCGAGCAGATGCTCCCGGTTCTCGCGCGCATGGGCGTGGTCAACGCCCCGGAGAAGGAGTGGAAGTACTCGAACGTGGCGCTCTCGCTCGCGGGCTACATCGTCGAGGCCGCTTCCGGCGAGCCGTACGCGGAGTACATGGCGCGCCACATCCTCGCGCCCCTCGGAATGACCGGCACGCGGGTGCTTCCTCCCCGCGACATGGCAACGCTGGCCGTCGGCTACGGACGCCGGATGGCCGGAACGCCCCGCCGCATCGAGCCCTTCTTCAACGGCGTTTACATGACGCCGGCGTCGAACCTCGCGTCGACGGTCGAAGACCTCGCGAAGTACGTCGAGCTCCAGTTCCGCACCGGGCCCGCCGGCGGATCCCAGATCCTGAAGGGTTCCACGCTCGCCGAGATGCAGCGCATTCAATGGCTCCAGCCGGACTGGAAGAGCGGCTGGGGATTGGGGTGGGGAGTTTCCCGGCGCGACGACCAGACCCGGATCGGTCACGGAGGCTCAGTCCCCGGCCACCGCACGCAGGTCTCGTTCGTTCCCCAGGAGAAGTTCGGCGTGATCGTTCTGGCCAACGCGGAGGACGGGAGGCCGTCGCTCTACGTCAACCAGGCCTACGCGATCGTGGCTCCGGCCATCGCGAAGGCCGTCGCCGAGCAGAAGCCCGCGGCGAAACCCGACGCCTCCTGGGCCAAATACGCCGGCGTCTACACCTGGGAGGACGAAGAGGTTCACGTCGTCGTCCTCGACGGCAAGCTCTCGATGTTCGACCCGTCCGAGGACAACCCGTGGGCCTCGAAGGTCACGCTCGAGCCCGTCTCCGGCAGCACGTTCCGCCAGGTCGGCGGAGACGCCGCCGGCGAGACGGTCACGTTCATCAGCGACGCATCGGGAAAGGTCACCCGTCTCGAGGCGCCGGGGTACTACCTGGAGCGGAGGCCGTAGCCGGCCGTGAAGGCGGGTCGAAGCAGCGCCCGAAATCGCTTCCACGCGGTCACCGCCGGCTACCTCGGCTGGACGATGGACGCGTTCGACTTCTTCGTCGTCGTGTTCCTGGTCGACACGCTGGCGGTCCGGTTCGGCGTTCCCAAGAAAGAGATCGTCTGGACGCTCACCGCGACGCTGGCGATGCGCCCCGTGGGCGCGGTGATCTTCGGCCTCCTGGCGGACCGCTACGGGCGCCGCGTTCCGCTCATCGCCAACCTCCTCTTTTTCTCGACCATCGAGGTGCTCTGCGGCTTTGCGCCGAACTACGCGACCTTCCTCGTCCTCCGCGCGCTGTTCGGCATCGGCATGGGAGGCGAGTGGGGCGTGGGCGCGTCGCTCGCCATGGAGAGCGCGCCCCGAAAGTGGCGAGGAATTCTGTCGGGAGTCCTGCAGAGCGGCTATTCCACGGGCTACCTGCTCGCCGCGGTGGCGGCGCGGTTGGTTTTACCCGTCTTCGGCTGGAGGGCGATGTTCTGGATCGGCGGTGCTCCGGCGCTGCTCGCGCTCTACGTGCGCTGGCATGTGCCCGAATCGGAAGCCTGGCTCCAGAAGCGCGCGCCGAGCGTCCCGGCCATCGCGAAGGTCGTGCGCCGCTTCGCACCGCGTCTCGCCTATCTCGTCGCGCTGATGACGATGATGATGTTTCTCTCGCACGGCACGCAGGACCTCTATCCCGACTTCCTGAAGATCGAGCACAGGATCGCGCCCCGGACCGTCGCCGACGTCGCGATCTTCTACAACATCGGCGCGATCGCGGGAGCGATCCTCTTCGGCCAGCTCTCTCAGCGCATCGGCCGGCGCCTCTCGATGGCGTGCGCCCTGGGCCTGTGCCTGCTCGCGATGCCCGGCTGGGCCTTCGGCGGCTCGCTCGCCGCGCTCGCCGCGGGCGCCTTTTTCATGCAGGTCGGCGTGCAGGGAGCCTGGGGGATCATCCCGGCGCACTTGAACGAGCTCTCCCCCGATGAGACCCGGGGCTTAGTCCCCGGTCTCGCCTATCAGCTCGGGATCCTATTCGCCTCGCCGGTCAATACGATCGAGTACGCGCTGCGCGACTGGATCGGCTACGGATGGGCGCTCGCGGCCTTCGAGGCGGGCGTCATCGTCGTTCTCGCGGCGCTGCTCCGGCTCGGCCCGGAACATCACGGCAAGACGTTCCTGGAAGAGACGGTGGCCGAGGCGGGGCCGTAGGTGAGACCCTTTGATCAGATGAGGCCCCCTTCGAGGACCCGCAGGACGGCCTGGACGCGGTCGCGGACTCCGAGCTTGGCGAGGATGCTGGACACCTGCACCTTCACGGTTCCCTCGGCCGTCCCGAGGGCCTCGCCGATCTCCCGATTGCTGTAGCCGCCGGCCACCAGACGCACCACCTCCGTCTCGCGCGGGGTCAGCGGCTCGAGGCCGAACGGCGCTGGCGGCACGCCAGTCGTCGCGTGTCGGCGCACCCCCCGGAGCAGCTTCTCGGTCAGCGACGGCTGGAAGAACGTCCCGCCTTCCGACAGCGCGCGAATCGCGCGCACCAGCGTTTCCACCGTCACGTCCTTGCGCAGATAGCCCCGGGCTCCGGCGCGCAAGCCGGAGAGGAGCGCTTCCCGGTCGTCGAAGGTCGTCAGCAGCATGCACGGGGGCGCCGGCGGACGACGGGCGAGAGCCTGCAGCACTTCGATTCCGCTCCGACGCGGCATGCGCACGTCGAGGAGGCCCACGTCTACGCCCGCCTGCAAAGCGATGAGCGCTTCGTCCCCATCGGCAGCTTCGGCGGCCACCTCGACGTCCGGGACTCGCTCGAGAAGCATACGAATCCCACCGCGCACCAGCGTTTCGTCGTCGGCGATCAGAACACGGATCATGCGGGCGACCCCGGCAGCGTGACCCGGACGTGGAAGCCGGCGCCCGGGCGCGTCTCGAGATCGAGCGCCCCGCCGAGTTCCTCCAGACGCCGGCGCATGCCCTCGAGGCCGTGCCCCGGCGTCCATCGCGACGCGCCCTCGCCGTCGTCACGGGCTGTGAGCTCGACCTGCCCGTCGCGGCGGCGGATCGCGATCCAGAGGTTCTCCGCCTCGGCGTGCTTCACGGCGTTCGTCACGATCTCCTGGCAGCATCGCCACAACGCGTGCGCCTGCTCCGGATCCTCGACGACGAGCTCGGCCGCCTCCACGTGCACGCGCGGGCGCGGAATCTCCCCGGCCAGCGCCGCGAGAGCGCGCGACAGATCGATGCCGCGCCCCGTCCCCAGCGCATCCACGAGCGACTCGACGTCGTCGAGAAGACTGCGCGTCAGCGAACGTGCGATGTCGAGAGGCGGCGACGGACCCTGACGCTGGGCGACCGCCTCCAGATTCAGGCTCAGACCGGCGAGGTGGTGGCCCATGGCGTCGTGGAGCTCCTGGGCGATCCGCAGACGCTCGCCTGCGCGCGTGCTCTCCGCGAGCAACGCCCGGGTCGCGACGAGCTCGGCGTTGGCCCGCGCCAGCTCCGCGCGCGCACGCGCTTCGCGTGCGAGCAGGCGGACCATGAGAAACGTCAGAACCTGAAAGCCGAGATAGGGAGGCGCGAACATCAACGCCGGGCGCAGGGACCAGTGATGCTGGATCGCCCACATCAGCGCCAGAGACTGAACGAGGATCCAGGCGAGCCCGACCCGGGGCGCCGCGGTGAGCCCGAGCTCGAGGGCGATCAGCACGAGAAGCGTGCCTTCGAGGCCTCGATACTGGACGGCAGCCATCACGACGACACAAACCGTCTGCGCCGCGAGAGCCGCCCAGAGGAGCGGCCCCGGTCGTCCCAGGCGCGCCGTCGCCCACGCGTACAACGCGCCGAACAGGATCAGCGCCGTCAGCCAGGAGACAAACGCGGGCCTCGGGGCGAGCCCTTCGATCGCCTGGGGAGCGGCGACCAGCAGCCACGTGAAGACACCGGTTAGCCTCAGGAGGCGCAGGGTCTCGGGCCCGGGAGCCATCCGACCCTTTTACTCCAACACCCTTCCCGCCGGCATACGCCGAAAGTCATAGGCGCTCCTTACGACCTTCCGGCGATGCGCCCGCCGTCTTCAGTGACTACCGTGACGGCGTTACGAGGAGGTTGCCATGACCGATCGAACGTTCACCCGACGAACCGCGATCAAAGGAGGAGCCGCTTTGGCGGGCGCCGCCGCTCTCGGAGGCTGGCGAGGAGCCCATGGGAAGAGTCCCGACGAGCAGCCGACGCTCGTCGTCTTCTGGCTCAATGGCGGGCCGGCGGGCCTCTTCAACAGCGCGGACTCGTTCTTGAGAACGGGAGCCTTCGGCGTCACCGAGAGCAACGTGCGCGATCTCGGAAACGGCCTCCGCGTCGACGCCGGTTCGCTCGGCGCCCTGCCGCCGGCGGCCCGGGCACACATGGCGTCGATCAACTTTCGCCACGGCATCGTGCGCCCGCACGATCACGCGCGGGCGGCCGTCCTCGAGGCCGGCTCTCGTAGCCAGCTCCTGCGGCTCGCGGCGGCCATGCCCGGTGCGGGGGCGTTCCGTTGTGCAGTCGTCAACGACCTGGGCCTGCCGGTCGGTGTCTCCGCGGACCCGCCGCGTGAGGACGGCATCGCGCTCGAGCGCGTCCTCGACGTCGAGACGGTCGGGCGTCTGGAGGCCGGTCGCCTGGACGAGGTACGCGAAGCGTACGGTATGCCCTTCGACGCGACGTCCGCGTGCGACCAGCGCTCCACCTTCGCGTGCGTCGAGCTGCTCGTCCATTCCGGAGCCCGCGTGGTCTTCGCCCAGCCGGCGTACACGGGACGGCCCGATCGTCAGTTCGATACGCACCGAGACGACTCCGGGGCCGCCGCGCGCGCGGTCATGGAACCCATCGTTCCCTCGCTGACGACGTTTCTCGACCGCACCCTCGCGCTGCCCGACCGCAACGTCGTGACGCTTCTCGTCGGAGAGTTTTCGCGCACGATCCCGGAGTCGGACCACGAGCCCGGTGGCACCGCCACCGTCATCGGCAAGTACGTCCGGACCGGCACGGCGGGCCCGCAGCAAGCCGACGGTGCGCCGCCGGACAACGCGCCCCCGGCCGAAAAACTGTGGGCCTATGCGTCGGCCGCCCTGCGCCTGCCGACGCAGCCGTTCGGACCCAACCCGAACCCCGAGCTGATCGTCGGGTGACGGCGTGCGAATTCCATATTCGTTTGTCCTGATCGGCTCTCTCAGTCTCGTTCTCGCAGTGGCGAGCGGCGGTCCGGCCCGGGCGAAGGGAGTGCGGCCACCCCTCGTCGTCCTGGATTCCGGTGCCCTCGAGGGGATTCGTTTCGGAGCGGCGAACGAAGTCGCCTTCCTCGGCATACCCTACGCCGCGCCTCCGGTCGGCGACCGGCGCTGGAAGCCGCCAGAGCCGATCCGCCCCTGGAGCGGAACGCGAAAAGCCGAGACGTTTGGCGCCCCCTGCCCGCAACCTCCCGTCCCCTGGCTTCCCACGAAAGCGTGGAGCGAAGACTGCCTCTATCTCAACGTCTGGACCACGCAGCTCTCGCCGACCGCGAAGCAACCGGTCCTCGTGTGGCTTCACGGCGGCGGAAACAAGGCGGGCTACAGCGAGGCCAATCCACTCGGCCCCGCCCTGTCCCGCCTGGGCGTGGTCGTCGTGAGCGCCAACTATCGCCTCGGGCCGTTCGGTTTCCTCGCCCACCCGGCGCTCACCGCCGAGTCGAAGCACCGCGCCTCCGGCAATTACGGTCTCCTCGATCAGCGGGAGGCGCTCCGCTGGGTGCATCTCAACATCTCTCGTTTCGGAGGCGATCCCGAACGGGTCACGGTCATGGGCCACTCCGCCGGCGCCGTCGACGCCTGCCTGTTGATGTCGTCTCCGATGGCGGCGGGACTCTTTCACCGGGCGATCCTGCAGAGCGGCGACTGCCAGGGCATCCTCAACCCGTATCTCAAGGTTGCCCTTTCGTACAACGGGATCACCGGGAGTGGCGAGGAAGCCGGCGAGCGCTTAGCGGCGGACCTGGGACTCGCAAGAGATCCCGAGGTCCTGCGCGAACTCCGCAGCCTGCCCGCGGACAAGATCCTCGACACATGGGTCCAGGATCCCGGGATTGGCCTCGACGTCGTCGTCGACGGCTGGGTCCTTCCCGAGCAGCCCGCAAAGGTGTTCGCGGAGGGGAGACAACTGCCCATTCCGGTGCTCGTCGGAAGCACGACGGACGAGGCCACGGTTTTTCGCCGCCGCGCGAAGACCGTCGAAGACTTCCGGAAGTACGTGACCGACGACGCGGGCAAGTACGCCGAGGAGCAGCTCCGCGCTTATCCCGTGGCGTCCGATGCCGAGGTCGCCGCCCAGCTCCTTCGGCTCCAGAACGACACGTTCGCCTATGGCGCCTACGCGCTTGCGGTCTCCGTGTCGCGCGCGGGTCATCCCGCGTATCTCTATTCCTTCTCCTATGCGGGCGCCGGGAAGCGAGCGGCCCTCGGTGCGCATCACGGCGAAGAGCTCTTCTTCCTCGCCGACGCATTTCCCGAGGATTGGGAGATTCGTCCCGAAGATGAGACGTTCGGCAGGACCCTACGAGCCTATTGGACACAATTCGCCAGGACCGGCGACCCGAACGGATCGGGCCTACCCCGCTGGCCCGCGTACGACGTCTCGCAGAACGAGTGCTTCGAGCTCGGCCGCCGGATTGGCGTGCGACCCGTCAATCCGCGCGTCCAGGGCATCGAACGGATCATGAAACGGATCCTGGCGGAGCCCCAGGGCGCCGCGCGGTGACGCGGCCACATCATCGGTCACGACGCGTATCGACTAGACTGAATCAACGGAGGAGTGGCCGAGTGGTTTAAGGCGGCGGTCTTGAAAACCGCTGTACCGGAAACGGTACCGGGGGTTCAAATCCCTCCTCCTCCGCCATATCTCTTGCGCCACGATGTCAGCGAGGTTCAAGGCCCGTAGAGCGCCAGCCCGAACGTCTTGACGAGGAAGACGGCCATTTGGCCGCGGGTGTTCGGGTCGGCCGGACAGTATTTACCACCGCCGCAGCCAGCCGTGATCCCCTCGGCGGCGAGCTCCTCGATCCAGTTGGCAAAGAGGCTCGGACATGCGACATCGGAAAAGACGCCTGTGCAACTCGGTGGCAGGTAGGAAGATCCGTACTTCGCCTTCAGGAGGAAGGCCGACATCTGGGCCCGTGTCACCGGGTTGTCCGGGCAGTAGTTGCTCCCGCCGCAGCCGCGGGTGATCTGCTCGACCGCGAGCTGCTCGATCCAGTCGGCGAACTGACTCGGGCAGGGGACGTCCGCGAAGATCCCCGAGCACGCCGGGGGGACGTAGCTGGCACCATGCTTGGCCTTCAAGAGGAAAACCGCCATCTGCGCGCGTGTGACGGAGTTCGTCGGGCAGTAGATGCCGGTGCCGCAGCCGCCCGTGATTCCGTTATGGAAAATGTTCTCGATGAACGCGTAGAACTGCTGTGACGTCGGAACGTCGCCGAAGCTGAGGCCAACGTGGAGTTTCCAGCTCTTGAGGTGCGAGAGGCTCAGGGATTCGTCGAAAGTGGCGTCCCAGTGGGCCACGGGCCTCGCGCCGGTCACCGTCATCGTGTAGCAGTCGTGGGATGGAGTGGCGTTGTAACAATCGATGATCGCACCCACACCGACGCTTCCGTAATCCGCCGCGCTGTCCGCGATCGAGTAGCTCGGGCCGCCGGGTCCAGTGAGATTGGACGCGACGCCGGAGAACGTCAGGGGCACCGTGGTCGTGTTGTTCCATGCGGGAGCGACGACGACCGTCTCCCCGGACTCCAGGACGCCATTCAGGTTCGACGTCGAGCCCGAGCCATGCCCGTCCACGTTCATCGGGACCGGGCTCGGGATTGCGGCGGTGGGCGTCACCGTCGGCGTAGGGGTCGGTGTCGCCGTGGGCGGGACTAGCGTCGGTGTCGGCGTGTTCGTCGGCATCTGAGTCGGTGTTGACGTCGGCGTCGGCGTGTTCGTCGGGGTGAACGTCGGCGTGGGGGGCGCTGGCGTATTCGTCGGCGTCTGAGTCGGTGTTGATGTCGGCGTCGGTGTGTTCGTCGGGGTGAAGGTCGGCGTGGGCGGCACCGGCGTGTTCGTCGGCGTTTGAGTCGGTGTTGATGTCGGCGTCGGTGTGTTCGTCGGGGTGAAGGTCGGCGTAGGCGGCACCGGCGTGTTCGTCGGCGTTTGAGTCGGTGTTGATG
>JBKOZO010000034.1:0-4652 GCA_046725935.1 Acidobacteriota bacterium | reverse complement strand
CTCGAGCACCGGCCCGAGTGGTTCGCCGGCGTCGGCAACGTGCTGAACGAGGGCGGCGTCAACGAGATCATTCTCCGGGACGTGCGCTACTGGGGACTCGAGACCCTCCAGGCGGGCTACGCGATCGGGGAGCTGGAGTCCGAGGACCGGGCCGCGCTCGAGGAGCTCGTGAAACGCTTTCCCAAAGCCGGCGGCCCGGTCGTCGAGCCGCATCCCCACGTCGTGGCGGGCTTCGACATGCTGGCAAACCACCTGGGCAGCCCCTTGACGGATCCGCTGAGACATCTGGACCGCGTCCGCCAGAATCGCCAGGAGCTCGACATCCTGCCCGACCGCTACGCCTCGTTCCTGGAGGCGCGGATGCACTGGATCGGCCCCTATCCGTACCCGCCCGGGCAGAGCCGGACCCAGCGTGCGTTCCTCATCATTTCGGTTCCTCCGGGGCTCGACCCGCGCGGCTACATGGCCCCCATACTCGAGGCGGCCTCTCCCAAGATCCGGGTGATACGGACGTCCTACGGAGGGCCGGCCGGCGCCAGCCCCTACCCGACGCCGATGACCGAGATCCTGAAGAGAGTGTCGGAGGCCTATACCCCTGGCGTCCCGTTCGGGCAGATGCCGACGTTCGGGGGTTACACGACCTCGGTCCTGTTTCGGGAGAGGGGTTATCCGACCTACGGCTACAGCCCGATCGCCATGAACATCACCGACGCCTCCCGGCGGCACGGCAAGGACGAGCGAGTCTTCCTGCGTGACTACCTTCGGGGGGTGGACATGTACGGGGACGTTCTGGAGGAGTTCGCTCTCGTACGTTAGCGTGCGAAATGTCACCCCACTGTCGGTAAATTGACACTTTGCGTCAGGGCCGATGTCGCCGCAGTCTGACAAGCTATTGATTACAAACCGTTTAGATGGGGTCGGAGGTGGCGTCGCTATTGCTACTAGATGGCCCGGAAGAAGAGTCGAAGACGAGATAAGGGAGGGAAGAATGAAGAAGCGGGAGTCCGGTTTCACACTCATCGAGCTGCTGATCGTCATCGCGATCATCGGCATCCTGGCGGCCATCGCCATTCCGAACCTCTTGAACGCGGTTCAGCGCGGCAAGCAGAAGCGGACCATGAGCGACATGCGGGCCCTGGCGACCGCGATCGAGGCGTACGCGGTCGACAACAACATGTACCCGACTGCGGCCTGCCCGGGCGGCACGTTCACGACGGCGCCGACCGTGCTGACCAGCACGAGCCAGTTCTCGCTGCTGTCGCCCACGTACATCGCGCAGCCTCCGACCAAGGACGGCTGGCAGCACTACTTCTATTACGCCCTGTCGGGCCCGGACAACCAGGCCTACGCGGTCTGGTCCGGCGGTCGCAACGGTTCGACCTCGGCGGCCTTCTGCGGTACGTCGACGAACTTCAACGACGACATCATCTACTCCAACGGCTCGTTCATTCAGTGGCCGGAAGGAACCCAGAACTAACCAGGTCGGTATCGCGAGTCACGACGGCCCCGAGCGATCGGGGCCGTTTCTTTTTTGGCCCGGAGCGGCCGCCGACGGCGGGCCCGCGTACGGGTCCGCTAAAATCAGACGTGCTCGTGCGCCGCCGCCTCGCCTCGGGAATACTGGCGGCGGCGGCGCTCCTGCCGGTTGTCCTCTGGCTGTCCCCGGCGCTCTTTTCGGGGCGCGCGCCCAGCTACCGCGACCAGGGCGACTTCTTCTATCCGTTGAAGCTCTACACCGCCGAGCGCCTTCGCGCCCGCGAGATCCCCCTCTGGAACCCGCTGTCGGGGACCGGGGAGCCCTGGCTCGCCAACGCGCAGTCGGGCGTGTTCTACCCGCCGACGTGGCTGTTCCTGCTGCGTTCGCCGGCCCTGGCGGCCGGCCTCTTCCTCTTCGTGCACTTCGCGGTGGCCGCCTGGGGGGCCCGGCGGTTCCTGAAGGACGAAAACGTCTCGGACGCCGGCGCCCTGATGGGGGCCGCGGCGTTCGCGACTTCCGGCGTGGCGGCGTCCCTGTCGGTCTACTGGAACCACTTCGGTGCGTTCGCCTACCTTCCTGGAATCGCGGCGCTGGCGCGCTCCGGATTGAGGTCGCGCGCCTCCGTCGCAGGGCTGGCCGCGCTGATCGGGCTGCAGGCGATGGCGGGCAGCCCCGAGATCTCGGCGCTTTCCATTTGCGTCTCACTCGTCCTGGTGTTGCGTCCCCGGCCCGCGTTTCCCGAGCCGGTCGTCTCACCGCCGCGCTGGCGGCCGCTGTCGCGCCTGGCCGTGTCGGTCGCGCTGGGCCTCCTGCTCGCGGCGTGGATGCTGGTCCCTCTCGGAGAGCTCGCCGCGCACTCGGACCGCCGTGCCGCGCTTCCGGCGGCGGAACGCGACATCGGCGCGGTCGAGGCGCGCGAAGCGTTGTCGCTCGCCGGCTGGATTCCGGCCGGACCCGGCAACGCGTATCTCGCCTCGCTCTTTCTGCCGCCATTCGTCCTGGTCGCCGCGGCCGCGGCGTTTCGCGAGGACCATCGCAGGCGGCTCGCGGCCGTGCTGGCGCTTCTTTGCGTCGCCGGCATCGTCCTGGCGATGAACGGGCCGCCGGGAACGTGGTTTCGTTCGCTGCCGCCGCTCGATCGCATCCGGTATCCGTCCAAGGCGCTGGGTGTTTCGGCGTTCGGGGTCGCGATGCTCGCGGGCCTCGGTGTGGACTCGCTGCGATTTTCCCCGACTACGGCGCGCGAGCGCGCGATCTTCGGAGGCCTTTCGGTGGCCGCCCTCGCTATGGCGGCGGCGTCGCCACAGCCCTTCGCGGTGCGGCTCGCCTGCGGCGTCGGGAGCGCGTCGCTCGGCCTCCTCGCGCTCGGAGGCGCGGGCCGCGAGCGGATCGGAGGCCTGCTGGCCGCGACGGCCGCTATCGGTCTGGTGGCGGGGCTGGCCCGGGGGCTCCTTGCGCTTCCACGCTTCGCCGAGAAGAGCGCTCTGGTGTCCTGTCCCGAGCCCGTGCGGGCGCTTTCCTCAGTCGCGGGTCGCGTGGTCACGCCGCCCATGGCGCCACTGTCGGGATGGGCGCTGCGGGACGATCGGTTCGACGCCGCGATGCTCGCGCGCCAGCGCGAGGCGCTCCTCGGCTACACGAACCTGACCTGCCGCGTTCCAACGGTGCGCACGTCGGCCGCGCTCGCGACGCGGGGAGCCCGGGAGATCGCCGCGGCGATCGGAGACGCGGAAGAAGCTCTGCCGGCCGGCGCGGCGAGCGCGCGCGTGCTGTGGACTCCGTTCCGTCCCGCGAAGCTGCCGTCGCGGCAGGTCGACGGGTTCTTCCGCGCGCCGATCGCTCCGTACCGGCCGCGCCTGTCGTTCCTCCACGGTTATTCGATCGAGCCCGACCCGTCGCGGGCATGGCAGAGCGTGGCGTCCGGCCGTGTCGATCTGACGCGCGAGGTGGTTCTGGACCGGCGCCCCGAGCCGGATCCGGCGAAGGCGGGACCCGCGGCGCCGCTCTTGATCGCGCGGCTCGCCGAAGACCGGCCGGAGACCGTCGTGGCCGAGCTGACGACGAGTCTTCCCGGCCTTCTCGTGCTGACGGACCTGCACTATCCGGGATGGATCGCCGAGGAAGACGGAAAACGGCTGCCGATCCTGCGCGCCGACGGCTTCTTTCGCGCGGTCGCACTGACGCCGGGGCAGCATCGCGTGGTCTTCCGATACCGCCCGGTCTCGTTCTACGCCGGGGCCGCGGCGTCGGCCGTGGCGCTCGGGACGATTCTCCTTCTCTGGCTTCGCGGCGAGCCCGTCCGTCTCGGCCGCAAACCCGCATGAGTTCGCCGCTCGAGCTCTACGGCACCTTCGGGCTTGTCGTGGCGGGCGTGGCTGGCTTGCTCGTCGGAAGCTTCTCAAACGTCCTCGTGCACCGCCTCCCTCGCGGCGAGTCGATCGTCTCGCCCGGCTCGCGGTGCCCGAGTTGTGGAACGTCGATCGCGGCGTACGACAACATCCCCGTCCTCTCGTGGGTCCTGCTCGGTGGGAAGTGCCGCTCCTGCCGGGCGCCGATAGCGGCGCGGTATCCGCTGCTGGAGCTTTCCAACGGCGCGCTGTGGGCGCTGGTGTTCTATTTCGCCCCGTCCTGGGGCGATTTCGCGGGCGGCGCCTTCCTGTGCTCGGCCTGCCTGGCGCTTCTGGCGATCGACGCGCAATTCTTCATCCTTCCCGACGCGATCACGCTTCCCGGGATCGGCGTGGGCCTGGCGCTGTCCTTCGTCTCGATCCGGCGCACGCCGATGGAGGCCTTGCTCGGCGCGGCGATCGGGGCCGGTGGCCTCTTCCTGGTGGCGTTCCTCTACGAAAAGATCGCCGGCCAGGAGGGAATGGGCCTCGGCGACGTGAAAATGCTGGGAATGATCGGGGCATTTCTCGGGCCTTCGGGCGTCGTGGTCACGATCCTCGCGGCGTCGGTCTCGGGCACGGTGGTGGGCCTCGCTCTGATCCTCTTCCGCGGCGGAAGCGGCAAGACGAAGCTGCCCTTCGGGGTCTTCCTGGCCCTGGGAGCGATCGCGGCGTGGTTCTTCGCGGAGCCGTTGTCGGCGCGGTACAGGGCTCTATGGCCGTAGCGGCGGACTCGAGCGTCCCGCGGTCCTTCCGCAGAGAGTCGCGTCTCTTTCTCTGGATCGCGC
>JBKOZO010000033.1:0-47803 GCA_046725935.1 Acidobacteriota bacterium | reverse complement strand
GTACTGACAGGCGGAGCGCCACGCGCGCCCCCGCCTGTCATCCCGAGGAGCGCAGCGACGAGGGATCCCGTCCTCGATAAACCCGGGATGAACGCGCGGGCTCCGCCCGGCGTTGCCTACTGCTGAGGGCTTGCCTTCGGTGGTCGGCTGTCTCGCTCCGCTCGGGATGACGGCGAATCCTTCGATATTCTCCCGGCGTGCCGGACAAAGCCGTCTCCAAGTACCTCTCGCGCCACGCCGAATCCGAAGCGGGACTGGCCGGCGCGATCGAGGGCGCGTTCGGCCACGTCCTCGTCGTGCCGGCCTACGGAGAAGCGCAGAATCTCTTCGACACGCTGGGCTCGGTGCCGCAGGCGCCCCGCGGAGAGACGCTCGTCGTCGTCGTCCTGAATGCCCGCGACGATTCCCCTCCCGCGATTCACGAGGCCAACGCCGCGGCGCGGGATCGTCTCGCGTCCGGAGCGAAGGCGGCGCGCCCTCTGCCGGGCCCGCACGCAGCCACCGAGCTCGAGTTCGACAATGGCCGCGTCCTGCTGATCGACCGTTCGCAGGCCGGCCGCTTCCTGCCGGAAGGTCAGGGCGTCGGCCTCGCCCGCAAGATCGGCAACGACGTCGCGCTGTCTCTGTTCGCGGCCGGGCGGCTGTCGTCGGGCTGGATACACAACACCGACGCCGACGCCGTTCTCCCCAACGACTACTTCGACCAGACCGAGGCGCTGTCCGCGGAGGATTCCGCGGCCGCGATCTACTTCTTCGAGCACCGATTCGCGGAGGATCCGGATCTCGCGCAGGCCGCGCGTCTGTACGAGATCTCGCTTCGCTACTACGTGCTGGGCCTGGACTGGGCGGGCTCCCCGTACGCGTACCAGGCGATGGGCAGCTGCATCGCCGTCCGTCCCGCCGCGTATGCTGCGGTCCACGGCTTTCCCGAGAAGAACGCGGCCGAGGACTTCTACCTCTTAAACAAGCTCGCGAAGGTCGGGACGATCGTTCGCCTATCGGGCTCTCCCCTGCTTCTCGACGGCCGGATCTCGGAGCGCGTCCCGTTCGGAACCGGCAAGGCGCTCTCCCAGCTCGTGTCGAAGCACCGGGCGCTTTCGGGTTTTCGTCTCTACCACCCGGCGGTCTTCGCGCATCTGGCGGCGTGGCTGCGCGCCCTGTCGGCCATCGCGGCCGCCGGCGGAAAGCTCGACGCGGCGCTCTCGGAGCTGCCCCGCGGCAACCCGTTCTTCCTGACCGAGGTGCTCCTGGAGTCGCTGGAGCGGATGAAGGCATTCGCCGCAGTCCGGCAGGCGATCGAACGCTCGGCCAGCGATCCGGAGACGATGCTCCGGCACTTTCATACGTGGTTCGACGCGTTCCGCACGCTCAAGCTGGTCCACGCCCTGCGCGACGGAGGTCTGCGTTCGATGGGATGGCGCGAGGCGCTGGCCGAGGCGCCGTTTACCGGTCTCTCTTCATGGACGGTCGAAGATCCCGAGCCGCTGCGACAGGCTCTCGCCGCCGCGGAGCGGAAGCTGTCGGAGAGACCCGTGGGAGTGTCGGCGATACGACTCGAGCCCGGCCAGGAAAGGGATCCCTCGGGCTGACGCCTTCGGGATGACTCCGCATCTGCGCATCGCGCACGCGGAGTCAATTCATCGAGCAGGAGCCCGGCCCGCGCGGGTCACCGCAGGTGCCGCAGCTCCCGGACGCTTCGGCGGAGGAGGCCTTCGCCCCTCCCGATCCGACGGCGAACGCCGAGAGCAGCTTGCGCAGCTTTCCGCTCCGGCACCCGGGACAGCTCGGATGCGCGTCACCAAGAACGAACTCCTCGAAGCGTTTCCCGCAGTCCCGGCACTCATACTCGAAGAGCGGCATTCGCCGATTTTAGAACGGATACCCGATCGAGAGCAGGATCCGTCCCTTTTCCTTGGTCGTCAGGCCGCGCTTGAGCACACAGGGCGAGGGATTACAGGGGTTTCCGTTTTCATCCACCGTCGAGGTGACCTCGTAAACGATCGTCCGCCGATCCACCGGCGTGCCGTACTCCAGCCTCAATGGCCCGATCGGCGTCATGTAGTGGAGGCCGGCGCCGATCGACTGGCGCAGGCCCGTCTCGCCTTCGATCTTGAAGTTGATGTCGCTGGCATTCGCCCAGACTTGGGCGAGATCGTAGAAGACCGAAACGCCGAGGTTGCCGAAGATCGGGAAGCGGTACTCGAGCGTCCACGCCATGAAGCCGTTGCCGCCGATGATGCGCGGACCGTCGTTGCAGTCCCATTGCGCGAGGTCGGCGAAGCCGTCCTTCGATGCGCAAGTGCCCACGAGCTCATCCTCGGCCTTCAGCGTGGCCTGCGTGTTGTAGTCCACGGTGACGCGCGGGATGCCGAGCAGGTCGGTGTCGAAGCCGCGCGCCGTCGTCGAGCCTCCCGAGTAGAAACGCTCCGGGATCGGCACGGGGATCTGGGCGGCCAGGTCGTACGGGTAGATCGCTCCGGCGCGCAGGCTCGCGCCCAGCACTCCTCGGAAGATCGACTTGAACCAGGCGACCTGCCCGGACACCTTGCCGTAGCGCGCGTCGGCGGTGAGAAAAGGGAACGCGTACTTTCCCGCCAGGCTCGCGTAGTAACCGCTGTGCGGGTCGAGGATGTCGTCGCGCCGGTCCCAGAGGAAGCTCGGGCCGATCGCGGACTGCTTGATCGGCTGATCGGACTTGGGGAACTTCTCGAGCTCGATCGTGGAGAGGTCCTCGGGGTTGGTTGGACCGCTCTGCACGTACTCGTAGCGCAGGCCCACCCTCAGGTATTTCTGCCAGATGCGGACGGACTCGATGTAGCCGCCGAGCTTGTCGATGTTGACGTCCTGGATGGGCTCGCGCGAGACGAAGCCGACGACGTTGATGGGCACGCTGGTGCCGAACGCGTACGGCTCGACGAAGCTGAGGTAGAAGTGGCCGCGCTGCGAGAGGGGCGCGTACTGTACTTCCGCCGAGGCCGACTGCATCAGGCCGAACAGGTTGCGGTACGTGGCGCCGACGACGCCGAAAACGTCGTTGCGGTTTTCGGTGGCGCCGGCGGCGTTCTGATAGCCGAAGCCGTACAGCAGTGAGATTCGCCGGGCCTCCGTCAGCGTGACGTCGATGCTGCGCGACTGGGTCTGCGGGTCCGCGGGCTGCGGCCGCACCTCGATGGTGCGGAACGCGCCCGTTCGTGCCAGGTTCTGCTGGGTGTCGGCGATCTTCTCCTCGGAGTAGGGCTCGCCTTCCTTCCATGCGACCTGGCGCAGGATCCGATCCGGATCGGTTACGGCGTTGCCGCGGACGATGACCTTGCCGAAGAAGGTGCGCATCCCCTCGTCGACCCGGTAGACGATCGACGCTTTCGTCCGGTCTTCCGACAGGGTGTAGTGGTCCTGGACCGCCGCCTCCCTCCACCCGTGGTTCCAGTAGTAGTCGGTCAGGGACGACACGTCCTGCCGCACCGCGCTCGGATCGAAAGGCTCGCCGACGCGCACCGTCACGAGCCGCTCCACTTCTTCCGGTGTCAGATGCTCGGCGCCTTCGACCGTCCGCTGCTCGACGAGCGCGCGCGGCCCCTCCGCGATCGTGATCGTCACGTCCAGCCGATCGGGCTTGGACCCGTCCGTCACGGACTTCTGGACCTTCGCGTCGATCCATCCGTGCGTCTGGTAGTAGCCGAGGATTGCGCTGACGTCGTCATCGAGGTCCTTGTCGATCAGCCTGCCCTTTTCGATCACCGGAAGGCCCTTCCTGCGGGTCACCATCAGGCCCTCGAGCGTCTTCTCCGGGACCGACGCGTTTCCCCGGATTGCGATCGCTTCGACGGCGTACTTGGGGCCGGACTCGACGGTCAGCGTCACCGGGATCGGTTCTCCTCCGCTCGCCATCGAGGCGGAGACCTTCGCCCGATAGTGCCCGGCCTTCTGCAGGGCCTCCGTCTGGTCGGAGACCCACTGGTCCAGGAGGTCCTCGTCGAAGCTCTGCGTCTGGAGGAGATCCAGGATCTGTTTTCGGGCGGTCTTCGCCTTCTCGCCGGTGACCTCGAGCGAATACTGCGGCCCGATGGTCGCGCGGTAGACCGGCTGCAGGCGCCCGTCCGCGGTGGGCTCGGCCGCGATCAACTCGACGGTCCCCCGGAAATATCCCTGCTCGAGCAGGAAACGGCGCATGCGATCCGCCGCCGTGCGCTCGCGCGTTTCGCTGTAAGGCTTTCCGACCTTGACCTTCCCTTTCTCGACGAGCACGGCTTCCGAAAACGGATGGAGGTCGCCGTCGAAGAACGGCTCGGCGACCCGCGCCCGCTTCCCGGCCGTGATGTTGTAGACGACGCGGACGGAGAAGGTCGTCGGGTCGAAGACGGTGTCGGGCTCGACGCGCGGCTCGAGATACCCCTCCGTCGAGAGCTTTCGCTCCAGGGCCGCGGCGCCGTTCTCGAGGGCCGACGCGTAGAAGGGCTCTCCTTCCGACAGGTTGGCGGCGCGCCGCAGATCCTCCTTCGACAGGGCCGTCTTTCCCTCGAACGAGATCTTCGCGATCCGATAGGCCTTCCAGAGGTGCACCGTGACGACCACGTCGCTCTCGCCCTCGGGTTCGGCGGTGACCACGACGTTGGAGTAGCGCAGCGTCTTGAAGAGGTTCTGGATCGTGGCCGCGACGTCCACCTCCGAGAGTGGGCGGCCGGCTTCGATCGCGATCAGATCCGCGATCTCCTTGCGGTCGACCTCGCCGTCTGCCGTGTACGCCACCGACGAGACCGTGCGGCCGTAGAGGTCGGGAGCCACCGCCACGCGGGACTCCTGTCCGAGCGCGACGGCGGACACGGCGAAGAGCAGCGCGCCGAGCGCCCGGGCGACCTCCATCCTCACAGGCGCTGGCGCTTCCGGAACGACAGGGTCAGGATGCCGTTCTCGTCGCGGATCAGCTGTATCAGGAGTGTGTCGGTGGCCTGCCACTCGATGCGGATGATCGGGTCCTTGCTCGAATCGATGGCGATCGAGGAAGTGACCGAGAGATCCTGCGTGATCTGCTTGCCGATCGTGGTCCGGAACGTCGAGAGCGTGCTGCCCTGGAAGACCGGGTCGATCTGGAACCGGTCGAGCTTGAAGAGACGCGCCGTGCCCCGCGTCAGCGGGGACGTCACAGCCCCGGAGATGACGCCACCGGCCGCCGACACGAGCTGTCCGGTGGTGTCGGACGAGGCCCGCGTGTCCGGCGGCACGCCCGACAGAATCAGGCCCAGGATCGCGTCGTTGGACAGCGGAGGATCCGAAGTGAAGGTCGGCGTGATCCGGGGCCAGGTCCCGACCAGCGACACGACGAGGTCGTACCCTTTCACGTCCGCCCGCGCCCGGATGTCGATGAAGGGAGCGATGCGCGCCGTGTTGGCGAACGTGATCACGCCGTTCTCGATCTCGTAACGGACGTCGCTGAAGACGACGCGCCCGCCTTCGTCGAGGAGAACCTGGCCCACAAGAACCGGATCGGCGAGCGTGCCCCGGGCCGTCAAGTCGACTTCCCCGGAGAGCCGGGCCAGGTTGTTGCGCACCTCCAGCGCGGCGGCAGAGACGATCCGCACGTCGAGCGACGTCCGCTCCATCCAGCGCTGCCGCGCGGCCACCGCTCCGCCAGGGCGGCTGCGCGCGAGCAGGTCGGAGACGGTCAGCTCGACGTCCTTCGAGTACGTCCCCTTCAGCAGTGAGATCTCGCCGCGCAGCTCGCGGGTCTCGGGCGTTCCGGCGAGCACCAGATCCGCGTCGACCGTCAGGCGCAGCGACGGGATCGCCCGCACCTGCACGCGCCGGCCCTGAACCGCGAGGCGGTACTCCTTCAGAGAGGCGCCCGCGAGCTGGAAGTTGCCGGCCGCGAACGCCTCTCCCTCCGACACCTTGGCGCGCACGCCTTCGATCTCTCCGGAGGTGCCGCTGACCCGTATGGTCCCTTCGATCTCGGTGAACGAGTAACCGGCGGCCCGGTAGCGGCCGTTCTCGATCCGCACCGAACCGTTCCAGGCCGGAGCGTCCAGCGTTCCGGTGGCCGCCACAGCGATCGTCAGCTTGCCCGAGAAACCCGTGTCCGGAGCGACCAGGCCCATGATCGCGGCGTCCGTCGTACCGGTGAGCCGCGCGTCGATCCCCTTCTTCTCGCCCGACAGATCGAGCGTTCCGCGCGCGGCCAGCTCCACCCCTTCGCCGACGAACTTCGTCTCTTCGAGAGTGACGCGACGATCCGCAATGCGGATGCGGGCGTCGGCGGCCCGCAGCAGGCCCGGATGCTCCGTGAGGTCCAGGCGGGCCGACGTCACGAGGATCTCGCCCTCGGGAGCCGCGCCCTCGCGGTTGGGCAGCGTGAAGTGGCCAGTCGCGGCCACGGCTCCGCCCGCACCCTCGGGCATTCCGAGCGGCGTGAAGAGGAGGAGCGACGCGAGGTTCGGCGCGTCGAGGTCGGCGTCGATCTTGCCCGGCGTCGCAAAGGGTTCGCCCCGCGCCTTCAGCGTCCAGCCCTTCTCCACAGTCACCGCGGCGTCGAGGGCGCCGTGCGAGACCTTCGCGGTCAGCCGCGGCTCTTTCCCCGCGGGAATCACGTGTCCGAAGAACGTGGCGTCCGTCAGCGTCGCCGATACCGTGAGGTCGGGCCGATCGAAGCTCCCGGACCCGCTGATCTCGAACGTCAGCGATCCATCGATGTCGGAGCTGGCGTCGTGCACCGACTGCAGCGCCTGGATCGGAATGCCGTCCCCCGCGGCCCGCACCTCGAACGTCTTCTCCCGGAAGGCGATCGAGCCGCGCCCTCCGATCATCCCGCCTTCCAGATCCGCGCGGATCTCGTCGAACGAGACCTTCCCCGGCTCGAGCGTCACGCGACCCGCGAACCGCGAGACTTTCTGTCCCCAGAGGACGGCGTCTTCGAGCTCAGCGGTGCCGCCTCCGGAGATTCCGTAGGGCGTCTCGCCGGACAGCGGGAACGTCCCGGTGACGTGGCCCTCGATCGGGTACTCGAGGTCGAGATAGTCGAGGAGTCTCTGGGCTGGATAGTCCTTGGCCGACACGGTCAGCTCCAGGTCCGGTTTTCCGGCCTGGTGGCGATAGCGGGCGGTGCCCTCGAGCGAGAGGGTCGCGCTGCCCTCGTAGATGCGCAGCGGGTGGAACAGGAAGGCGCCCTCATGCATCTCGGCGGTGCCACGCACACTTCCGAAGAGAACGCCGGCATAGCGCGCGTTCTCCGCCGAGATGCGGGTGGTCACTTCGGGCTCGCTCCAGGACTTTGCGATGTGGCCGTCCAGATCGCCCGAGCCGCCCAATCCCAGCGCCTTCGGGTTGCCGCCGGAGGCCGCCGTGAAGTTCTGGAAGAGATGATCGAGCTCGGTGAGGTCGCGCGAGCGCAGCTGAAAGTCGAAGTCCGGCATCCAGTGGCCGATCTGCAGACCGCCGGTCAAAGCGAGCGTGGAGGCCGGGAACCGGAACGTGGTCCCCTCGAAACCGATCCGGCCGTCCACGATGGTCAGGGCTCCCCCGCCGGAAATCGGAACCCCGAACCGGCCGCGGACGAGCGAGGAGGCGGGACCCGCCTCGACGGAGAGCGTGGCGCCGCCGTTGGCACGCTCGAGTCCCGCCGCGCCCCAGCGCAGGGACGCCGTGAGCGAGGCGGCGCCGGAGAGCCCGGTGCCGGGCAGCTTGAGGTCGGCGAAGAAACGCTCCATTGAGATCCGCTTGGCGTCGAGAACCAGGGTCATCGGCTGCGGCCCCTTTCCCGCGAGGTTCTCGATGCGGAAGACTCCGGTGGCTTCGCCTCCCGCATAGCGCGCTCTCTCGATCCGGGCCAGAAGCGCCTCGGGACGCGCCAGGACCGTCGCCTGCAGGTCCTCGATCGGGAAGCCCTTGGCGTCGATCTTCGGAGAAGCGAGGTTGCCCGTGATTCGGAAGCCTCCGCCGGCGACCCGGACGTCGGCGCGCACGGAGGCGTCCCCCGCAAAGCCGAGCTTGAGCCGGAAGATGCGCTCGACCTCGGCGATGTGGACGTCGCCCGATGCGAGCAGCAGGACTGTCGGGTTCTTGAAGTTGTCGACCGAGCCCGTCGCGCGGAGCTCTCCGAACTCTCCGTTGGCGCGGAGGCTCTCGACGGCGGCGCCGATCGCCGGATCGATCCGGAATCGCAGGTCCAGTCCCAGGACCATCGGCTCCGCCGAAGGAAGCCGAAGCGTGGTGCGGCGGCAGGCCAGCGTGCCGCTGTATCGGTTGTGCGGCAGGGCCGTCACCTGGAGGGCGAAATCCTCGAACCGCCCGTCCAAATCCATCTTGCGGCCCTCGACGTGCAGGAGGCCCTGCACCACGACCAGCTCGCCGACGCGGACCTTCAGTCCTCCCCCGCCCTTGCCCGGGCTCGTCAGGCCCGGCGGTAGGTTCCAGGTCCCGTCGGGAAACTGCGTCAGGGCGATCTTCGGCGACACGGCCCGCACGCGCCCGAAGCGCAGCTCCCCTCCCGTGACCGACATTCCGCCACCGATCGTCAGCTCGGTCGCGGCGAGCAGCGGCTCCTCCGGAGTCCGGGGGTCGTTTCCGATGCTGACCTCGGCCAGCGTGACGGAGGGAGGAAAGACGTGGAAGTCGACGCGACGGAAGCGCACCGGCCGCTGCAGGAGCTCGGAAAGGCGCTGCTGCGAGACGCCCTGAAAGAGCGACTGGAATCGGTCCGAGTTCCAGATCGCGTAGGCCGCCAGGGCCAGGAAGAGCAGGACGATCAGGAAGAGACGAAGCGTCGAGAGCCGCCGCGCCTCGTGCACCGATTCACCCCGGCCTTTGCGCGGATCGTCCGCCATGCCCGCCCGCTGCTAGACGCCCCAGGAAAGCTTGCTCGAGAGCTGATCGAAGTGATCCGTCTCGGGGGGCCGGAGAAGCGTGACCATCGACCGGCTGGCGCGCGCATCCACGGGAATTCCGGCGGAAATCGGGAATCCCTCCTGGCCGTCCAGCGTCAGGTAGACGCCGCCGTCCCTCCGCTCCGGGCCGACGACGCGCACGCGGATGCGCGTAGAGGCCGGGACCACCAGCGGCCTCTGGCCCAGCGTATGCGGACAGATCGGGGTCAGCACGAAGGCTCCGAGCTGCGGGTGCAGGATCGGGCCGCCGGCCGAGAGGTTGTAGGCCGTCGATCCGGTCGGGGTGGAAACGATGATCCCGTCGGCCCGAAACTCCGCCACGGCGCGGCCGTCGAGTTCGATGGCGTAAGTCGAGATGCGGGCCAGCGCCTCGCGGTTCAGGACCGCGTCGTTCAAAGCCCGATAGGTGCCGTGGTGCGGTCCCCGCGTGACCGTGACGTCGAGCAGGCCTCGCCGGTCCTCGCGGAACCGTCCGGCGAGGACCTCGTCGAGACGCCGGATCGCCTCCTTCTCGGAGAGACCCGCCAGGAAGCCGAGCAGCCCGACGTTGATTCCCAGCAGGGGCGTGGTCGGAGGAGCGTTGCGCGCGACCGAAAGGAGCGTCCCGTCGCCACCGAGCACGATGACGAGGTCGGCCTCGCGGGACACCCGTTTCCGTGGCACCCCGTCCGGCTTGCCCAGGGCTTCCGCGGTGGCGTCGTCGAAGAAGGCCTTGCGGCCCCGCCGCCGGACCGCCGCGGCGATCGAAGCGGCCAGCCGAACTGCGGAAGAGGAGGTGGTCTTGGCCACGATGGCGACCCGCGAGAACCTGGACGCCGAGCCGCGTGACCCCTTCATCCGCCTCAATTTACACGAAATCCCAAGAGAACTTCCTCGTTGCCGCGCGCTCCGAGGATCGGCGAAGGGATCGCGCCCAGAGCCGTGAGTCCGAGCGACGTTCCGGCCGCCTCGATCTCGCCGACGACGCGACGGCGCGTCTCCGGCGACTTCACGACACCTCCCCGCGGCACCTCTCCGCGGCCGGCTTCGAACTGAGGCTTGACCAGGCAGACGACGGCGCCGCCTTTCTTCACGAGCGCCACCAGCGCGGGAAGGATCAGCCGCAGCGAGATGAAGGACACATCCACGACCGCGAGGTCCACGGGCTCGGGCACTTCCGCCGCCGAGAGCGAACGCGCATTCACTTTCTCGCGGACGACGACGCGGGGATCGGCGCGGAGCTTCGCGTCGAGCTGGCCGTGGCCCACGTCCACCGCATAGACGCGCGCCGCGGAGCGCTGGAGCAGGCAATCGGTGAAGCCTCCCGTCGACGCGCCCACGTCGAGGCAGACGAGGCCCGCGGGATCGAGTGCGAAGTGATCGAGGGCGGCCGCGAGCTTCACACCGCCGCGCGAGACGAAGGGATGCGGCGGCTGTCCGACGGTGATGGCGGCGTCCTCGGAGACGCCCTGCCCGGCTTTCTCGGCGCGGCGGCCGTCCACATCCACGCGTCCGGCGAGGATCAGGGCCTGCGCGCGCTCGCGCGAGGGGGCGAGGCCGCGCTCGACCAAGGCGATGTCCAGCCGCTGCGCGGGCCGGCCTCCTCCGCCGGAGCTCATCCGAACGTGATGGCCACCTTCATCGCGCCTTCCGGATCGCGAGCCCTCGCGAAGGCCTGCCGAGCCTGCGAGATCGGAAACCGGTGCGAGACCAAGTCGGCCACGGGAACGCGGCGGCTGGAGATCCAGGCGAGGGCTTCCCGCGTGTCATCCGGACCGCAGGAGTAGGACGGCACGACCGAGACCTCGCGAAAGTACAGGTCGAAGAGCGCGGCGCCCCAGCTCTCGCCCGGCGGCGCCATCGTGAAGAGCAGCAGTGTCCCGCCCGGGGCGGCAGCCTCGAACGCGTCGCGGATCACCTCGCGTTTGCCGGGGCACACGAACACGAGGTCGAACCCGCGGCCGCGAGTGCGGCCGCGTGCGCCGTCGGAAAGCGACTCCTTCCGCGCGTCGAGGACCGTCGAGGCTCCGCCCGCGAGCGCAGCCGCCAGGCGCGAATCGACGCGATCGGCGCCGACAACCTCGGAGGCGCCCAGGGCCCGCGCCAGGCGAATCGCCAGCTGGCCCGCCGGCCCGAGCCCGACGATCAGGACCGACTGGCCAGAGGCGAAGCCGCCGCGGCGAAACGCCTTGACGACCGTGGCGAGCGGTTCCACGAAGCTCGCTTCCTCGTCGGAGACGCCCTGAGGAATCTTCCGCGTGTCGTGCGCGAGGTTGACCGCCGGAATCCGCACCAGCTCGGCGAAGCCGCCGGGGTCCAGGCGCGACGCCCGCCACTCCGCGCAGTGGACGTAGCGGCCCGACGCGCACGCCTCGCAGGCGAGACACGGCGCGTGGTGATGCGGAGCGACGCGATCTCCGGGCGAAAACTCCGCCACGCCGTCCCCCACCGCCACGATCTCGCCCGAGACTTCGTGCCCCAGAATCGATCCGGCCTTGTTGCGCACGTACCAGTCGAGCAGGTCCGAGCCGCAGATTCCGGCCACGCGCGGGCGCATCAGGGCCTCGCCCGAGCCGATCGAGGGCTCCGGGACGTCGACGACCGAGACGCCTCCGTCGACATCCACGCGCACGGCCTTCATCGGAGCGATTATCAGTCATCCGTCGCGAGCGCTTGCGCGCTCGCTCCCGTTGGGGGGAGAGGGCAAGGGTGAGGGGCTCAACCCGGCCGGACTATTCGCTCGCGATTGCGCGGACGCCCTGGACGAGACGATCGACTTCCTCTTCCGTCGTGTAGCAGGCGCAGCCCGCGCGAATGAGCCCGTCGGAGGCGTGGCCGAGGCGCTGCACGACGGTCCAGGCGTAGAAATCGCCGCTCGAAAGATAGAGGCCGCGGCGCGCGAGACCCTTCGCCGCGTCGGAGGAAGCGACGCCGTCGATCACGAAAGAGACCGTCGGCGTGCGCGCGGCGTCGGGAGGCGGTCCGTAGAGCCGCACCCTGCGGATCGCCGCGAGGCCCTCCCACAGGCGCCCGAAGAGACGCCGGCCGCGCTCGTGCAGCTCGGCGTAGGTCGCGGCCAGAGCCGCGCGCCGGCCCGACGCGCCGCCGCCCGAGAGCGAGGCGAGGAAATCGACCGCCGCGCCCGCTCCGACGATCCCCTCGTGGGAGAGCGTTCCCGTCTCGATCCGCTCCGGAGACCAGTCGGGCGCCGGTTCGAGCTTCGGAACGTCGAGCGCGTCGAAGAGCTCGCGGCGGCCCCACAGGACGCCCAGGTGCGGTCCGTAGAACTTGTAGGGCGAGCAGGCGAGGTAGTCGCAGCCGATCCGCTCGACGTCGGGAAGCACGTGCGGCGCCGAGTGCACCGCGTCCACGAACGCCAGCGCGCCCACCGAGTGCGCCATTGCGGCCGCGGCCGCCACGTCGTTGATCGTGCCGAGCGCGTTCGACGCCGCGCCGATCGCCACGAGCTTGGTCGAGCGGTTGACGGCGCGTTCCAGCTCCGGCCAGTCGAGCAGTCCCGTTTCCGGGATCAGGGGCACCGTGCGGATCGTGATCCCGCGCTCGACCGCCAGCGCCTTCCACGGATCCACGTTGGCGTGGTGATCCAGCTCCGTGATCACCACCTCGTCGCCCGGGCCCCAGGAGCGGCCCAGCGCCCGGGAGAGGTGGTACGTCAGCGTCGTCATGTTCTGACCGAATGCGATCTCGGACGCCTCTGCCTTGAGGAAGTCGGCCAGCGCGGCTCTCGCCGCGTCGATCGCCGCGTCGGTCTCGGCCGAGGTCGGATAGTGCCAGTGGGTATTCGCGTTGTGACGGAAGAGATAGTCGACCATCGGCTCGACGACCTCGCGCGGCACTTGCGTTCCGCCGGGTCCGTCGAAGTAGGCCACCGCGACGTCGTTCTCACGGCGGTCGAGCGCGGGAAAGCGCCTGCGGATCGTCGAGACGTCGGCGACCGCGGCCACGGCGGCGCGGGACATGGGGCGGGAGGATATCGCACGGCGCTTGAAACGCCGGCCGGGCTTGCCATAGCGTCGCCGCACCATGGACTCCTTTTCTTCCGCGGAGGCGTCGGGCCTCGCGCGCGAGCTCTACGGGCTAGAGGCCTCGGCAGAACCTCTCCCGAGCGAGCGCGACCTCAACTTCCGCCTGCGCTCGCCGCGCGGCCAGTACGTCCTGAAGATCGCGGGCGTGAAGGAACGGCCCGAAGCGTTGGACCTGCAGGCGCGGGCGCTCGCCTGGCTCGCCGAGCGCGATCCTTCCCTGCCCGTGCCGCGTCTCGTGCGCACGCGGGACGGCGCGGAGGTCGCCGAGGCCGACGGCCGGTTCGTCCGCCTCGTCACCTATCTGCCGGGAACGACGCTAACCGAGGCGCGGCCGCGATCGCCGGCACTCTTCGAAAGTCTCGGGCGGTTCCTCGGACGCCTGGACACCACGCTCTCGGGCTTCCGTCACCCGGCGGCGCACGGCCGCGACCTGCTCTGGGACCCCGCGTGCGCTCCGGAGGTCATCGCGCGATACGTCGGAGCGATCTCCGACCCCGAGCGCCGCGCGCTCGTCGCGCACTTCGGGCGGCAGCGAGAGGAAATCGTTGAGCCGCTCCAGCACCGGCTGCCCCGGAGCGTCATCCACAACGACGCCAACGACGCCAACGTCCTGGTGGGCCGGCCCGAACCCGACCCGCGGGAGCGCGGCGTGACGGGCTTGCTCGACTTCGGCGACATGCTCGAGGCCTGGACCGTGGGTGAGCTCGCCGTCGCGATCGCCTACGCGATCTTCGAGCAGCCGGATCCGCTCGCGACGGCCGCGCGCCTCGTGGCCGGATACCACGCCGCCCGACCGCTCGCCGACGCCGAGCTGGAAGCGGTGTGGACGCTGGCGGCGACGCGGTTGTGCACGAGCGTCTGCCTCTCGGCGCACCGCCGCACGGCCGAGCCCGACAATCCGTACCTGCTCGTCAGCGAGGCCCCGGCGTGGGAGGCGCTGGCCCGAATGCGCGAGATCCACCCGCGCCTCGCGCACTACCGGCTGCGCGCGGCCTGCGGCCTCGAGCCTTGCCCTCGGGCGCCGGAGATCTCGAAGTGGCTTCGCGAGCACGGATCCGAGATCGGGCCGGTCGTCTCGGGCAACCTCTCGAAGGCCGTGGTCTTCGATCTTTCGGTGGGAAGCCCGGTGTTCCAGAGCCCAGCCCAGGCCACCGACACGGGCGCCATGACCGCGAAGCTCTTCGGAGCTCTCGCGGCGAAAGGCGCCTCGACCGGCATCGGCCGCTACGACGAGGCGCGGCTGATCTACGCCACCGACGCGTTCGAGGGGCCGGCCACCGAGCACCCCGAGCGGCGCACCGTCCATCTCGCTTTCGACTTGTTTCAGGAGGCGGGCTCGCCCGTCTTCGCTCCGCTTTCGGGCCGCGTCCACAGCGTTCACGACAACGCCGGCCGCGGAGACTACGGGCCCACCGTGATCCTCGAGCACGCGCCGGCCGGCGGACCGCACTTCTACACGCTCTACGGGCACTTGGCCGCCGACTCGCCGGCCGGCGTTGCGCCCGGCGCGAGCGTCTCGAAGGGACAGCGCATCGGTTCGATCGGGACCCCGCCGGGTAACGGCGACTGGCCCCCGCACGTCCACTTCCAGGTCATCGCGGACATGCTCGACCGCGAGGGCGAGTTCCCGGGCGTCGCCGCCGCGAGCCAGCGCGCGACCTGGCTCTCGCTGTGTCCGGATCCGAATCTGATCGTGCGGGGCCCGGAGAGGTTCCGCGCTCCGGCCGGCGACCGCGAGCGGCTGCGCGCCGAGCGCCAGCGGCGCCTGGGCCCGTCGCTGTCGGTGTCCTACCGGCGGCCGCTGACGATCCTGCGGGGTTTCGGGACGTATCTCTACGACGAGACGGGCCGCGCGTTCCTGGACATGGTCAACAACGTCGCGCACGTCGGGCACGCGCATCCGCGCGTCGTGCGCGCTGGAGCGCGGCAGATGGCCGTCCTGAACACGAACACGCGGTATCTCCATCCGTCGATCCTGCGCTACGCCGAGCGGCTGACGGAGACACTGCCCGAACCGCTGTCGGTCTGCTTCTTCGTCTGCTCCGGCAGCGAGGCCAACGAGCTCGCCCTCCGCCTGGCGCGGGCGGCGACCGGGAGCCGGGGCGTGATCGTCGTGGACGGGGCGTACCACGGCAACACGCAGACGCTCGTCAACGTCAGCCCGTACAAGTACGACGGGCCCGGCGGGTCGGGCGCACCCCCCTGGGTACAAAAGGTCCCGATGCCGGACGACTATCGCGGGCTGTACCGCCGCGAGGACCCGGAGCGCGCCGGGAAGTTCGCGTCCCATGTCGCGGATGCCGCCCGCCAGCTTCGCGACGCGGGGCATCCGCCGGCGGCGTTTCTCTGCGAGAGCCTGCTCTCGTGCGGCGGGCAGATCGAGCTGCCGCCTGGGTATCTCGCCGCGGCCTACGGCCGTGCGCGCGCGGCCGGCGCCGTGTGCATCGCCGACGAAGTCCAGGTCGGCTTCGGGCGCGTGGGCAGCGAGTTCTGGGGCTTTCAGACGCAGGAGGTCGTTCCCGACATCGTGACGATGGGCAAACCGATCGGCAACGGCCATCCCTTGGCGGCCGTGGTCACGACGCCGCCGATCGCCGCGGCCTTCGCCAACGGCATGGAATACTTCAACACCTTCGGCGGCAACCCCGTCGCCTGCGAGATCGGCCTGGCCGTGCTCGACGTCATCCGGGACGAGAGGCTGCAGGAGCGCGCGCTGCGGGTCGGAGGCAAGCTCAAGCGCGACCTCGAACGCCTCGCCACGCGGCACCCGGCCGTGGGCGACGTGCGCGGGAGGGGCCTCTTCCTCGGCATCGAGCTGGTCCTCGACCGGACCTCGCGGGAGCCTGCAGCCAACAAGGCCGGCTACGTCGTCGAGCGCATGAAGGATCACGGAATCCTTCTCTCGACCGACGGCCCCGACCACAACGTGATCAAGATGAAGCCGCCGCTCTCTTTCGGCGAGGAGGAGGCCGAACGAGTCGCCGCCGCTTACGACCGAGTCCTCGCCGAAGATTTCGTCAGGTCGTCGTGAAGAAACTCGCATCGTGCGTCCTCTTCGTTTTCGCCGCGCTCGTCCAGACGCTCCCGGCCGCGGAGCCGCGGAAGACCGAGAACGTCGTGGTTGTGGTCACCGACGGGCTGCGCTGGCAGGAGGTCTTTCGGGGCGCCGAAGCCGCGCTCGTCTCCGACAAGCCGGGAGGCGTCGAGGACGTGCCCGCGACCAAGAAGGCGTTCTGGCGCCCGACGGCGCTCGAGCGCAGAGAGGTCCTGCTTCCGTTCTTCTGGTCGGTCATCGCGAAGCAGGGGGTTCTCTACGGCAACGTCGACGCCGGAAGCTCGGCGCAGGTGGAGAACGGCTTCAAGTTCTCCTACCCCGGCTACAACGAGATCATCACGGGCGCGGGCGATCCGCGGATCGACTCCAACGACTACCCTCCGAATCCCAACGTGTCCGTCTTCGAGTGGCTCGACGCGAGCCCGGAGCTTCGGGGCCGCGTGGGCGTGGTCGCCGGATGGGACGCGTTCACGCGCATCTTCAACCGCGACCGCAGCCGGCTCGACATGCGCGTGGGCTGGGAGACGCCGGTGCCCAACGCCGCCAACCCTCGCCAGGAGCTCTTGAACACGCTGTACGCCTCCATCACGCACGAGTTCTCCGACATGCCGTGGGACGCCCTGCTCCAGCAGACGCTGCTCGAGTACGTGCGTGCGAAGAAGCCGCGCCTGCTCTTCGTCGGCTTCGGCGAGACCGACGAGTGGGCGCACAACGGTCGCTATGATCTGGTGCTGCAGTCGGCGCACGCCGTGGACGGCTTCGTACGCGAGCTCTGGCAGACGATGCAGCAGATGCCCGAGTACCTTGGGAAGACCACCTTCATCCTCACGACCGACCACGGCCGCGGGGACGGTCCCGAGAACTGGAAGCATCACGACTGGAACGTGGACGGCGCCGAGAACATGTGGATCGCGGTGCTGGGACCGGACACGCCGGCCCTGGGCGAGCGCAAGAACGCGCCGCGCGTAACGCAGAGCCAGATCGCGGCGACGGCGGCGACGCTCCTGGGAAAGGACTGGAACGCTTACAACCCGAAGGCCGCGCCGCCCATCAAAGAGACCATCGGGCGGAAGTCGCCGTAGGGGCGCCCCTTGCGGGCGCCCGGGCGGGGACAAGCCCCGCCCCTACGAAATCTTGATTACCGAGGGTCCCGGCCGCGTCGTGAAGAAGCGGGAGCGCTCGGTGGGGTTGGGAAACTCCTCCGAGTAGCGCTCAGCCCACCGCTTGCGAAACGCCTCGGACTCCGCGGTCTTCACGAGCGCCCAGACGCTGCCGCCGAAGCCCGCCCCGAACGCCGAGGCCGCGGCCGCCCCCAGCCGCCTCGCTTCTCGCGCGAGCAGAACGGTTTCGGGGACCTGGTTTCCGAGACACGTTTCGGCGAGTGCCTGGGAACGGTCCACGAGCTCGCCGGCGAGGGTCATCTCGCCGCGCGCGAGCAGGTCCGCCATCCCCGGCACGAGGATAGTGGATTCCTCCAGGAACTGGTCGAAGCGGGCCCGCAGCCTCTCGGAGGAGAACCCCTTCACGGGCAGCATCCGAAGCAGGTTGCGAATGCGCTCGACGGCGTCGGGCGCTGCCGTCGCGGCGTCGAGGAGGCTTCCGTCCTCGCGGCGCGTCGAGCGATTCCAGAGTTCGAGGATGGCCGCGGCCGACAGCGACACGCTGTTGTAGCGGTCGCGGGCCTCTCCGGACTTGTCGGCCGCCACACCGCTGGAGGCCACGACGAAGCTCCAGTCCGGAGACAGCGGCAGGCGCCTCTCTTCGCGGACCGGGCAGAAGGCGTACTGGGCGACCTCTCCGGAGCGGCTGCAGAGGATTGCGGTCTGGTCCTCGCTGCCGCCGAACGTCCCGACGCCGCGCTCGCCTTCGAACGAGCCGAAAGCGCGGCCGTTCTCGACCGCTCCGAGGTAGCCGCCGAGATCCTCGCCGCTGCGGATGTTCGCGCGGTACTCGGGCCGCTCGCCGAGCGCGTTGACGTCCGCGAGCGCCGTGAAGAGAGCGACGACGAGCGCGCTGGAGCTCGACAAGCCTGACGCGCGCGGCAGGTCGCTCGCGATGGCGATGTCGGCGCCCCGGAGCCGGCCCGGAAAGTTGCGGGCGATGCGCCCGACGACCGTCTCCAGAAAGACCCTCCAGCCCGTCGAAGCCGGCACCACCGATGTATGGAGGGCGACTTCCGCGGTCTGGCGACGGGCGGCGTCCGCCACGCGCACGATCGGATCCTCGCGCGCCGCCGCCGCCACGCAGAAGCCGCGCCCGACCGCGCACAGGAGGCTCCGGCCGCCGGCGTAGTCCGTGTGCTTGCCGAGGATTTCGATCCGGCCCGGCACGAACCACTTTCGCGCGTCTTCCGGTGCATTCCCGAGTCCGGCCAGAGCCGCGTCCACCTGCATGAAGAGCTCTCCCTTGCGCCGGGCTTCGGCCTCGGACAATCCCGCGGCCCGGAGCCGCTCCTCCACCCGCGCGCCCGTCATGGGCGAGCCTCCGCGGCAGCCAGGCGTGCGGAGACCTCCGCGACGTCGGCGCGCGTCGAGAGGTCGAGCACTCCTTCCGCGCACGGGATCGCGCGGAATCTCTCTCCCCGTCGCGCGATGGCCCAGCCGACCGCCTGCGGCAGCTCGCGCTCGCCGCGAACTGAGACCGGCACCTCGCGGCACGCGTCGAAGATGCGCGGCGAGAAGCGCCAGAGGTTCATGGAGAGGAGAACGGACCCCGCCCGTAGCGGCTTCTTGGGTTTCTCGACGATCGCCTCGAGAAAGCCGTCGCTCCCGACCTCGAGGACGGCGAACTGATCTACGCGTTCCCTCGAGAAGTTGCTCGCCGCGACCAGTCGTTCGCGGTCGAACACGGGCAGACCCGGCCCATCGAGCGCGCGGAGAGCGCGGTACGCCGACACCGGATACAGGTTGTCGCTGTTCAGCGCCAGGAAGTCCTCGCCGCCGGCGAACTCTTCCGCGGCGAGGAGAGCATCCGCCGTGCCGAGAGGCTGTCTCTGGACGGCGAAGCGGACGCTCACCCTCGCGGGAGGGCTCCGCGTGTAGCGCTGCCGGATCGGGTTGTCGCCGGGGCCCACGACGAGACAGACCTCGTCGAGGCCGCCGTCGGCCAGGCCCGAGAGTACGTGATCCAGAAACGGGCGCCCGGCCACGGGAACGAGCGCCTTGAGCCCGGCGTCCGCCGCCTTCGCCTGCTCCGCGTCGAGCGCCGCTCGCGCATCGGCGCGCCGCATGCGGGTTCCGGCTCCGGCGGCCAGGATCACGGCGCGTTTCGTTCGCAACCCCGCGGGCCCTCAGTGACTCCGCTCGGACGGGCGCTCCCCCGGAGGCCCCTTTCGAACGAGGACGAACGTCAGCGCCTGGCGGACGGGGCGCAGGCGCTCCGACGCGATCCTCTTCGATGCGGGGGACACGCTTCCATTTTCACATGGACGCCGAGCCGCCTATCCGCCGACGACCGCGTATCGGACACCTTCCCCCCTCTGCTGGGCGGAGAGGAACCGCGGCAGATCCTGGAGCGTTCCGCGGGCCGCCACGATGCCGCGCACGTCGATCTCGCGGGCGGCGAGCGCGTCGAGGGCGGCCCGCGCTTCGGTGGGCGTGTAGTGGAACGAGCCCACGAGAGAGACCTCGGCGTAGTGCAGACGGGCCGCGTCGAACGTGACCGATTCGCCGGGCGCGCAGCCGCCGAAGAGCAGCACCTGGCCTCCCGGGCGCACGATCTCGGGGAGGAGTTCCCAGACCGCGCGCTCGCCGGTACAGTCCACCGCGATGTCGGGGGGGCCGCCTCCCACGGCGACGAGTGCCTCCGGGCCCGTCTGCGTCAGATCCACGAACCGCGCGCCCTGCCGGGCCGCCAGGGCCTCCCGTTCCGAGCGGCGGCCGGCAATGACGACGTCGAGGCCGTGGCGCCGCGCGACCGCCGCCCACAGGAAGGCGAGCGCGCCGGCTCCGTACACGAGGAGCGTCCCCGCCGGCGCGCGCAATCGGTTCCACCCGTGGAGAACGGAGGCCAGCGGATCCAGGAAAGCCGCGAACTCGTCCTCGAGCGACTCGGGAAGGCGATGCAGGTTGCCCGCGACCACGCCCGCCGGAACGCGGACGTACTCGGCGAAGGCACCCCACAGCCGGTCCGCGTGCCCCGCCGCGCAGAGGTTCGCGCGCCCGCCATGGCAGTCGGCGCACCGACCGCACGGCCCCGAGATCCCCGGCACGACGCGTTCGCCCGTCCTCCATGCCGTCACGCCGGAACCAACGTCCACGATCTCGCCCGACATCTCGTGGCCCATCGTCAGCGGGGGCCGGATGCGCGAGTGTCCCCGCTCCAGGATCTTGAGGTCGGTGCCGCAGGTCAGCGCGGCGCGCATCCGGAGCACGACCTCGCCCGGACCGGCGGAGGGGCGCGGGAGGTCCTTCTCCTCGAAGTGTCCGACGCGGGTCTGGACGAAGGCGCGCATGGAATCCGGGCCCATCACATATCACTCTTCGCCGATGGTCGAACACGCCTCCTTAGGGCCGGCGCACCGAGAGCGTCGCCCGATAGTCTTCCGGCCGAAGAGGATGTCCGGACGAACGTTCTGGCGCCAGCGCTTCGAGCCGCAGGACCAGCCCATCGAACTCCGTCTGCCGTGGTCCACGCGTCGTGTCGAGTGAGACGGTCTGCGCCTCGCGGCCGGGCCTCGAGACTTCGAGGACGACGCGGGCGTTGCCGGCCCAGACACACTGCCCGTCCTTCGGGCATCGCGAATCTTCCGGGACGGAAAGAAACGTCACGGCGACGCGCTCGTCGTCGAACGCGGCGCGCTCTCCGACCTTGAGCGTGACGGGCTTTCCGAGCTCGGCCCCGCCCGAGCTGGCGCACCCGACTCCCGCCGCGAGAACGAAGGCGAGGATGCGCGCGGCCGCACGCCGGCGGACCCCTCGCGTCATGATTTGCGCGATCCGACGAAGCGCGCGAGATCGGGGAGAACACCCCCGCCGCCCGGAAGCGCCGACGCCGCGGCGACCGCCTCCTCGACGTTCGCGGCGAGGAGCTGGCGCGAGCGCTCGACGCCCCAGATCACCGGGAACGTGGCCTTGCCCGCCGCCGCGTCCTTGTTCGAGGCCTTGCCGAGCGTGGCGGCATCGGACTCGACGTCGAGCAGGTCGTCCTTGATCTGGAAGGCCAGACCGATCTTGCGGCCATAGAGATCCACGCGCGAGAGCGTGTCCTCGTCGGCGCCGGCCAGGATCGCCCCCGACAGGAGCGACGCGCGCATGAGCTTGCCGGTCTTGTTCTCGTGGATCTTCGTCAGCAGCTCCGCCGTCGGCGAGCGCTCTTCTTCGGCCTCCAGGTCCGCCATCTGCCCGCCGATCATTCCCCGGGTGCCGATCGCGTCCACGACCGTCTCGAGGACGCGGACCTTGGCGGCCGCGAAGCGCTCCCCTTTCGGATACGCCGCGAAGACGCCGAGGCCGTGCGTCAGGAGCGCGTCGCCGGCGAGGATCGCCGTGGCCTCTCCGAAGACGACGTGACAGGTCGGAACACCGCGGCGCAGATCGTCGTTGTCGAGGGCCGGCAGGTCGTCGTGGATCAGGGAGTACGTGTGGATCATCTCGAGACCGCACGACGGCTCCAGGACGTCGGACTGCGGAGCCCCGAGCACCTCGGCGGCCGCCAGGCACAGGATCGGGCGCAGCCGCTTGCCGCCGGCGAAGACCGAGTGCCGGATGGCTCGGTGCAGATTCGCGGGCCACGCGTCGCCTGCCGGAAGCAGGCGCTCGAGCGCGGCGTCCACGTCGGCGCGGCGCTTGCCCAGGTAGTCCGAGATCGTTCGGGCGGGAACGTCAGTTCCGGCGGCCATCGTCCTCTTCGAGACCCTCGGGCTCGAACGGCTCCGTCTTCCACTCCTCGGCGGACTCCTTCAAGACGATCTCGACGGACTTCTCGACCTCCGCCAGGCGCGCGTCGCAGAATCGGGCGAGCTCCATCCCCTCCTGGAAGAGAGCGAACTGTTTCTCGAGTCCGCGGTCCTCGCCCTCCAGCTCCGCGACGATGGCCTCGAGGCGCGCGAGGGCCTCCTCGAAGCTCCGTTCCTTTTTCGGACTCACGAGTCGCCTCCCTGTCGAAACAGCGGTCCGTCGTCCGGGACGAGTCCGCCGTCGCGCACGACCGCGCCGAGCTCTCCCTTGTGGAGGCGGACGCGGATCCGCTGCCCGATCGCGACGTCGGTCGCCGCGAGCAGAGGCGCGCGGGCCCCCTCCTTGTACGCGACGGCATAGCCGCGGGCGAGGACGGCCAGCGGCGAAAGAATGCCGAGCTTCTGCGCGAGCTCCGAAAGGCGCGCGCGCCGGCGCTCGCGTATACGCGCGGCCCGCTCGGTCAAGAGCGAGCGCAGGCCGGCCACGGCGCCGCGGCGCCGCGCCAGCTCCGCCACGCGCGGGAAGTCCTCGAGCACGCGCCGCGCCGCCTGGACACGGGCCGCGTACTCGGCCGGCCGCCGCTCGAGACAGCCGACCAGAGCGTCGCGCCCCTGGGCGATACGTCCCTTCCACTCCCGCAGCCGTCGCGGGAATCCCGCCAGGGCACCGGACCTCTTGGCGCCCGAGACCCGCGAACGCTCGAGGGCCAGGCGCGAGCGCATCGCGCGCAGGAGCTCGTTGCGGACCCGCAGTACGGCGCGGCAGATCTCTTCCTCGCGCTCCACGACCAGCTCCGCGGCGGCCGACGGGGTGGGCGCGCGCAGGTCCGCGACGAGATCGCAGATCGTCCAGTCCGTCTCGTGGCCGACACCCGAGATCGTCGGGATCCGCGAGGCGGCCATCGCCCGCGCCAGCGCCTCGTTGTTGAACGGCGCGAGATCCTCGGGCGAGCCTCCCCCGCGCGCCACGATCAGGACGTCGAAGCCGGCGCGCCGGTTGAGATGGCGGATCGCCGCGATGATCTCGCCCGCCGCGAGCTCCCCCTGGACGCGCACCGGGTAGACCGTGATCGCGAGGCGTCGGAACCGCCGGTTGAGCACGTTGAGCATGTCGCGCAGCACGGATCCGGTCGGCGACGTCACGAGGGCGACCGCGCGCGGCAGCCGGGGGATCGGACGCTTGCGCTCGGGAGCGAAAAGGCCCTCGGCCGAAAGCCGTGCCTTCAGCTGCTCGAAGGCGAGCTGCAGGGCGCCCTTCCCCACCGGCTCGAGGGTCAAGGCCCGGATCTGGAACTTCCCCTGAGGGGCATAGAGGTCGAGCGATCCCCGCACGACGACTTCGAGACCGGGCTCCAGCCGGAACGGCACGCGCTTCAAGTCCGAGGCGAAGATGATCGCCGGCAGGCTCGCCGCCCGATCCTTGAGCGTGAAATAGCCGTGGCCGTTGCGCAGGTCGTAGCGCGCGATCTCCCCCACGACGGCCACGTCGCGCCAGGTCGTGCGCAGGACGCCCGACACCTCGGCGAGCAGCTCCGAGACCGTGTACGGCCTCGGAGGGGCCGTCAGAGGAAGCGGTCGTGTGGACATCTCGGAGATTCTAGCTTTGGTTCCAGGTTCCGGGTTCGGGGTTCCGGGACGCGCCCGAGAACGGGAGGGCGAACACGAGGAGAGTCGCCATCTCGACCTCGGTGTCTCCGAAGTTGTACTCGAACAGCCCCGCCACCGTGATCGCGACGACCGCCAGGAGAGCGCCCGCCCACAGTGCGGCGCGGCCGGGATCCCTCTCGCGGCGGAGCAGAACGATCGTGCGCGCGAGGACGACCGCGACGATCGCGAGGTAGGCGGCCGCCGCGAAGACGCCGCTCATCGCCGCGATCTGGAGCACGTTGTCGTGCAGGTGCGGCACCCGCCAGCGCGGCGCGTCGGCGTCGCGGTAGAGCGGGTAGTAGCGCGACACCATCTCGGGTCCCAGACCGAAGACGGGATAGTCGCGCACCATACGGCCCGCGGCGTGGGCCATCGCGACGCGGTCGCGATTCGTGCGGTCGGAAAGGTCCGTGATCGACAGAATGCGTCCGCGAATCTCGGAGGGAGCGACCAGGTAGACGATCACGACGGCGGCCGCGAGGGGAAGGAGCGCCTTCGGCCGTCGGACGGCCGCGTAGACGAGGAGGGCCGCGAGAATTCCCACGTACGCGCCGCGTGTGTACGTCAGCAGCACGGCGGCGAAGGGAACGACGCAGGCGAGGCCCGCGAGCCGGCGCTTGCCCCGATCCTCCAGGACCAGTCCCAGGAGGAGGCCGCCGCCGATCGAAGCCAGCCCCGAGAAGGTCATGTAGTGCGAGAGCGTCGCCCGGATCCGGTTGTTCAGGTCGGCTCCGCCGTGGAGAAACTGCCAGATCGCGATCAGGGACAGGATCACGGCGCTCGCGCCGAGCGCCAGGAAGACGCCTCGGGCGCGGGCAACGTCGTCGCAGAGATCCATGGCGACCGGCACGAGCAGGAGCAGCGAGAGACCCGGAACGTGGCCGACACTGACCGAAGGCTCCCGCGAGAAGGCCACCGACAGGACGGTCAGCAGAGCGAACAGCAGCAGGAGGAATGCGACCGGCGTGCGCAGGCTCCACGGGACGCGGCGCTCGCCCGCCGCGGCGGCGATCCAGACGATGAGAAGCAGGACCGCGACGACGTAGGCCGCGGAAATCTGGGAGGTCAGGAACGCGAAGGCGAGGAGGAGGGCGTAGGCGAGTCGGCGGGAGGGCACGCGGAGGGCGGGGGCCCCCTAGCGGCCCGCGGCCTCCGAACCGGGCAGCGCCTCGTCGATGAGCATCACCGGGATGTCCGACACGATCGGATAGACGAGGTCGGCCTGCCGGGAGTAGAGGCCCTGCGTGACAACCGGCTCCTCGTCGCGAAACTTTTCCCGGTACTTCTCGACGAGGGCCTTGCGCGTCGCTTCCTTCAGCTCCACGAGCTCGAGAGGGCCTTTGGTCTTCGGGCAAACCAGAATCGCCAGAAGCTCGGGGTCGACGGCCATGTTCGAGTTCCCTTTCGGCGGGAGTATATCCGTGGCATGGTTACAGGTGACAGGTTGCAGGTTCCAGGGAGCCTCTTGCAACTTTCAACCTGAATCCCGTGAGGATTCTCCACATCGTCGCCGGCGAGAAGTGGACCGGCATCGCCGCCGTCGTGCACGACTGGACGAAGGCGCTGGTCGAGGCGGGCGTGGAGGCGCAGTTCGCCTTCTCCGCCGGACACAACCTCGAGAAGCGGGCGTTGCCGGCGGGCTGGGCGCGTCCCCTCCTCTCGCGCCCGCACGGCGTGGCGGGGACGCTGCGGGACCTTCCGGAGCTCTCCCGCACTCTCGATCGGGACCCCGCCGACATCCTCCACGTCCACACCTCCCTCGATCAGTTTCTCGCCGCGCTCGCGCGCCGGCGCCGCGCCGCGCGGCCCCTGCTCGTGCGCACGATCCATCACGCGCGACACTCGAGACTCGACCGCTTCATGCGCCGCCTCTTTCGCTCGACCGACGCCTTCGCCTTCGCCAACCGCGAGATCGCCCGGGCCTTCGGCCGCGAGGGACCGATCCATTCCCCGGTCGTCGACGCCGGCGTGTTCGCGCCCGGGCCGCGACCCGCGTTCCTTCCCTCGCTCGGCACGCTGCCCGCCGGACGGTTCGTCGTCGGCACCGTGGGGAAGCTTTCGCCCGGTCGGGGCCACGAGGAGGCGATCGACGCCGCCGCTTCTCTGCCCGAGGCCGTCCTGCTGCACGTCGGCCACGGCGAGCACCGTCCGGCCCTCGAAGCGAAGGCTTTCTCGGCGGGGACGTCCGACCGGAACCTCTGGGCGGGCTACCAGGACGAACGCCTGCCCGAGTTTTACCGCGCGATGGACGCCTTCCTCTTCACGGCCTCGGGCTCGCAGCAGGGCCAGCGCGCGATTCTGGAAGCCATGGCGTCGGGACTCCCGGTCGCCGCGCTCGACGTCACCGGCGTTCGCGATCTCGTCACCGACGGCGTCGAGGGCTTCGTCACGGCGAACGTGCCGGAGCTCGCCCGCGCTCTGGCGAAGCTCTCCGGGGACTCGCCGCTGCGGGCCCGCATGGGAGAAGCGGCCCGCACCCGTGCTCTGAACTTCACGGCCGCGCGCTTCGCCGCCGAGGCAGAGCGTTTCTATGACTCCATGTCACCTCGCAGCGTTTGAAGGATCTCCTTCGGATGCGACTTGGGAGAGACCTTCGGATACGCCTGAGTGATCTTGCCCTCCGGGTCGATGACGTAGGAAATCCGGCTGGCCATCTCCGCGGATCGGGAATCGGCCGCGCCGTAGGCCACGCCGATGTCGCGCCGCACGTCGCAGAGAAGCGGGAACGGGAACTCGAACTTCTTCGCGAACGTGGCGTTGTCCTCGACCGTGTCGAAGGAGGCACCCAGAATCTCCGTGTTCTTCGTCCGGAACTCGTCGTAGAGGTCGCGGAACCCGCAACCCTCCAGAGTTCAACCCGGAGTATCGGCCTTCGGGTAGAACCAGAGGACGACGTTCTTGCCGCGGTAGTCCGACAGCGACCGGCGCTTCCCGGTGTGATCCAGCACCGAGAACTCGGGGGCCTGGTCTCCGACGTTCAACATCTTCGGTTTCCTCCACATCATCTTCAGCAGTCCGGACAGAGTCGTCACGCCCTTCCCTCCCAGGTTTCGGGGGATTCGTCGAACGCGGGCAAGGGCACCGGCCAGCCGTTCTTGCGAAAGCGCTGCCACTCCCAGACCTTCGACCACTTCAAGAACACGCTCCACGCCTGCAGGCTGCAGAGAACCAGCCCGTACCGGCCGTCGAGGAAGCCGGCCTGAATCACGTAAGTGCGCACGAAGCGCCACAGCGGGCGAAGCGCGATCTCGACGAAGCCCGCGCGACGCCCGTCCCGGAACGCGTCCGCGGCGCCCCAGGTTGCATAGCGGTGAAGCTTCTCGACGTACTGATCCAGAGAGCGGCAGGTGTGATGGAGCATCGGCTCCGACAGCGTCGGGACGGAGCCTTCGGGATGGAGGTCCGCGTGGACGCGGCGATTCGGATACCGGACGGCGCCGCGCGCGAGCAGCCGCACGACGCGATCCGTGGACCAGCCCGAGTGCCGGATCACGCGGTCGAGGAAGACGTTGCGGCGCCGGATTCCGTAGGCCTTCGCTTCCGGTCCCTTGGCGAGCAGCGTCTCGATCTCGCGGGCCAGGGCTTCGGGAACGCGCTCGTCCGCATCGACGATCAGAATCCAGGGCGTCCGGACCTGATCCATCGCCCAGTTCTTCTGAGCGGCCGAGCCGAGGTATTCGCGCTGGACGATCTTCGCCTTCGGAAACGTCCGCGCGATCGCGACCGTGCCGTCGGTCGAGAAGGAGTCCACCAGGAGAATCTCGTCGGCGAACGCCAGGCTCGCGAGGCACTCCCGGATGTTCGCCTCCTCGTTCAAGGTCGTGACGATCGCCGTGAGGTCAGGGCGAGTCATGGCGCCCCCCTCACCCCAACCCTTACCGCAGTGCTTCGCACGGCGTTCCCTTCCGCCGGGGGCTTGCCTTCGGTGGTCGGGTCCCCCCTTCGGGGGGCGAGGGAGGTCCTGAGGAACAGGGTGCGCGGCTCACCTAGTCCACCTTCACCTGCACTCGTTCGATCCGCCGCGCCTTGCCGGTCGCCTCGTCCACGTCGATCACGGCGCCGGAGAGGCGGATGTCCCTCTTGGCCGTCTCGAAGGACCGCGGTGTCTGCGACAGGAACTTCTCGATGATCCGGTCCTTGTTGAACCCGATGATTCCCTCGTAGGCGCCGGTCATGCCGGCGTCGGAGAGGTACGCCGTTCCCCCCGGCAGGATCCCCTCGTCGGCGGTCGGCACGTGCGTGTGCGTGCCCAAAACCGCGGACACGCGGCCGTCGAGGTACCAGCCGATCGCCGCCTTTTCGGACGTGGCTTCGGCGTGCATGTCCACCACGATGACCCGGACGTCTCCGGCGCGGGAGAGCTCCTCGTCGGCCACGCGGAAGGGCGAGTCGGCGTTGGCGGGCATGAAGACCTGGCCCTGCAGATTCAGGACGCCCACCGGGACCCCCGACGCCGTCGGCTGCACGGTCCAGCCGCGTCCGGGATTGCCGGGTGGATAGTTCGCGGGGCGCAGCAGCCGGTCCGAGGCGTTGAGCGTGTCGTAGATCTCCTTCTTGTCCCAGATGTGGTTGCCCGAGGAGAAGACGTCGATGGGCATCTTCGAGAGGTCCTCGAAGAGCTCGACCGTCAGGCCGAAGCCGCCGGCCGCGTTCTCGACGTTGACGATCGTGAAGTCGACCTTGTGGCGGTCGATGACTTTCTCGAGCGCGTCGCCGAGGGCTCGCCTTCCCGGCGCCCCCACGACGTCGCCCACGAACAGGATTTTCATGGCTCGAGGCTACCGCGCGTACTCGACGGCGCGCGTCTCCCGGATCACCGTGACCTTGATCTGCCCCGGATACTGCAGCTCCGCCTCGATCTTCTTGGCCACGTCGCGCGAGAGCCAGAGGGCCTCGTCGTCGGACACGCGGTTGGCCTCGACGACGATCCGCAGCTCGCGTCCGGCCTGGATCGCGAAGGCTTTCTGCACGCCCTTGAAGCCGTCGGCGATGTGCTCGAGCTTCTCGAGCCGCTTGACGTACGTCTCCAGGATCTCCCGGCGCGCGCCCGGCCGGGCCGCGGAGAGCGCGTCCGCGCCGTTGACGAGAACCGCCTCGAGCGACCGCGGCTCGTAATCCCCGTGGTGGCACTCCATCGCGTGGATGACCTCGTTGGATTCGCCGAACTTCTTCAGGACCTCGCGCCCCAGCTCGAGGTGCGTGCCTTCCATCTCCCGGTCGATGGCCTTGCCGATGTCGTGGAGCAGGCCCGCCCGCCGGACCACCTCGACGTTGGCGCCGAGCTCGGCGGCCATGTTCATCGCGAGCCAGCCGACTTCCTTGGAGTGCTGGAGGACGTTCTGGCCGTACGAGGTGCGGTACTTCAGGCGGCCGAGCATCTTGACGAGCTCGGGATGGAGGTCCGGGATCCCGAACTCCAGGGCCGTCGCCTCGCCTTCCTGGCGGATCTTTTCCCAGAGCTCGGAACGGACCTTCTCGACGATCTCCTCGATGCGCGCCGGATGGATGCGGCCGTCCACGATCAGCTTCTCGAGGGCGTGACGCGCGACCTCGCGGCGCAGGGGCTCGAAGGCCGAGATGACGATGGCCTCCGGCGTGTCGTCGATGATCAGGTCCACGCCGGTCGCGGCCTCGAGGGCCCGGATGTTTCGCCCCTCGCGGCCGATGATGCGGCCCTTCAGGTCGTCGGAGGGCAACTCCACGACGGAGACCGTGGCCTCGACCACGGTATCCGAGGCCAGGCGCTGGATCGCCATGCCGATGATCCGGCGGGCCTTCTGGGTGGCCTGCTCGTTGGCCTCTTCCTCGATCCGGCGGATCAAGCCCGCCGACTCCAGGCGCGCCTCGTTCTCGACCGACTTGATCAGGTCGCGCTTGGCGTCCACGGACGTCAGGCCCGAGATCTGCTCGAGGCGCTTGCGCTGGTCGTCGATGACTGTCTGGACCTCCGCCTGCATCTCCTCGAGCTTCTTCTGCTCGTCGGCGACCGCCTTTTCCTTGCGGGCGTACTCCTCTTCCCGCTTCTCCTGCTGCGTGAGCTTGCGGTCCAGGTTCTCTTCCTTCTGCTGGACCCGCTTCTCGAGGGCCGCGATCTCCTGGCGGCGTGCCTGGACCGTCTTGTCGAACTCGGCCCGGGCGGCCAGGACCTTCTCCTTGGCCTCGATGTCGGCCTCGCGGATGCGCTGCTCGGCCTGGCGGCGGGCCTCCGCGAGGGCCTTCTCGGCCTCGTTGCGGATGCCCGAGCGCTCGACCTCCACCTTTCGGCGGAGGAGAAAATAGGCGATGGCGATCACGATCGCGGCGGCCACGAAGGCTCCCGCGATCCCCATCGCGATCGATGTGTTCATTCCGGCCCCCCAGAAGCCCGGGGGACGCCGCGGACGAGCGTGGCTACACGACGGAGCGGAAGACTCTCTTCCGACGAGGGTTGTACGTTGCGGGGACCGGACCCAATTTTAAGACCACTCGTGTTCCTTGCCGTGCCCCCGAGCCGCGCTCGGGGTGCCGACGCCTCGCCTCAAGCGCCCAGGGCGTCGTCCAATTTTCGAATCAGGCGCTCCGCACGGGCTTTCGCATCCGTGGGGTCGCCCTGCCTGCGTCGTTCTGCCTGGTAAAGATCATCGGAAATGTTCAGGGCAGCCAGGATCGCGATCTTCGTCGTGTCGACCGTCGCCGTCCGCTCTGCCACTTCTTTCATTCGGGAATCCACGAAGCGGGCCAGGTCATGCACGTACCCGGTCTCGCCATCGGCGCGGACACTGTAGGTCTGCCCGAAGATCTCGACCTGAGTCACGCTGCCCCGCTTGTCCACTTCGAGACGCTGACTCCTTTCGCGGGCAGTCTAGTTCGGTTTGGTGAACGGAGTCAACGGGTTACGGAAGTGGCCGGCGCGCAACGACGTACATGTTGTCGCCCAGACCCAGCCGGTCCCACAGGAGGAATCGCCGGGGACGCCGGGCGCGATCCCCCGACGCTCGGGTGTAGGTCTGGACGTCCAGGATTTCGAAGCCGGCGGCGTGGACGAGCCGGGGAAGGTTGTCCTTGTGAAAGAGGACGACGTGCTTGGGGTAGTCGAGATGCCGGAAGGGCCGTCGCTTCCAGCCGAGCCGGCTGGCCAGCGTCTTCCAGCGCATCGAGATTCCCCGCATGTTCGGGGTGGCGATGAACGCGCTCCCGCCGGGCTTCAGCAGGCCGCGCAGGTGCGCGAGGAACCCAACCGGGTCGTAGCTGTGCTCGATGACGTGATGCGCCACGGCCACGTCGAAGCTTTCCGCAAAGCCGGGCCGGCGCAGAACATCCTCCACGGGTTCGTTGTAGATCTCGAGGCCGAGACGTTCGCGGCCGGCCGGGTTGCCCGAGGGCTCGATCCCGACCGGATCCGTCCAGCCGAGCGTCTTCAGGTAATCCTGGAGCAGGCCGCTGCCGCAGCCGACGTCCACGAGCCTCCCTTTCAGGCCATGCGCTCGCAGCGCCTCGCCCACGATCCAGAACTTGAACACGTGGTGCGGCTCGGGCCGTTGCTGGTCCCAGGAAGCGGGACGGCTTTCCCCGTGGAGCGGGGCGAAGCCGTACTGGCGCTGCGTGACTTCGGGAGGCGGGGGGTCCTGCTGCCGCACCAGCCCGCACTGCCCGCAGACGCGCCACTTCCGCCCCGCTCCGGCCGAGAGGGGTTTGAGCTCCGGGCTTCCGCACAGAAAGCAGCGCGGCCCGAAGACGGGCAGCGTGTCCGGAGCGTCCACCGGCGTTAGGACTTGCGGCTCTCCTCGGCGGCTTCGAGGGCGTGAATGAGCTTCTCGAGGCGCTCGCGCACCTGGTCCTGCTCGCGTTCCAGCTTTTCGACAACGCCGCGGGAATCGCCGGCTTCTTTCTCGGCCTTGCGCGCGGCGGCCAGGTCCGCCTTGAGCTTCTCGTTCTCGCCCTCGAGCGACTTCAGCCGCGCCAGCAGCCGCTCGATCTTCCGTTCCAGCGTGTCGAAAACCTTGGTCGTGTCCATGCGTCTCTTCTTCCCTTCCTCACGCAAACGTGACGCCGAGCCGCGCGGAGAGCTCTCCGGCGAGACCCTGCACCTGGCGGTTGATCTCCTCCTGAGCGAGCGTGCGCTCGCCCGAGCGGAACGTCAATCGGATCGTGGTCTTCACGGATCCCTCCGGAACCCCGGGGCCCTCGTAGCGGTCCAGGAGCCGCAGAGACTCCAAATGCGCGAGGCGCTTCTCACGCACGAACGTCTCGACGGCTTCCCAGGTCAGCGTCTTGGGCTGCGTGAACGAAAGGTCCGACGTGATCGACGGAAGCGGGGAGAACGGCTGGAAGACGAATGGCCGCCCGCCGCCGCCGAGCTCGTCGATCAGGATCTCGCCCACGAAGACCTCGCCGTGAATGCCGCGCTTCTCCCGCTCCGCGCCCGAGACGAGGCCCGCGAGAGCGACCAGTCGACCCGAGCGGGTGCGCGCGGCCGCCGCCGCGCCGGGAGTCAGCGCGTCGGCCCGCAGCGGCGTCCAGAGCAGCTCATCCGGGGACATCCACGGAGACACCAGCGTCTCCACCAGACCCTTCGCGTCGAAGAAACTCGCGCCGCGCAACTTCTCCGGAATGCTCCAGTGGGAGCGGCGCTCCCCCGCGAGCGCGAACGCGAGCCGCCGCGATTCGAAGGTCTCGGGGTGGTCCGAGTCTCCCGCGCCGCCGAAGGCGCGTCCGATTTCGAACAGGGCGACGCCGGAGGAGCCGTGCCGGAGGTTCCGTGAAACGGTTTCGAGCAGGCCCGGCACGAGCGTCGCGCGCAGGTGGCGCCGCTCCGCGTCGAGGGGATTCAGGATGCCGAGCGGTTCGACCGCCGTCTCGGTCGCGCGCAGCCAACCCTGCCACGGCCGCTCGTCGGACTCGCGATCCACGAACGGATAGTTGATCGCCTCCAGCAGTCCCTCCGATGCGGCGATGTCGGCGAGGCGCTCCTCGACCGGCCGGAACGGCCCGCTCCAGCCGCCGGGAGACCACGCCGCGGGCAGACGCGAGGGCAGCCGGTCGTATCCGTAGACGCGGAGCACCTCCTCGACGAGGTCGTCCTCGCGCCGCACGTCCGGGCGAAACAGCGGGATCGAGACCGAGAGGTGCTTGCCGCGGCGCTCGCTGACGAAACCCAGGCGCGCGAGCGCCTCCTCGGCGAATTCCAGGGTGAGCCGGAAGTCTCCCGACAGCAGCCGCAGACGGGAGAGGCGCAGCGTCGTCTTGCGCACGCGGACGGCGGCGCCATGGGCATCGAGGAACCCGGGCGCGACCATGCCGCTCGCCGCATCCGCGAGCAGTCGCGCGGCGAGGTTGAGCGCCCCGGGGATCGCCTCGATGTCGGCGCCCCGTTCGAACCGGTGCGAAGCGTCCGTGTGCATGCCGAGGCGGCGCGCCGTCCGCCGCACGGTGACCGGATCCCACCACGCCGCCTCGAGCAGGACGTTGCGGGTGTTTTCGGTGACCGCCGTGTCGAGGCCCCCCATGACGCCCGCGAGCGAGACCGCCCTATCGGCGTCCGCGACGACGACGTCCGACGTCTCGAGCACGCGCTCGATTCCGTCGAGGGTGACGAGCTTCTCCCCCTTCTGCGCCTTGCGGACGATGAGGAGACCCCCGCGGAGACGGTCGAAATCGAAGGCGTGGAGGGGCTGCGCGGTGTCCCAGAGGACGTAGTTGGTGGCGTCCACGGCCGCCGAGATCGACTTGGCCCCGATCGACCCGAGCCTCCGGCGTACGAGATCGGACGCGGCGCCGGGGCCGATGTTCCGGACCAGGCGCGCCCCGAACCGCCGGCACAGACGCGGCACCTGGATCACGATCGATGTCAGGTGCTCGGCCGTGTCGCCCCCGCAGGGAGGCTCGGCGTAGCGCTCGCGCTGATCGCGCATCGGCAGCCCCGCCATCGCCGCGATCTCGCGGGCGAGCCCCCGGTGCCCCATCGCGTCGGGACGGTTGGGCGTGATCTCGGCGTCGAGGATCTCGCCGTGAGCGCCGGTCTCGACCGACTCGACCGGGATCCCGGCCTGGTCGAGGAGCCGGCGCGCGCCGTCGGCGCCGCCCGCCGCGTCGACGTCCACGAAATCCGAGAGCCATTCCAGCGAGAACTTCACTGCCGACCCGCGAACTGACGCAGAAAGCGTTCGTCGCCCTCGAACAGCAGGCGCAGGTCCGGGAAGCCGTACTTCAGCAGAGCGACGCGGTCGATCCCCAGGCCGAACGCGAACCCGGTGTAGTCCTCGGGGTCGATCGCCACGCCCTGGAGCACGCGGGGGTGCACCATGCCCGCGCCCATGATCTCGATCCAGCCCGACCCCTTGCACTTTCCGCAGCCCGATCCCTTGCAGAAAATGCACGACATCGCGACGTCGACGCCCGGCTCGACGAACGGGAAGAAGGTCGGGATGAAGCGCGTCCGCGTTCCCTTGCCGAAGAGCTCTTCGAGGAACACGGACACGGTCCCCTTCAGGTCCGCCATCGAGATGCCCTTGTCCACGACGAGGCCCTCGACCTGGTGAAAGACCGGCGAATGGGTCGCATCCACCTCGTCCTTCCGGTACACGCGGCCCGGCACCAGGATCCGCAGTGGCGCGCCGTGCTTGCGCATCTCCCGGATCTGGACGGGCGAGGTGTGCGTGCGCAGGAGCAGCGGCGACACGGCCTTGCGGTCGAGGAGCAGCGTGTCCTGCGAGTCGCGCGCGGGGTGATCCGCCGGGAAGTTGAGAGCCTCGAAGTTGTGGAAGTCGTTTTCGACCTCCGGACCGTCGGCGATCGTGTAGCCCATGCGCCGGAAGATGTCCTCGATGCGCCGGCGGACGATCGTGATCGGGTGCAGTCCCCCCGGTCGGGGGCCGCGGCCTGGCAGCGTGGCGTCCACGGCGGCCGCGCGGTCGCGCGAGGCGGCCTCGCGGTTCTCCAAGTCGGTCGAGAGCTTTCCGATCGCCGCCTCGATCTCGCGCTTGACGCCGTTGGCGGCCTCGCCGAATGCGGCGCGCTCGGACGGCGGCAGAGACTTCAGCTGCGCGAAGAGTCCCGGCACCAGCCCCTTCTCGCGGCCCAGGTACCGGCCCTTGAGGCGCTCGAACTCGGCGCGCGTGGACACACCCTTCCCGATCTCCTCGCGAAAGGAGCGCAGCAGCTCGTTGGCGGCGTCGAGCGGAGCCAACGGCGACCTAGGCGGTCTTCAGGGCTTGCTTGGCGACGCCGACCAGGTGCGTGAAGGCCGCCGGATCCGACACGGCGAGCTCGGCCAGCATCTTGCGATTGATCTCGTTGCCCGCTTTCTTCAGGCCGTCCATGAGCCGGCTGTAGGAGAGCTCGTGCTCCCGCGCGGCGGCGTTGATCCGCACGATCCAGAGCCCGCGGAAGTCGCGCTTCTTCGCCTTGCGGTCGCGGTAGGCGTAGACCAGCGACTTCTCGACCTGGAGCTTGGCCATGCGGTACGACTTGGACTTGGTCCCGTAGTACCCCTTGGCCAGCGCCAGCGTCTTTGCGCGGCGGTTCTTTCTCTTGGGTCCCCTTTTGACTCGAGGCATCTTTCAATCTCCTGTGAGTTCGTTCGGCGGGCGGCGGTCGCACCGCCGCCGTCGCGGGCCGGCCACTACGCGTACGGCAGCATCTCCCGCACGCGACGAACGTCGGCTTTGGATACGGTGGTGGATTGGGCGAGTCCGCGCTTCCGGCCCGGAGCCTTCTTCGTCAGGATGTGGCTCTTGAAGGCCTTCGCGCGCTTGAACTTTCCGCCGGCGGTCTTCTTGAACCGCTTGGCGGCGCCCCGATGGGTCTTGAGTTTCGGCATCTCTGTCTTCCTCCGTGTGCGGGGCGTTACGCCTTGGCCGCTTTCTCGTGCTTGACCGGCGCCAGGATCTGATAGAGCCGGTTGCCGAGCATCTCCGACCGCGACTCGGCCACCGCGTGGCCGGTCAGATCCGCGAGCAGGCGGTCGAGGACTTTCTGGCCGTTCTCGCGGCGCGCCATCTCGCGCCCGCGGAACTGGACCGTGGCCTTGACCTTGTCGCCGTGCGACAGGAACTTCAGGATGTTCTTCATCTTGAAGTCGTAGTCGTGGTCGTCGATGTTGGGCCGGAACTTCACTTCTTTGACCTGTGTCGTCTTCTGCTTCTTCTTGGAGTCCTGCTGCTTCTTTTTCTGCTGGTAGATGAACTTTCCGAAGTTCATGATCCGGCAGACCGGCGGGCTGGCGGTCGGCGCGATCTCGACTAAGTCCAGGCCGGCGTCGCGCGCCTTCTGGAGAGCGTCGGACATTCCGACGATACCCAGCGCCTCTCCTTCGGCGCCGATCAGGCGGACCTCCTTCCAGCGGATCTGCTCGTTGACGCGGATGCTCTTCTTATCGATCTTTCACCTCCAAAATCGGTTCGGCCTTCCGGCTCGCGACCGCCGCCGTGGCGGCCGCGAGAAAATCGGACAGGGGCATCGTGCCGGCGTCGCCTCCGTGACGCAGGCGCACCGCGACCGATCCGGACGCGGCTTCCTTCTCGCCGACGACCAGCATCGCCGGCACCTTCTGGAGCTCGGCCCTGCGGATGCGGGCTCCGAGCTTCTCGTTGCGGTCGTCGACCTCCACCCGCAGGCCTGCCTCCGACAGCTTCTCCGCGGCCGCGCGCGCGGCGTCCGCGAACCGGTCCGAGACCGCAAGGACCACCGCCTGCACGGGCGCGATCCAGAACGGGAAGTTGCCGCCGGTGTGCTCGACGAGGATCCCGATGAAGCGCTCGAGCGAACCCAGGATCGCCCGGTGCAGCACGGCCGGGCGGTGGTGCTTCCCGTCTTCGCCGATGTAGGTCAGATCGAAGAGCTCGGGCTGGGTCAGGTCGCACTGGATGGTGCCGAGCTGCCACGGGCGTCCGATCGCGTCCTTCACGCGGAAGTCGATCTTGGAGCCGTAGAAAGCGCCGTCGCCCGGCGTGAGGACGAAGGGCCGTCCCGTCTTCTTCAGCGCCGCCTCCAGGGCCGCCTCGCCGCGGTCCCACTGCTCGTCAGTGCCCGCGCGCTGCGCCGGGCGCAGCCCCAGCGAGATCTCGACATCCGTGAAGCCGAAGGTCCCGTAGACCGCGTCCAGGAAGTCGAGGAACCGGAATACCTCGTCTTCGACCTGCTCGAAAGGGAGGTAGACGTGCCCGTCGTCCTGCGAGAAGGTGCGCACGCGCGTCAGCCCGGCCGTCACGCCGGACAGCTCGTAACGGTGGAGCCGGCCGAAATCCGCGTACCGGACCGGCAGCTCGCGGTACGACCACAGCCGCTCCCGGTAGAGCAGGTGGTGGCCCGGGCAGTTCATCGGCTTTACGCCGAACTCCCGCTCGTCGATCGACGTCCAGTACATGTTGTCGTGGTAGTTCGCGTAGTGGCCCGACAACTTGAAGAGCTCCGCGTCGAAGATCTGCGGCGTCATCACTTCTTCGTACCCGCGCCGCCGGTACTCCTTCCGGAGGTACTCGAGCAGACCGTTGTAGAGCACCGCGCCCTTCGGGTGGAAGAAGGGCGAGGCGGGCGCCCATGGGTGGAAGGAGAAGAGGTCCAGCTCCTTGCCGAGCCTGCGGTGATCGCGCGAGCGGGCCTCCTCCAGGCGCGTCAGGTGCTCGTCGAGCTCCTTCTGCGTCAGGAAGCAGGCCCCGTAGATGCGCTGGAGCATCGGGTTTTTCTCGTCGCCCTTCCAGTACGCGCCGGCCGTGTGCGTGAGCTTGAAGACGCCAAGCTTTCCCGTGGAGGGAACGTGCGGGCCCCGGCAGAGGTCGATGAAGTCCTTCTGCCGGTAACAGGAGACCCTCTCGTCCGGGATCCCGCGGATGATCTCGACTTTCAGAGGATCGTTCTGGCCCTCGAAGATCCGGATCGCGTCGTCCTTGGACATCTCGGAACGCTCGATGGCGTTGTCCTCGGCGATGATCTTGCGCATCTCGGCTTCGATCGCCGCCAGGTCGTCGGGCGTAAACGGGCGGTCCGGCGAGAAGTCGTAGTAGTAGCCGTTCTCGATCGCGGGGCCGATCCCGATCTGGACCGTCGGGAACAGCCGCTTCACCGCGTTGGCCGTCAGGTGGGCCGTCGAGTGCCGGTAGAGATCCAGCGCTTCCGGCGACTTCGGGGTCACGATCTCGACCCTCGCGTCCGAGCGGACCGCCGTCGCGAGGTCGACGAGCTTGCCGTCGAGCTTTCCGGCAAGCGCGTCTTTCGCGAGGCGCGGGCCGATGCCCGCCGCGATGTCGCGGAGCGTGGTTCCCGCCGGCACCGTCTTCGTCGAGCCGTCGGGAAGCGTAATCGTCACCGTCTGCGCCAGGGCTTCCATTGTGTTGCACCCAAAATGAAAAAACGCGGGTCACCCCGCGTAAAAAATGACTTCTGGTAGGCGCTAACGGGATCGAACCGTTGACCTCTTCCGTGTGAAGGAAGCGCTCTCCCAGCTGAGCTAAGCGCCTGCGTTCGAAGAAATTGGTAGGCTCGAGCGGATTTGAACCGCTGACCCCTACCGTGTCAAGGTAGTGCTCTCCCCCTGAGCTACGAGCCTGTTCTTCGATCCCGGTTTCCCGGGGGGCTGGCGGCCGGAAGCCCGCAGGGGCATTTTCATCCCGGCCCTCGTCCCTAGTTGGTAAAGATCGTGCCCGGCGCTGCCGCCGGGGATGCGGAATTTACCAGACCCTCGAGGTGAGGAGCAAACGGAGCGGACCGGCCTGCTACACTGGATCGAACTCTCGAGAATGTCCTCCGCCATCCGCGCGTCGCTCGCCTCCTTCGCTCGGCGCTGGAACGCATTGCGCGCGGCGCGCGCCGAGGCAGCGTCGGCTCGCGAATTCTGGGACGCCGGGGCCCCCGGCGAAGAAGAGGACCGCTACTGGGGAGCGCAGCCCCTGGTGCGGCGAGCGATCAATCGGCGCGTCACCGGCGACCCCAACCGCTGGCCGATGGAATGGTTCGCGCAACGCTACGTCCCCGAGCCGGTGCCGCTGGGCCTCTCGGTGGGATGCGGCACGGGGCTGCTCGAGCGGGACGTCGTCGCCAAGGGCGTCTGCGAGCGCGTGGAGGGCGTGGACTTCTCGCCCGAGGCGATCGCCGAAGCCCGCCGGGGCGCCGAGGAAGCGGGGCTGGCCCGGCGCCTCGACTACCGCGTCGAAGACATCAACGCGATCCGGCTCCCGCCGCGGCGCTACGACGTCGTCTTCTTCCACGGGTCTCTGCACCACGTCCGCAACGTCGAGCGCGTCCTCGAGCAGACGCGTGCGGCCTTGAAGCCGGGGGGTCTCCTCTTCCTGGACGAGTACATGGGTCCGTCGCGCTCGGAGTGGACCGACGCGATGTGGGGATTCGCCCGCAGCGCTTTCGACGCGCTGCCCGAGGAGCTGAAGAACCGTCCGGAGCTCGCGATTCCGCTGCCCATGGACGACCCCTCCGAGTCCGTACGCTCGAGCGCGATCCTGCCGGCGTGCCGCCGCCTCTTCGAGATTCTCGAGGACCGGCCCTACGGCGGCAACGTCCTCTGGTTCGTCTTTCCGTGCCTCGACGTCGCCAGGCTCCGCGAAGACCGAACCGACGCACTCTCGCGCCTGATCGCGCTGGAAGACCACCTGCTTTCCCGCGGCTGGGTGGATTCCTACTTCCGGGTGATCGTGGCGCGTGCGTGAGTTCTTCCGGTCCTTCGGCGGCGCGACCCTCCTCGCCTTCGACCTGATCCTCTTCGCCCCGCTCCTCTTCACGGGCGGGGTCTTCTCCTCCCACGACTACGTCCGCGCCCAGCACCCGTGGCGCATGAGCCCGGGCGGTGTGCTCGAGGCCGAGAACCGGCTGCTCTCGGACCAGTCGGCATCAGGCCAGACGACGCTGGTGCGATTGCGCCGGCCCCCGCGCGGATTCTTCTTCAACGCGTGGGTCGCCTCCGGGTCGGTCGGCGCTTTCCTGATCGCGCGCGGGTTTCTGTCGCCGTTTACGTGGCTGCCCGCCCTGATCCTGCCCGAGTCCCTGATCGAGACCGGCATCCTGTTTCTCAAGATCAACTTCGCATTCGTCGCGATGTACGCGTTTCTGCGAAGCCGCCGCTTCTCGGATCTCGCGGCGGCGGCCGGCGCCGCGACCTGGGCGTTTTCGACCGCGCAGACGGTATGGGCCCTGTGGATGCACACCTCGGTCTCGGTGACGTATCCCCTTCTCCTGATGGCCGTGGACCGGGCCTTCGACGACGGCGCCGCGCGGACACTGCGCTTCGCCTCGCTCTCGATCATGCTGTGCCTCGCCGGCGGGTACCCGCACTGGGTCCTCTTCGGCGCAATCGCGGCGGCTCTGTATCTCCTCGTCCGGGCGGTCGGCGCGCGTTTCCGGGGCGCGGTCCGGGCGGTCGGCCGACTGGCGGCGGCCTCGGCGATCGCGTGCGCGATCCTGCTGCCCTCCATCCTGGCGACGGCCCGGTTTCTCCGGACCTCCGGCTATTCCGAGCTGCGGAAGGGCCTCGGCAGCTCCTACGCGCTGCCGCTGCGCCACGTGCGCCTCTACTTCGTCCCCGACTACCAGGGAACGCCGCGCCGCGACGACTATGCGGGCGTGGGCTGGATTTCCGGAGACAACTACATGGAGACCGCGGCCGGCGTCGGGCTCGCCGCGGGGGCGCTCGCGTTTTGGGGACTCTCCGCGCTCAAGCGCCGCCGGGAGGCCGTCTTCGCCGTGATCCTCGGAGCCGCCGTCGCCCTGCCGCTCTACGCCGGCGGCGCGATCCTCTCCGCGGTCGGCCGCCTTCCCTTTCTCGACATCACGCTCTTTTCGCGGGCCCGGATCCTGATCGTGCTGGCCGTCGCGATCCTCTCCACATGCGGGGTCGAAGCGTTGGAACGGCTGGCTACCGCGAACTCGGTCTCGACCCTCTGCCTTCGTACGGTCCCGTTTCTTGTGGCCGTTCCCTTAGCCTTCCTCGCGCTCGACTTCTATCCCGAGTGCCGTCCCTCCGACGCCGTCTTCCGCGACACCCCCGGCATCGCGCGGCTGCGGGAGCTGTCGGAAGGGGGTGCGCGGTTCGCGGCCGCCGGCTGGACGCTGATCCCCAACGTATCCGAGGCGCTGGGGCTCGAAGACGCGCGGGGACACTTTCTGTTCGAGGAGCCGTACCGCCGCCTCCTCGCGTCGGCGGACCCGAACGCGTTCGGCGGCTACGGAACCTATCTCGCCTTCGATCCGCAGTCTCTGGACCCTTCGTCGCCGGTCCTGGACCTGCTCGGCGTACGGTATCTCGCGGCGCCTCCCGGCTCGGCGTCGCCGGTGGGAGCCGACGTCGAAGCGCGAGACTCGGCGTCGTTTCATCTCGAGGGCACGCCCGTACGCGCCGAGACCGGGTCCTGGCCGCGCGTCTACGACGGCTCCGACATGACGCTCTTCGAGAGGCCCACGGCGTTCCCGCGCTTTCGTCTCGTGGAACGCGCGCTGCCCGGCGGCGTCGCCCAAGCGGCCTCGGCGAGGCGCGACATGCTGGCGGAGGTCGTCTTCGTTTCTCCGGACGCGGCGGTCCAGTTCGCATCGCACGCGAAGTCGCCTCCGGGCCCGCCGGGCCCAGTCCGAGTTTCCGCGCTCTCGTCCGAGAGCTTCTCGCTCGAGACCGACGCGACCCGCGAGGCGATTCTCGCGACGTCGCAGAAAGCGTTCTCGCCGTACTGGCGCCTCTTTCTGGACGGGCGCGAAGAAAGGCCTCTCGTGGTCAACGGGCTCTTCCTTGGCCTCGAAGTGCCGGCCGGAGCGCATCGGATCGAAGGCCGGTTTCGGGTTCCACGCGCCGAGCTCGGCGTCTCGCTCGCCGGACTCGCCGCGCTGGCCGCGACTATGATGTGGGCCGCGCGAACGTCCGCGCGCGCATGAAGCTCGTCATCCAGATTCCCGCGTACAACGAAGAGGCGACGATCGGAAAGGCCATCGCCGCGCTGCCGCGACGCGTGGCCGGCTTCCAGGCGGTCGAGATCCTGGTCGTGGACGACGGCTCGACCGACCGCACGGCGGAACTCGCCAAGCAGGCGGGGGCCGACCGCGTCGCCCGCAACACCACGAACCGGGGTCTCGCCGAAACGTTTTCGAACGGACTGAAGGCGGCGCTCGCGATGGGCGCCGACGTCATCGTCAACTTCGACGCGGATCTCCAGTACGACCCGGCCGACGTGCCGGCCCTGACGGCTCCCATCCTCGAAGGCCGCGCGGATCTGGCGATCGGCGACCGCGGGCCCGGCGAGCTCGCGCACTTCTCACCCGGCAAGCGCTTGCTCCAGCGCCTCGGCAGCTGGGTGGTCCGCCAGGCTTCCGGCGTCCACATCACCGACGCGGCCTCGGGATTCCGAGCCCTCTCGCGCGACGCCGCGCGCCGCATCCAGGTCTTCTCGAAGCTGACCTACACGCTGGAGACGCTCATCCAGGCCGGCTACAAGGGCCTCCGGGTCGTCTCGGTGCCCGTCCGCGCGCATCCTCCGGTCCGGCCCTCGCGGCTCTTCACGTCGACGACGAAGTACGTGCTCCTGCAGGGCGCCAACGTCCTGCGGATCACGGCGCTCTACAAGCCGCTGAAGATGCTCTCGATCCCGGCGGCCGTCTTCGTCGCGGCCGGCGCCGCGCTGATCCTGCGGTTCCTCTACTTCTACTTCTTCTCGCCGAACCCGGGAGGCCACGTCCAGTCGCTGATCCTCGCAGCCGTACTCATCGTCGTCGGCTTTCAGACGTTCCTGATCGCACTTCTCGCAGACCTGGTGGCGATCAACCGGCGGCTACTGGAAGACGTGAAGCTTCGCGACCAAGACTAGAGTCAGGCCCAGTCCCCGGCCTTGCGCGCCATCACCGGCGCGCCTTCCAGAAACGTCAGGATCGCTTTCGTGCTCTCGGCCACCGCGAAGAGGATCCGATCCTCCTTGCGGGCGAACTTCTTCTCGATCGCCACGTCGAACTGCCGCACGAGCGGATCGAAGTAGCCTCCGATGTTGGCGAGGACGATCGGCTTGCCATGGATTCCCACCTGCTTCCAGGTGATCATCTCGATGATCTCTTCCATCGTGCCGAAGCCACCGGGGAAGGCCACGAATCCGTCGGCGAGGTCGAACAGCATCTGCTCGCGCTCGTGAAAGGAGCCGACGACCTTCAGCTCGGTCAATCCTCGGTGCGCCGCTTCGCGGCCCTCCAGCGCCTTTGGGATCACGCCCACGACTTTGCCGTCGGCCTTCAGAACCTCGTCCGCGAGCGCTCCCATCAGGCCGCGCGAGGAGCCTCCGTAGATCAGCCGAACGCCGCGCGCCGCCAGCTCTTTGCCGAACGCTCGGATCTCGGCTTCATAGGCCGGGTCCGGCGAGGGACTCGAGCCGCAGTAGACGCAGAGGCTCTTCAAATCCATGGCGCAGAGTCTACGACTTCTGGAAGCGGCTGCCGGGAGAATCGATCGGCACGTTCTTGCGGCACAGCGGGCACTCGGCCTCCGGCCAGGACGGGACCGAGAGCGACAGCAGGGACCGCGCGGGGACGGAGAAGACTCCGGGCGGCAGTCCGCGATCCACGATGGATCCGACGGCCACGACTCGTCCGCCGGCGGCCTCGACCGCGGCGGACGCTTCCTGCGTGCTTTTCCCGGTGGTGAAGACGTCTTCGACGACGACGACGGGCTCTCCCGCCTCGAGTGCGAAGCCACGCCGCAGCGCGAAGGCGCCGTCCTGGCGCTCGACGAACATCGCGGGAAGGCCCAGGGCGCGGCCGGTCTCGTGCCCGATGACGACGCCGCCCAAGGCGGGCGAGACGACGGCCCGCGCGCCGAACTCCGAGAGCTTCGCTCCGAGCTCGCGCCCGGCCTGCTCGGCCTTCTCGGGCCACATCAGCAGGCGCGCGCACTGGAGATACCGGTCGGAGTGAAGACCGGAGGAGAGGCGGAAGTGTCCGGTGAGAAGCGCCCCGGTCGCTTCGAAGTCCGCGAGGGAGATCACGCCGGGAGAGTCTAACCCGACGTCCGGTGGTTCTCCGTTTCCCTCGCGATCTTGTGGTGCTCGATCTTCTTGTACAGGTTGGACCGTGGCGTCTGGATGACTTCGGCCGTGCGGCTGATGTTCCAGCCGTTCTCGCGGAGCTTGGCGACGAGGAACTCGCGCTCGGCGTACTCCTTGAACTCCGACAGCGTCTCCAGCTCCCGTCCGCGCTCCGAGATCTCGGCCGGCGCGACGCGGGCCTCGGGAGGGAGGTCCTTTCCTTCGATGGGGTCGGCGTCCGTCATGATGAGGACCCGTTCGATCAGGTTCTTCAGCTCGCGCACGTTGCCGGGCCAGCTCCGAGCCGCGAGCACGGCGAGGGCGCTGCCCGCGAAGCGGCGGGGCTTGCGGTGATCGCGTTCGGAGAAGAGCTTCGTGAAGTGCTCGGTCAGCGCCGGAATGTCCTGCGGCCTCTCGCGCAGCGGCGGCGTGGTCAGCGGGACCACGTTCAACCGGAAGTAGAGGTCCTCGCGGAACCGGCCCGCCTTGATCGACTCGGTCAGGTCGCGGTTGGTCGCCGCGATCACGCGGACGTTGACGCGCCCCACGCGGGCGGCGCCGACGGGCTCGACTTCGCCGGCCTCCAGAACGCGCAGGACCTTCGCCTGAGCGCGCGCCGACATGTCGCCGACCTCGTCCAAGAAGATCGTTCCGCCGTCGGCCTCGACGAACTTGCCGATCTGTTTGCGCACGGCGCCGGTAAAGGAGCCCTTCTCGTGGCCGAAGAGCTCCGATTCGATGAGCTCCTCGGGAATCGCCGCGCAGTTGACCTGGATGAACGGGCCGCCGGCAACCTTGGAGCCCCGGTGGATCTCCCGCGCCACGAGCTCCTTGCCGGTGCCGCTCTCGCCCAGGATCAGGACCGTCGCCGTGGTCGGAGCGGCGCGGGCCACGTCGGCGCGCAGGCGCTTCATCGGCTCGCTGTCGCCGACGAGAACGGTCTCCTCGTCCACGCGGCGGCGAAGCCGCTCGTTCTCGGCGCGCAGCCGGTTGCCCGAAAGCGCGTTCTTGACGGAGACGAGGACGCGCTCCCGCTGGAGGGGCTTCTCGAGGAAGTCCATGGCCCCTCGCCGGGTGGACTCCACCGCCGTCGCGATGTCCCCGTGGCCCGAGATCATCAGGACCGGCGGGGCCTCGTGGCGGGCCACGATCCGGTCGAGGACCTCCATGCCGTCCATGCCGTTCATCTTGATGTCGAGGAGCACGGCGTCCACGGGACCGGCGTCGAGCTCCGCGAGCGCGACGGGACCGCTGGCGGCTTCGACCATTTCGTAGCCCTCCAGCTCCAACACCCTCCGCAGGCTGTCGCGGATGTCGGCGTTGTCGTCGACGACCATGATGCGCTGTGCCATCGCTCTCCGTTACAGGAATCGGCCGGAGGTTATTCCCTCCCCCTCTTCCCCCAAAAAGTCAGCGCCCGCCGAAGAGGCGGGCGCGGGAATACCGGGAAAAATCGAGGCCGTCAATCCTCGAGCTTGACCAGGGCGAACCGCGAGACGTCCGCCCGCGGGTTGTAGACGTAGAGCTTCAGGTAGTCGCCCTTCTTCGCCTTGGCGACGAGCTTGGCGAACTCGTCGGTCGAGACGACCTTCTGGCCGTTGACCTGCGTGATGATGTCGCCTTCCTGGATGTTGGCGTCGGCGGCCGGCGAGACCTCCTTGACGCGGACGACCAGCAGGCCCTCGATCTCGGGCTTGATCCGCTGCATCTGCCGCATCTGCGACGTCAGCTCCTGGACCTGGATCCCGATCTTGCCGGGCGTGCCGCCGTTCTCCGCGCCGAGCTTGCCGGTTTCCTCGTCCTCGTTGTTCTCGTCCTTGCGCTCGGCCAGCGTCGCGGTCGATGTGGTCTCCTTGCCGTCGCGGACCACCGTCAGCTGCACCTTGCTGCCCGGAGCCTTGCCGGACACGTAGCCGATCAGGTCGCGCGTGTCCTTGACCGGAACGGCGTCGACCTTCACGATCGTGTCGCCCGGCCTCACGCCCGCCTTGTCGGCCGGCTTGCCCGGCTCCACGGACTCGACGAACGCTCCGTCCTGCGTCTTCAGGCCGAAGGCCGCGGCGCGGTCGGAGTCGACGTTGCGGATGTTGATGCCCAGGAATCCGCGCGTGACCTTACCCTTCTCGCGCAGCTGGGGAAGGATCGTCTTCAGAGTGTTGATCGGAACGGCGAAGCCGATGTTCTGGGCCGGACGGAAGATCGCGGTGTTGATGCCGATGACCTCGCCGTTGACGTTGAGCAGCGGCCCTCCGGAGTTCCCGAAGTTGATCGCCGCGTCCGTCTGGATGTAGTTCTCGAAGCTCCGCGTGGCGGCGTCGGCCGTCAGGCCCGAGCGGTCCTTGGCGGACACGACCCCGACCGTGACGGTCTTGTCGAAGTTCAGGGGATCGCCGATCGCCATGACCCACTCGCCCACGCGCAGCTTCTCGGAGTCGCCGAGCTGGAGCGGCGTGAGACGCTGCCTGGCGTCGATCTTCAGCAGCGCGAGGTCCGTCGCCGAATCCTTGCCTACGAGCTTGGCGGTGTACTTCTCTTTGTTGTTGATGCGGACTTCGATCTTGTCGGCGCCGTCGATGACGTGGTTGTTGGTGACGACGTAGCCGTCCTCGGAAATGATGAAACCGGTTCCGCCCTGGACTTCCTTGTGCTCCTCCTCATCGCGGGGCATGCCGCGGCGGTTCTGGCCGCCCGGAGGGCCGAAGAAGAACTCGAACGGATCGCCCTCGCCGAAGGGGCTCTGGTTCATGTAGCGGCGGCCCCGATTTCCCTTGACGATGTCCGTCGAGGTGATCGAGACGACCGAGGGCATGACTTCCTGAGCGATGTCGGCGAAGGAGGGAAGAAGCACGGAGCCGGTGTGGGGCCGCGAGGCGGCCGGCGTGATCTCGCGCTGGGCCTCCGACCGGGGCGTCACGTTCACGGAGCCGGCGACCACCATGCCGAAGACGACGGCGGCTCCGATCAGGGCCGAAAAAGAAAGCGCTCGCTTCGTGGTAGGTTGCATATGAAACGTCTCTCTCTCCTAATGTTGGGCCTAATGTTGGGTCCCGCTACGGGACAAGGAAGAAACGCCGCCTTTCGGGGTGGCATTCCTGGATTTGGGGGCAATTCCGAGCCGTTCGTGCTCGACGAGGATGCACCGGTCCATGGCGACCCCGATCCCGGCCTCCTCGAGCCGCCGGGCCGCGTCCGGATCGATCACGCCCTTCTGGAGGAATACGAACGGGACGCCGCGGGCGATCGCCTCCCGGGCGATCCCCGCTACGTGCTCCGAACGCCGGAAGACGTCCACGATGTCCACGCGGACGTCGGCCGGGATCTCCGAAAGGGACGGGTAGCACTTCTGCCCGAGCAGCTCCTCGTGGTTGGGGTTGACCGGCACGACCCGGTAGCCCTGCGACAGCAGGTAGCGTGCGATGGTGTACGAGGCCCTCGAGGGATCCGGCGAGCAGCCCACGACCGCAACGGTTTCCGCCGTCTCCAGAACCTCGCGAATGCGCTCCGGATCGTTCACTTGCGGGCCTCGGCCGCATCCTCTTCAGGACGCAGGTTGTAGAAAAAGGTTACGGTCACGCCCTCGCGCTGGGAGTGCAGGTCCGCCGGCAGCGGTCGGAACGGCGAAGACGTCACGATGGCCTGGAACGCGGCGTGGTCGAATGGAGGAGTCCCCGAGCCTCGGATGATCTTCGCGTCCGCCACGGTGCCGTCGGCCAGGATGTAGAACCGGACGGTCAGCTTCCCCTTGAACCCCAGCCGGGCCAGCTCCGGAACGTCCCAGTGAAGCTTGATGCGGCGCACCATCTCGGCCGCGTACGGGCCCCAGTCGTACCAGGTCGTGTCGAAGGAGATCGGGCCCGAATCCACGAAACCGCCGTCCGGGTTGGCACGGGGAGCGCCTCCTTCGCCGCCGGCCGCGCCGCGCGCGGCCTCGCGAATCGCCCGGTCCAGACCCGCAAGCTTGGTCACCTCGGTCGGACCGCTTCCCATCTGCGGCCGCATGTCGGTCGGGAACTCGGAAGGCTTCGCGGTCTCCGGTTTTTCGGCTTTTTCAGCAGACGCGGCCGCGCCGCCGCCCTGGGCGGGGCGCCGCTCCGCTTCGGCGGTCGCTCCCTTGCGCGCAGGAACGTCGCTTCCCGGGACGCGTCGTGCCTTCGGCCCCGGCGCCAGCCCTGCGACGCCGGGCGCCTCGGGGATGAAGGGTGTGTCGGATTTCGGCTTCGAGCGATCGCCGCCGCCCGCTCGGCGGTCCGCGTCGGAGAGCGGCGAGCGCTTGGGATTCTCGCGCGCCGGTCCCGGAGACTCCTGGAAGAAAACTGGAATCGGAGTGTCGTCCTTGGGCT
>JBKOZO010000032.1:0-29533 GCA_046725935.1 Acidobacteriota bacterium | reverse complement strand
TCTCAAGGGACCGCGGACCCCGCCGGGACGGGACATCCGGTGCGGTGCCGCCGCGCCGCCACGGCCGCGTAGATCCTCCGTCCGAGAACCGGAACGCCGGGGACGTAGAGAAGCGGCGCGATCGGCCATAGAAGCGGGAGCGACCAGGAGAGCGCGCGGTAAGCGTCGTAACCCTTCTCGACCCTCCCGTCCGCCGTGACGACGCGCATCGCCGCGAGGCAGTCCTCCTGCGACAGAATCGGGTATGCGACGTGGATACGGGACCAGGTCGAAAGCGCGTCGAGGAATTCGAGGCGACCCAAAACGTCCAGCCGCCGCAGCACGGCGACCGTCCTCCGGCAGAGCCCGCAGGCGCCGTCGTAGATGAGCGCGTGGCGCGGCCGGCGCGCGGCCGCTCGAGTGATCGTCTCTCCCATACGATTCCAGGAAACCCAGAAAAGATAACAGACGAGGAAGCGGAGGAAGTCCCGGCCCACGATCATCGGGATCTTCCCGACGAGCGTAGGCGCGGGGCTGCGGCCTGTCAATCGCCCGCGCGTCATGCGCGTCCGGAGTCGTAAGATCCCGCCGTGGTCACGAGCGCCGAAGACGTCGACACGCTGCTCGCGCGAATCCCCGACCCGTCCATCCGGTCGCTGTTCACGCGGGAGTTCGTCCTCTGCGCCGAGCACTTCGACCAGTTCACGGTCGACTCGGTGCTGCACCTCGTCCACGAGCTCGGCCTCACGGATTCCCTGGCCCGCGGTGTGTCCGCGCGCGAGCTCGTCGCATCGCGCGGCTTCGCGCCGCGCGCGGAGATTCCGCTCCAATGGTTCTTTCGAAAGCTCGCGGCGGCCGGGTTTCTGGACGCCGCCCGCGACCGCGAAGAGACCGTCTATCGCTCCCGCGGGCCCCTCCCGTTCGGAGACCCCGACCGCGCCGAGTCGCGGGCGAAGGCGCTGGACCCGCGCTCGCTGCCGGCCTTCGCGGTCGTGCGCGCGATGATCGCGCACGTCCCCGAGTTTCTGCGCGGCGAAAAGACGGGCGAGGAGATCCTCTTCTCTCCGGCGAAGCTGTCGCTGTGGTTCGACTATTTTTCCAACGACAATCTCCTGTACCAGATCAACAACCGGCTCGGAGCGGAGGCCGTCGCTCGCGTCCTTCCCTCGACGCGCCGGGCCACGGTCGTCGAGCTCGGAGGCGGATCGGGATCGGCGGCGGTGGCGATCGGCGAGCGCCTGGCCCGCGACGGCGCCCTCGGCCGCGTGGAGCGCTACGTCTTCACCGAGATCGTGCCGACCTTCCTGCGCCGCGCCGAGCGAACGCTCAAGGCCCGCTTCCCCGAGCTGCCCGTCGAGTTCCGCAAGCTCGACATGAACGAGGACTTCCGAGAGCAGGGCGTGCCCGCGGGACTCGCCGACGTCGTCTACGCCGTCAACACCGTGCACATCGCGCGGGACCTGGGCGCCACGCTCTCGCGGATCCGCGAGACGCTCAAGCCCGGAGGCGTGGCGGTGTTCTCCGAGTGCGTGCGGCCGTTCCCGGACCAGCCGATCTACGTCGAGTTCGTCTTCAACTTCCTCGAGAACTTCACCGGCGTCGCCACGGACCCCGAGACCCGGCCCAACCACGGCTTCCTGACCCCGGAGAACTGGCGCCGCGCCTTCCGCGCCTCGGGCTTCGAACGGGCCGAGATCCTCCCCGACGTGGAGGAGCTCGCCCGGCACTACGACGCGTTCTTCGTGGCGGCGGTTTCCGCGCGCCGGCCCTTGCGCGACGGGTCGTCCCAGAACGGATAGAAGCAGTACCACTGGTCCGGGTACTGCCGCACGTACTTCTCCAGAATCGCCGCGTACCGGCGGAGGTTCTCCCGCAGGTCCGTGTCGCGGTCTCCGTTCCTCTGGATCGGCAGCGGCTCCTCGACGATCGCGCGGTAGCGCCCGTCGGGCACGCGGACGATGAACGCCGGAAGGACCGTCGCGCCCGATGCCATCGCCACGCGCAGCGGTCCCCTCGGAAAGAAGGCCTCGCGGCCGAAGAACGGCAGGGCGACTCCCGTGTTGTCGAAGTCCCGGTCGCCTTGCATCGCCACGATCTCGTTGTCCGACAGCGCGCGCAGCACCGCCAGCGTCGGCACGAAGCTGTGGTCCACGCGGATCTCGTGCACACCCAGCCGCTCGTGGAAGCGGCGTCGCTGCCGCTCCACGCCCGGGAAGATGTCGGGCACCAGGACGACGTGGATCGGCTGATTGACCTGCGCCAGCATCAGGCCGCCGACTTCCCAGTTGCCGAGGTGCGCGGTCAGCAGGAGGACGCCCTTCCCGGCAAGCCGGCCTTCCACGATCCGCGAATAGCCGGTGACGCTCTCGATCAGGCGGGCCGCCTCCTCCGGCCGGCGCGTCGCGAACTGGAGGAAATCCACCCATGCCGCGAAGTGGGAGGCCAGCATCGCGTCGGCGAGCTGGCGGACCTCGCGCGCGTCCTCGGTCTGTCTGAGGATGACCGAAAGGTTCGCTCTCGCGGCGCGCAGGTACTTCGGCCGCAGCGTGTAGTACGCCCGCGCGAGCGCGCCGCCGCCGCGGTGGATCGCGGCGCGCGGAAACGCGCGGGCCGTGGCGATGGCGGCCGGAAACCAGACGCGCGACGCCGCCGAGGCGAGCGCACGCAGGACCGGGTTGCGGCTCGCCATTTTTTCCTGCACGGGAGTTATCCTAAGAGAATTGGCAGACGAGAGGCGGAAGGCGGGAGACGGGTGCGCCTCGTGGCGGCCGCGCTTCCCTATCTCGTCTTTGCCGTTCTGTCCGCGGTCTCCTGGAACCGCTGGATCGAGCCGTACGTGGATACCGGGCGCGAGCTCGTCGTGCCCTGGCGCGTGGCGCAGGGCGAGCGGCTCTACCGCGACGTCCGTTTCTACTACGGGCCCCTGGCCGTCTACGCGGCCGCCGGAGTCGAGCGCGCCGCCGGCCGCTCGCTGCCGGCGAGGATCGCGCTGGCCGCGGCGATCGCCATGCTGCACCTCGAGGCTCTCCGGAGAGCGGCTCGCCTTGCCCTGACACCCGGCCGCGCGGCGCTGGCGGCGTCGCTCGCCGTAGCCGTGGCCTTCTTTTTGCGGCCGGGCGGCTGCCACCTCTTTCCGTACAGCCTGTCGACCGCCGTCGCCGTCACGGCGGCGACATGGTCGCTGGTCCTGGCGGCCGACCCGCGCAGGCCGCGAGGCGCCGCCGTTGGCATCGGACTCTTCGCGGCGTTGACGAGCCGTCCCGAGATCGGCCTGGCGGCGGCCGTCCTCGTGATCGTCACCGCGACCTCCGCGTCCCGACGGCGCGCGTTTCTGGCCGCGGGAAGCGCGATCACAGCGGCCGCACTCGTCTACACCCTGGTGTCTTCGGGCACGCCGCTCGAGTCGCTCCGCGGTGAGGGTTGGCTGGCGTTCGTGTCGGTCCCGCCGGAGTTTCGAAACGTCTACCGGGCCTTTTCGGGCCTCGACCGGCCGGGGCTGCGCCTGGCGGAGCTCGCCCTGGCGATGGTGCTTCTCGTCGTCCTCGCCGCCGGGCTCGTCCTGCTCGCCTTTCTCTCGCGAGCCCGGGGCCGGGGCGTCGCGATTGCCATGGCGGCGCTGTCGCTCGCCGCGGCCGCGGCGATCCGCCTCTGGCCGCCGGCGTCTCTGGAAGAGTCCCTCTCCCTGCTGCCGCCCCTGATCCGCCCCCTGCCTCTGTTTCTCCTGGGCGGCGCGGTCTGGAGGCTGCTCGCGCGTCTTCGGCACCGTGAAGACGGCGGGATCTTCGCTTCAGTCCCCGACGGCTTTCTGTATCTTTCCGCCCTCTTCGCTTCGCGGCTTCTGCTCGCGGCCGGCTACGTCGGCCCGTACGACGGCTTTTTCCTGCCGCTTCCGGTCGTCGTCGCAACCGCGGGCGTCTTCGGCCTCGCCGACCGCGTCGCGAGCCGGTTGCAGCTACCGGCGCTTCCCCGCCTGACCGGCGCCGCCCTCGCTGTGTTCCTGGCCGCGCGTGCCGCCTCGCTCGCGCAGCTCTACCGCGCGCCAGGCTGGCAGCTCGTGCTGACACCCGCGGGGAACCTCCGGATGCGCGAACCCTACGCCATCGCGACGCGAATGGCGCTCGCGGTCCTGGAGGAGTACACCCCTCCGGGCGGAACGATGATCGGATTCCCGGAGGCGGGCTTCCTGCAGTACGTCGTGGGGCGCAAAGGCGCGCTGCCCGAGGACCAGTTCTTCCCCGGGCACCTCGACGCGGCGGCCGAGCGCCGCGCGATCGAGAGCCTCGAAGCCGCGCCTCCCGACGCCGTGGTCTACGTCAACGTCCTGACGGTCGGCCACGGAGCGCTCGCATTCGGCAAGGACTACCTGCGGGACCTCGATGGAGCCGCGCGGGCGGTGTCGCAGACGGCCGCGTATTTCGGACCGGGCGGACGGGTCGGCGCGCGGATCGGCGACCCCGACTTCTTCATCGAGGTCCGCGTGCCGCGGCCGCGGGAGGCGCGATGAGGCTCGACCTCGCGGTCGCTCGTGCCTTCGGTCTCTCCCGAAGAGCGGCCCGGGAGGCCGTGCGCTCCGGACGCATCGAGATCGACCGCGAGGTCGCGGACGAGCCGGGCCGCGACGTCCCGGAGGACGTGGCGTTGCGCTTTCACCGCGACCGACCGGCGCGCCGGCGCGTGCGCACGCGTCTCTCGGTCCTCCACGAAGATTCTGCGGTCCTGATCGTCGACAAGCCGGCGGGTCTTCTGACCGTCCCGACCGAAGCGAACGAGAAGGACACGCTCTGGGCACGCGCCCTCCACTACCTCCAGCATCGGTACGGCGGCCGTCCTTACGCCGGCATCGTTCACCGCCTCGACAAGGACACCTCGGGCGCCGTGGTCTTCGCGCGCTCGCGCGCGGCCCTCCACTTCCTCCAGGAGCGTTTCAAGGAGCACGCGATCGACCGCGAGTACGTCGCGATCGCGCGGGGGAACGTCCCCGAGAGCGGCCGTTTCGACGCCGATCTCGCGCGCACGCCGGGTCTCAAGCGCGGCGTCGCGAGACCGGGTCAGGAAGGCCGGCGCGCCGTCACGCGCTACCGCGCGCTCGAGCGGCTGCCGGAAGCCACGCTCGTCTCGGTGCGGCCCGAGACCGGCCGCACGCACCAGATCCGGGTCCACTTCGCCGCCGCCGGCCATCCGATCCTGGGAGACCGGGTCTACGGCGGAGAGGCGGGAGCCGCGGCTGCCCGGCAGATGCTCCACGCGCGCCGGCTCGGGTTTCCCCACCCGGCGACCGGTGAGCCGGTCGCCGCCGAGGCTCCCCTGCCGGAGGATTTCGCGGAAATGCTGGAGAGCCTGAGGACCGCCAAAAAAAACGCGCCGGCGAAGCCGGCGCGTTCCAGGAATCAAAAGACCGGTAGTAGAGCTACGCGAGAACGATGACGACGACGCGGCGGTTCTTCGAACGGCCGTCCTTGGTCTTGTTGGACTCCACCGGCTCGCTGGCGCCGTAGGAGATCGTCGACATCCGATTCAGAGCGACGCCCTGCTTGTTCAAGTAGCGGCGCACCGTCTCGGCGCGGGCCTCACCGAGCTTGATGTTGTAGTCCTCCGAGCCCGTCGAATCGGTGTGCCCCTGGATCTCCAGGTACACGTTCTTGTTCTCCGCCTTCAGCCGCTCGGCGAAGGCGTCGAGCTGCTCCTGGGCTTCCTTGGAAAGCTCGTACTTGTTGACCGGAAACCGGGTGGCGTCATCCGAGAGCACCAGCGAGTAGACGAACTTGCCCTCGGCGAGCTTGCCCGCCTGCTGGGCGCGCTCGAGCGCCTGGCGCGTGGCGTTGTCGAGCTCGGCCAGTTTCGTGTCGTGGGCTTTGACCTTGGTCTGCGTCGCCTCGACCTGGGACTCGACGTCGTTGATCCGCTTGTCCGTGGCGGCGCTGCTTTTGGCGATTTCCTCGCTCACGTACGGCTTGGACGCGCACGCCGTGAGACCAAAAACCCCCAGAAAAAGCGCTCCACTCGCGAGTATGGAAGTTAGACCCCGCTGCTTGACCATCGGCACCTCCTGCAGAAATAAAGGTTACGAACCCCCGGGGGCGGTTCCCCGATAACCCCGGCGTGTCCGGACGACCCAGGAACCGGGTTTGGCCACGGACACAAAAACAATTCGATATTTTACATCCCCGCGTCCGGAGGGCGCAAACCCCAGCAGGTACTGCTGGCGGACCTCTTTCGATATCTCGCCGGCCAGGGGTCTCAAGTCCTCGTCGCGCCCGACTAAGTGCATCCGGCCTCCGCTTGACCCAGCGAGCAGCTGGAGGTTCTCGACCGAGAGCTCCTGGCGCTCGTGGTCCTTCAGTAGGTCGAAGGAAGCATTCTTCATGCCTATCGGGTACACCGGGACGGAGACCCTCTGGAGAATTTCGGCCATCTGAGCTGCCGTCAGGGTGCTCGCGTTGTCGACGCCGTCGGTGAAGAGCAGGATCGCCCGCTTGTTGTTGCGTCCCGCCATCATCTTTCCGGGCGTGGCCGCGACGGCGTCGAACAGGGCCGTCTGCCCGGATGCTTCGAGGCCCCAGAGCGCCTCGATCAGCTTCGCCGGGTCCGAGGAGAAGTCGGTCACGAGACGGACCTCGCCCTCGGAAAATGCGAACAGCGCGAAATCGTCGCCTGCGAGCCGGTTGCGCACGATGCTGCGGACGGCGTTCTTGGCGTTGTCCAGCTTGTTGCCCATGCCCATGCTGCCGGACGTGTCGAGCAGGAACGCGAAGGACACCGGGGCCGAGAGGTCCCGGTCGAACGTGTCGAAATCGACGCGGTGATCCTCGACCTTGAGGATGAAGTCGTTCTTGGTCAGTCCGTCGACGAACTGGCCCTTCTTGTCCTGAACGAGGACGGGCAGCATCACGTACTCGGCGCCGGCGCTTTCGGTGAAGGTCGGAGGCTCGGCGGGTGGATCCTGAGCCGCCACCGAGGCGGACACGAGCAGCAGCGGAAGCAGAAAAAGACGTTTCACCCACAAATTATAAGGCCGGACGGGGGGTGGGGATTCCCCTCCGGAGGCCCCGTCGGCCTCCCGTACACTGTCCATCCTTGACGACGTCGGTTGTGCTCGTGCGGCCCCAGAGGGCCTCGAATCTGGGCTCGGTCGCCCGGGCGGCCAAGAACTTCGGCCTCGCCTCAATCTCCGTGGTCGAGCCGGCGGTCGCCCCCGACGAGGAGTCGCACCGGCTGGCCACGGGCGCCGGCGACGTCCTCGCGGCGATCGTCCGTCACAAGAGCCTCGTCGGGGCCATCGCGGCGTTTCCCGTCGTCATCGCGACGTCCTCGATGCGCGGCCGGGGACGCGCGCGCCCGCTCGAGCTCGCCGAACTGCCCGCATATCTGGCGGAGGCCGGAGGCGCGCCGACCGCCTTCGTCTTCGGCCCCGAGCAGAGCGGGCTGACCGAGGATGACCTGGCGCGCGCCACGGCGTGCCTGCGGTTGCCCACGCAGCCCGACTTTCCGACCATGAACCTCTCGCATGCGGTCGCGGTCGTCCTGGCGACCGCGCGCGCCTTCGCTCCGGCGCGCACCGCGCACTTGTCCGAGCCTCTCGCCGCCGCGGCCGACGTCGAGGCCGCCGTGGCGCACTGGGATCGCGCGCTCGAGGCGATCGACTTCTACGACACGGGCCACCGCGAACGCTCCCTGCGCGACTGGCGCCGCCTGATCGCGGCGCGGCCGCTGACGGAGCGGGAGGTGGCGATATTGCGAGGCGTGGCGAACCGGGTGTTGGTGTCTCTGGAACGGAGCAAGCGCTCCTAAATCAGATCGCCCTCGGCAAAAAAGAACGCGATCTCCTTCGCGGCGTTCTCGGGCGAGTCGCTGCCGTGGATCGCGTTGCGCTCGATGTCGGTTCCGTAGAGATTGCGGACGGTGCCGGGCTCGGCCTTGCGGGAGTCGGTCGCTCCCATCGTCTTGCGCAGGTGCGCGACGGCATTCTCGCGTTCCAGGGCCGCGACCACCACCGGTCCCTCGGTCATGAAGGTCACGAGCGCGCCGTAGAACGGGCGCTCCTTGTGCACCGCGTAGAACGCGCGCGCCTGGATCTCCGAGAGACGGGTCTTGCAAAGGCCCAGGACGCGAAAGCCTTCCTTCTCCAGGTGCGCCAGGATCGCGCCGGCCTTCCCGGCGGACACGGAATCGGGCTTGAGGATCGTCAGCGTACGTTCCAATCCAATCTCCTCGTCGTCGGTTTCAGAATTCGCGAGTCTCGGCGGGAAGCCGGTCGACCGTCTGCACGCCGGCATGGGACAGGGCGGAGAGCAACTCGCGCGGCTGCTGCGAGCCGATCATCAGCGTGGAACCGTCGGTGCGCGTGAGAAGGACTCCCTTGTTCCCGCGCGTGTTCAAGGCCCGGCGCCGCCCGAGTCCCCGGATCCCCCAGCCTCCGTACTCGCGGATCGGGTGATAGACGATCGCCTCGGCGGAGCGGATCTCCAACAAAGGGATCCGCGTCTGGTAGAGGAAACCGAACCGGACGACGACGGCGTCCGGTTGTACGCGGGTCGTCTGGTGCAGCGTCAGCAATCCGGCCAGCAGCAGGAGGACCGCGCCGATGAGGACGTAGATCCACGGCGAGAACCATTGCTGCTCCTCGAACAGCGCCGGACCGTTCATCGCTTCAACGCCGCGTTCACGGTCGCGCCGAGGTCGGCGGGCGACTTGACCACGATGCAGCCGGCGGCTTCCAGAGCCTTCATCTTCTCGGCCGCCGTGCCCTTGCCTCCGGCGATGATCGCGCCGGCGTGTCCCATGCGGCGGCCGGGCGGAGCGGTCTGCCCGGCGATGAAAGCCACGACGGGCTTGCGGAAGCCGCCCGCGATCCAACAGGCGGCCTCTTCCTCGGCCATGCCGCCGATCTCGCCGATCACGATCACGGCCTCGGTTCCGGCGTCGTCCTTGAAAGCCTTCAGGCAATCGATGAAGTTGGTCCCGTTGACCGGGTCTCCCCCGATCCCGATGACCGTGGACTGGCCGAGCCCGAGCCGCGTCAGCTGGTCCACGGCTTCGTACGTCAGAGTGCCCGAGCGCGAGATGACGCCGACGGTGCCGGGACGATGGATCCGCCCCGGCATGATTCCGATCTTGCACTCTCCCGGCGTGATGATGCCGGGGCAGTTGGGACCGATGAGCCGCACGCCCTTTCCCTGCTCGGCGAGGCGCTCGAGAAAGCCCTTCGCGCGGAGCATGTCGTTGGTCGGGATGCCCTCGGTGATGCACGCGATGATGGCGACGCCGGCCTCGGCGGCCTCGACGATCGCGTCGGCGGCGAACGGCGGCGGAACAAAGATCATCGAGGCGTTGGCGCCGGTCTCCCGTACCGCGTCGGCGACGGTGTTGAAGACCGGAATCCCTTCGTGGACGGTGCCGCCCTTTCCGGGCGTCACGCCCGCGACGACCTGCGTTCCGTAGTCGCGGCAGGCCAGGGCATGAAACGTCCCCTCGCGGCCGGTCAGTCCCTGGACGAGGAGCCGCGTGTCTTTTCCGACCCAGATGCTCATCGGCCTAGATCTCCCAGCCCGGAGCCGCGGCCGCTCCGCTGCCGGCGGCGCGCGCGGCTTCGACCGCCTTCTTCGCCGCGTCGGCGAGGCCGTCGGCCGGCGTGATCTTCAGGCCGGAGTCGCGCAGGATGTGCTTGCCCTGGTCCACGTTGGTTCCCTCGAGGCGCACCACCACCGGGATCGAGAGGCCCATTTCACGCACGGCCGCGACGACGCCGTTGGCGATGACGTCGCAGCGCATGATCCCGCCGAAGATGTTGATGAGGACGGCGCGCACGTTCTTGTCCGACAGGATGATCCGGAAGGCGTTCTTGACCTGCTCCTCGTTGGCGCCTCCGCCCACGTCGAGGAAGTTCGCGGGCTCGCCGCCGGCCAGCTTGACCAGGTCCATCGTCGCCATGGCCAGACCCGCGCCGTTGACCATGCACCCCACGTTGCCGTCGAGCTTGATGTAGTTGAGGCCGAACCGGGAGGCCTCGACCTCCAGCGGATCCTCCTCGGAGAGATCGCGCATCTCCTTGATGTCCGGATGGCGGAAGAGCGCGTTGTCGTCGAACGTCATCTTCGCGTCCAGGGCGAGCACGTCGCCCGGCTTCGTGACGAGCAGCGGATTGATCTCCGCCAGGCTCGCGTCGGTCTTCGTGTACGCCTCGAACAGGGCCTGGATCAGCGCGGTGCCCTTCTTGAAGCTGTCGCCGGAGAGGCCCAGCGCGAACGCGACCTTGCGGGCCTGGAACGGGAACATTCCGCTGTCGGCGTCCACCCATTCGCGCACGATCGCCGACGGGTCCTTCGCGGCGACCTCCTCGATCTCCATGCCGCCGGCCTTGGAGGCCATGACGACGGGCATGGCCTTCGAGCGGTCGAGTGTGAGGCTGAGGTAGAGCTCGCGGTCGATGTCGAGGGCCTCCTCGACCAGGACCTTCTGCACGACGCGGCCCTGGGGACCCGTCTGCGGCGTCACCAGTGTCATGCCCAGGATCCGCTTGGCGAGCTCGAAGGCCTCCTCGGGATCCTTCGCGAGCTTGACGCCTCCGCCTTTGCCGCGGCCGCCGGCGTGGATCTGGGCCTTCACCACCGCGCGTCCCCCGAGGCGCTTGGCGATCTCGCGGGCCGCGGCGGGGCTGTCGGTGACCTCCCCGCGGGGCACGGCGACGCCGAAGCGCGCGAGGATCTGTTTGGCCTGGTACTCGTGGACCTTCATCGGAGCCGGCGGATTATAGCGGGAGCCGGAAGGCCGACAGGGACTTCAGCCCCAGGCCGCTCAGGAAGCAGAAGAGCCCGGCGGCCGCCACCGCCACAGCGACGCGCGCGCGCCGGCCCGGCAGAAACCCCCACGTTTCGCAAAATGTCCAGAGCCCGGCCGAGAAGTGCGCCGTCGCGGCGACAATTCCGACTGCGTAACCGGCGCGGATCCACGGACTCGCGAGCGCCGCCTGCATCAGCCGAAAGAGATCCAGGCTTGCGTGGTCGTGGAGCTGGACCAGGCGCGAGGTCCAGAGATGAAAGAGGATGAACACGAATGCCAGGACTCCCGTGACGCGCTGGAAGATCGCCAGCGCGCGCCGGGCGGGCGGGCGTCCATCCGCCCCCAGGCTCTCGGCCGCCGTGATGAAGAAGCCGTAGATGCCATGGAAGAAGACCGGGAGTCCGATGAGCAGGATTTCGAAAACCACGAGGAGGGGCAGCTCCTGGAGCTGGTGCGCGGCCGCGTTGTAGGCATCGGCGCCGTCGGCGGCTGCCGCGTTGGTCCAGAGGTGCAGCACCAGGAACGCCCCGATCGGGACCACGCCCGAGATCGAGTGGAGGCGGCGAGTCCGGCTCCGGGGCGCGCGCTCCACGGCGTTTGCGTCAGACCTTCAGAATCTGGAAGAGCTCACGGACCGCGCCGGCCGACCTCTCGAGCGCCGCGGACTCCTCGGCCGTCAGCTCGATCTCCACGATCTGCTCGACACCGCGGGCGCCGAGCTTGACGGGCACGCCGAGGTAGACGTCCTTCATGTGGTACTCGCCCTGGAGGTAGGCGGCGCACGGAAGGATCTTCTTCTTGTCGCGCAGCACCGCGTCCACCATCTCCACGACAGCCGACGCCGGCGCGTACCAGGCCGAGGTCTTCAGCAGATTCACGATCTCCGCGCCGCCGTCGCGGGTCCGCTGGACGATCGCGTCGATCTTCTCCTTCGACAGGATCACCGGCAGCGGGATTCCGGCGACCGTCGAGTACCGCGGCAGGGGCACCATCGTGTCGCCGTGGCCGCCGAGGACGAACGCGTGCGTGTTCTCGACCGAGACGCCGAGGGCTTCGGCGATGAACCAGCGCATGCGCGCGGAATCGAGGACTCCCGCCATGCCGAAGACCCTCTCGCGCGGCAGTTTCGAAACGCGCCGCGCCACTTCGCACATGGCGTCGAGGGGGTTGGAGACTACGATCAGGATCGCGTCGGGCGAGCCCGGCAGGACCTTGCGCACCACGTCGGCGACGATGCCCTCGTTGGTCGCCACCAGATCGTCGCGGCTCATGCCCGGCTTTCTCGGAACCCCGGCCGTGATGATGACGATGTCCGAGCCCGCCGAGACGTCGTAGGCGTTGGAACCGGTCATCTGCGCGTCGAACTTCTCGACCGGCGCCGACTCCATGATGTCGAGGGCCTTGCCCTGAGGCACTCCCTGGATAATGTCGATCAGAGCAACGTCGGCCAGCTCCTTCTCGACGATGCGCTGGGCGGTGGTGGCGCCGACGTTTCCGGCGCCGACGACAGTGACCTTGTGCTTCATAAGGGCCGGGATTCTAACCCGCGGAGAGCGAAGCACCGCAACCGCTTACAATGCGCTCAATGCCCGAACGCCCGGACTACAAGAGCCATCCTCTCTGGGCGGAGGCGATGGCCCTGGCGCACGAGGCGTACGGCGTGGCCGAGGCGCTGCGCCCGAGGGATCCCGAAGGCGCGAAGCTCCTGCGCAAGGCCGCCGTCGCGGTGCCGGCGCGGGTCGCCGGAGCCCTCACGGCCGACGACGGCGCGGAACGCGCCACGGAGGCCTCGGGCGCGCGCGCGGCCCTTTCGGAGGTCGCGCAACGCGCTTCGGGGGCGCCGGAATCGCCGCAAGCTGCCGCGCTGGCGCGGCACGCCGGAACGCTCTTGCTGTCTGTTGCGCTCGCGCTGGCCCCGGAACAGAGACCGTCGTGAACGAAAAGGAGTGGACGCGTTGATCGAGAGAGAGCGCCGGAGTCGGACGCTGACCGTGCTTCTCGCCTTCGTTCCGATCCTTCTGGCCGCGGTTCTCTGGCTCCCGAAGTGGTGGGAGAAGCGTCTGTACCGCGAGTCGGAGGCGATTGCGGGAGTCGAGGCGAAGATCGTGCCGGGCACGCTCGCCGACGCGCGCAAAAAAGCCGAGAACGGAATGAAGGCCGAGGCGCTCGTCGCGGCGATCGGGAAACCGTCGATACTCGTGGGCACCGACGGGAAGGATTCGCGCCGGGAGATCTGGACCTACTACTTCGCCGACGGCACGATGGTCGTCAACCTGACCGACGGCCTCGTCCAGCGCGTCTCGGCAGACTTCCACCCGCCGAGGATCCCGACATCGGCGCGGCCCGACTGAACGTGGCGCCGACGAAGCCGAAACCGCAGGGCCCCGAGCCCTCGATCCGCGTCATCATGATGCCGAAAGACACCAACGCCTACGGCACGATCTTCGGCGGCGTGATCCTCTCCTACATCGACCAGGCGGGCGCCGTCGAAGCCAAGCGCCACGGCGCCGACTTCATCGTGACCGTGGCCATGCGCGAGGTCGTCTTCCACGAGCCGGTGTACGTCGGCGATCTCGTGTCGTTCTACACGCGCCTCGTCAAGAAGGGCCGGACGTCCATCACGATCTCCGTCGAGGTCTTCTCGCAGCCCGGAGAGGGTCTGGGCAAGCGCGTCCGGGTCACCCAGGCCGAAGTGACCTACGTCAACCTCGACAAGAATCGCCGCCCGACGCCGATCCCAAGATAGAAATACGAAGGCCCCGAATCCTCGGGGCCTTCTACCGCGCCAGCCGAGCAAAAGCCCGGCAATGGGAGCTCGCTTCTGTGATGCTACTACAGAATCACCACTCCCCGTCTTCTTCTGTTTCTCCAACCTCGGGCTGGCCGAGCTCGTCCTCGAGCTCCTCGAGCTCGCCCGCGTCGACCTCGAGCTCGCCCGCGGCGATCTCACCTTCCTCGCGCCAGACCTCTTCGCCGTAGGCCTCGCCGATCGGCGGCGTCGGCGCCGCCGCCGGAACCGTCCCGGCGCGCGAGGAACGCGCCTTGCGGGAAGCCGGAGCCTTCTTCGCCGCCGCCTTCTTGCGCGGCGCCGCCTTCTTCGCCGTCTTCTTCGGCCCGGCAACGCGGCGAGCGGCCTTGCGGGACGACTTCTTCGGCGCGCGCGCCGTATTCTTCTTTTTCGCCGCCTTCACGCTCTTTTTTGCCTTCTTCGCTTTCTTCGCCACTCCTTCCTCCTGTCGACCGGCTCCGCCCGGAGCCCGGATCATACAATCGGGATCGTTGTCCAGGCGACCGGAGCGCCGCGTCTCGATCCAGCCCCGGCCGGGGGGCGTCGTGGTCGAAATCTCCCCACTCGTGAGGGCCCGCGGCTGGCGCCTGAGGATAGTGGGAATCGGAGCGGCCGTCGCCGTAGCGGCCCTCCTCGGCTGCTCGCGACTCTTCGAGGCGTGGGAGTCGGGCCTGAAGCGATCGGACTTTGCGGATCTGCCCCTTCCGCTCTTGATCGCCCTGACCCTGGCGCTTCTCGTCTCGACACCCCTTGCCTTTCTGGGACTTGCGGCACTGGCGTTCGGCGAGGAGTCGATCGAGGTGGATGCTCGCGAGGTCGTCGTGAAGACCACGGCGTTCGAGAGGACCCGGGTGGCTCGGATTCCGCGCGACGAGCTGACCTGCTGGCGCGAAACCATTCGGCCTCTGCCTCCCTGGTGGACCTGGACAGTGCGGCGCCTGGCGGCCGAAAGCGGGGGCAAGCTCTATCCCGTCGCCGGAGGCGCGGGTCCCCTGGAGAAGCGTACGATCGGGGAGGCTCTCGCGGCGGCGACCGGGCTGCCCCTGATCGGCGTGCGGGGCAAGCGCATCCGCTAGAGCGGGTTGGGGTAGTATCTGGTCTGGTCGAATGACTCAGGCCCCCTCGGAACGCCATCTCACCCAGACGCTCCTTTCGGACTACCCCCTTCCGGACGAGGTCCGCTGGGGCCTCGCCGACGCGGGTTTCGTCTTCGCCACCCCCATCCAGGAGAAGGCCCTCCCGATCGCTCTTGCCGGCCGCGATCTGGCGGGCCAGGCCCAGACGGGAACCGGCAAGACCGCGGCCTTCCTGATCACGATCTTCACCCGCCTCCTTCAGAAGAAGCCGTCCCACCGCCCGCGCGGTCCGCGCGCGCTCGTCGTCGCCCCGACCCGGGAGCTCGTCGCCCAGATTCGGGCCGACGCCGAGGTCCTCGGGCGCCACACCGGACTGTCCGCTCTGGCGGTTTTCGGAGGGATGGACTACCGCCTTCAGCGCGATCAGGTGAAAACCGTTCCCGACCTTCTGGTCGGCACGCCGGGACGGCTGCTCGACTACGAGCAGCAGGGCGCCGTGAGCTTTCGGGACGTGGAGATCCTCATCATCGACGAGGCGGACCGGATGTTCGACATGGGCTTCATCCGGGACCTGCGCCGGATCCTGCGCCGCTGCCCCCCGTACAACCGCCGCCAGACGCTGCTCTTCTCGGCGACGCTCTCGATGCGGGTGATGGAGCTCGCCTACGAGCACACCAACAACGCCGAGAAAGTCGAAGTCGAGCCCGAGCGCGTGGGGGCTCACGGCATCACCGAGGTCCTCTACCACGTGTCCGGACGCGAGAAGTTTCGTCTGCTCCTCGGGCTCCTCGAGAAGGAGGGAGGCAGCCGCGTCCTGATCTTCGTCAATCGCCGCACGACGGCCGCCGACCTCGTACGCGGCCTCTCGGCGAACGGCTACCCTACCCGGGCTCTGGCCGGCAACGTTCCCCAGGATCGGCGGCTGAAGATGCTCCAGGACTTCAAGGAAGGCCGGCTCGCCGTGCTCGTCGCCACCGACGTGGCCTCGCGGGGGCTTCACATCGAGGGGGTTTCCCACGTCATCAACTACGACCTTCCCCAGGACTCCGAGGACTATGTCCATCGGATCGGCCGCACCGGCCGCGCCGGAGCGGAGGGCACGGCCGTCTCATTCGCCTGCGACGACTACGTCTTCTCGCTCGACGCGATCGAGGAGCGCATCGGCCGAAAGATTCCGGTCGAGTGGCCGCCCGAGGAGCTGTTCCGTTCCGGACGAATCGCTCAGGCTCCCCGTCCGTCGGCCGGGTTCCGGCACCGGCCCGAGGCGCGGCCGGTTCCCGCCGCGCAAGCCAAGTCGCCCGCGACCGAGACGGACTACGGACGGACGAAAAGGAAGAGTCGGCGGCGCTGAGGCGCCGCTCTAGGTCTTCTCGTCCGTCCCGGATCCGAACAACCGCGCAAACCAGGATTTCTTCGCGGGTTCGACAGAAGCTGTTTCCGAGTTGGGCTTTTCGTCGGGCTTCTCCGGTGTCTGTGGCGGCTTCTTGACACCCATCGCGGGCATCAGGGCGCCGGGACCACCGAAAAGACCGATCTTCCGGGTCAAGCGGCGCATGGCTTTCCCCCGTTTGTGTTTGGGGAATCCTACACCCAACGCTCAACGGTCATCCCGAGCGTAGCGAGGGATCCCGCGATCGAAGCGCGGAGCCCTCGCCGAGTCCGGGATCCCTCGTCGCTCCGCTCCTCGGGATGACGGTGTCAGGGCTTTTAGCGCTGCTCTAGCTCTAGAACGACTTCAGGAACTCTTTGTTGGTCCGGAACTTCGACAGGCGGCCGAGGACGAGCTCCATCGCCTGGATCTTGTCGACGGCGGCGAGGGCCCGCCGAAGCTTGACGATCTTGGGCAGGTCCACCGGATCGTAGAGCTTCTCTTCCTTGCGCGTGCCCGACTGCGGAATGTTGATGCAGGGGAAGATCCGGCGGTTGAAGAGGTCCCGGTCGAGCACGATCTCCGTGTTGCCGGTGCCCTTGAACTCCTGGAAGATGATCTCGTCCATCCGCGATCCGGTGTCCACCAGGGCCGTCGCGACGATCGTGAGCGACCCGCCGCCCTCGGCGTTGCGGGCCCCGCCGAAGAACCGGCGCGGCTTTTCCATGGTCCGCGCGTCGATGCCGCCCGAGAGGATCTTGCCGCCGCCCTTCTGCATCGTGTTGTAGGCCCGGGCCATGCGCGTGATCGAGTCCAGGAAGATGATGACGTGCTTGCCGCACTCGATCAGCCGCCGCGCGCGCTCCGCCACGATCTCGGCGACCGCGATGTGATTCTCGGCGGAGAGGTCCGCCGACGACGCGATGACCTCGCCGCGCGTGACGCTGCGCCGGAAGTCCGTGATTTCCTCGGGACGCTCGTCGATCAGGAGCACGATCACGTGCACGTCGGGGTCGTTCTCCTCGACCGCGTGCGCCATGCGCTTCAAGAGCGTCGTCTTCCCGGCTTTGGGCGGCGCGACGATCAGGCAGCGCTGTCCCCGGCCGATCGGAGCCAGCAGGTCCACCACGCGCCCGCACATCTCGTCCGGCTCGGTCTCGAGCTGAAGGATCGCGGTCGGGTCGATCGAGATCAGCTCGGTGAACGCGGGGCGCTGGCGGAAGGCGCCGGGATCCATGCCTTCGACCGAAGTGACCTTCTTCAACACCGGCCGGTTTCCGTCCGCGGCGAGACCCGCCACGAGGGCGCCGGCCTCCAGGCCTTCGCGGTTGATCAGCTCGCGGGGAACCAGGGGATCGCGCGACGACGGAAGGTAGTTGGCCTTGGCCGAGACCAGCACGCCCGGGGCGGTTTCCTTCGGCGGGATGTAGAGAACGCCTTCCGCCGGCCGTTCGGGGCCTGTGGCATTGAGATCCTCGGCGCGCTCGGGGGCACCGTTGCCTCCGCCGCCGGGACCGCCGCCGCGCCCCCCGCGGCGCCGGCGCCGGCGACGCCGGCGATGGGACCGCGGCTGGCCGTCGCTCGACCCTTCCTGGCGGGAAGGGTCTTCAGTCTGGACGGAGACGGACGAAATGCTTTCCGGGGTCAAGGGGTCTTCGGACATGAACTCCCAAACCACCCGCCGCGCTGACTCGAGGTCCGGGCGGGAACGAGCGCCATTCTACGACGAAAGAAAGAGAAAAGCGACCGGCCCCGACGCCCCGCCACCGCCCCCTTCAAGCCCCGGGGGCCGAAGGCCTTACCGTGGGCGGGCTCACTGGAAGAGGCTGAGGACCCTGTCCGGAGGCACCGGGGAGTGCCGGGCGAGCTCGAAGTTCTCGGCGGCATGTTCGGGACTGGACACCCCTACGAGGGCCCCGGTCATCCCCTCGGCCGACCGGGAGAATTGGAGGGCGCGCTGGGCCGAGGTGGCCAGGCCGGGAAAGGCCTCGACGATTTCCTCGGGCAGCTCGGCGAGGCCCAGACGCCCCTGGAGGATCGAGGCCGAGCCGAACGCCGCGAGACCCTCGTCCCGCGCTGCGAGCAGGGCCGGCTGCCGTCCGCTCTTCGTCGCCTGCGAGCGGTAGACGGCGGCCTGGGCCATCGCCAGGTTGAACGGAAGCTGAACGGCGCGAAAGTGGTGCCCCGCGCCGGCGGCTTTCTCGGCGGCCTCGCGGACGGCCGCGATCGACACGTGCTCCGGGTGCTCGGACGGCACCCGTAGTCCGTCCCAGGTCGCCAGTCCCCAGGCGGCGATGTGACCGGCCGCGGCCTCCTCTTCCAGGGTTTCGATTGCGCGCGCGAGCCTCTCGGTGAACACGCCGCGATTCACCTGCGTCAGCTGCGTCTCGACGTTGTGAAGATAGTAGAGGTCCACGGTTTCGAGCCCCAGGTTGGCCCGGCTCCGCGCGATCTGATCGCGCAGGTAGCCCGGAGCGATGCAGTGGCAGCCCTGCGCGATCTCCCCCTCGGGGGCGAGTCCCGACGCCAGGAAGGACTCCTGGACGTAGCGGCGGCCCGGACGGGAGTCTTCGGCATCGTGCGGGAGGTAGCCGCCCTTGGTCGAGACGAAGACCTCGTCGCGCCGGGCGCGGCCTTCGGCGAACGCCTTCGCGAGGGCCCGGCCGATCGCGCGCTCGCTCCGCTGCCCCCGATAGTTGATCGCGGTGTCGAAGACGTTGATTCCCGACGCCAGCGCCGACGCGACCGCGGCCTCGTAGCCGGCGTCCGTCGCCGCGTCCTCGCCGCCCAGATACGTGCCGAGCCCCAGCGACGAGAGCCACAGCCCCATCGCCTCGCGGAAATGGCCCGGCGCGGCGCCCGAGCGGTCCGCAAAGCGCTTCGTTCCTTCGGCAGTGGCCCGTCCCGCGATCACGCCGCGGAGGCTATCAAAACGCCCCGCTAGACGTAGGCACTGTTCATGAATCCCAGATTCGGCCACCCCGCGCCGAGGATCGCGGCGGCGTCGGCGCCGAGCCAGTCGGTGAGGACCGTTCCGTAGTAGGAGCGGAAGTCGTCCTGGATTTGCAGATTCCCGTTCGCGTCGAGATGCGCGAGGTCCGGCGGATCACCGTGAATCCCGGCGGCGACGGCGTTACCGACGACGAAGTGCGGCGCTGCGGTGCCGTGGTCGGTCCCGTTGGACCCGTTGTCCTGGGCCCGTCGCCCGAACTCTGACCACGTCATCAGCAGAACGTCTTTGGACTTGCCGTGGCCGTCGAGGTCGTCGAAGAACGCCTTGATCGAGTCCGAGACGTCGGTCAGGAGCGGGTCGTGGTCCGCGTCTTCGCCCGCGTGATTGTCGAAGCCGCCGTAGGTCACGTAGAGGATGCGGGCGCCCACGTCGGCGTTGATGATCTGCGCGATCAGCTGGAGCCCAGCCCCGAGCGCGTTGTCGGGATAGGCCGCCATCGCCACGTAGCCGGTGCCGACGGTCTGCAGGATTGCCGAAGACGCGATCGCGTCCTGTCCGACGCCCGAGATCGCCGCGGGCGTGTTCTCGATCTCGTACTGCTCGCCGCTGGAGGCCAGGAAAGCGTCGACCTGGTTTTTGGAATCCTCCGGATGGGCGCCGTCGGTCTGGTACTGGTAGGCCCCGAGCGTCAGGAAGGTCGGGACGCCCACGCTGTCGGAGAGGAGCGTGCGCGGCAGGCTCTGCGAGATCGCGGTGCAGGAGAGCGGGTTCTGCGACTCCGACAGGACGGTGTCGGCCCATCGGCCGAGCCATCCCCGCCGCTGCGCCAGGAGGGGATCTGCCGTGTGCCAGACGTCGCGCGCGGCGAAGTGCGACAGGCTCGAGTTGGGATAGCCGACGTTCGTCACGAGGGCCACGCGCCCGGCGTCCCACAGCGACTTCATCCCCGTCATCACCGGGTTCAAGCCCAGCCGGCCGTCGAGCGGAAGAACGCTCCCGACGGGTATCCCGATGCGCGACCGCAGCTGCGGATACAGAGCGTCGGCGTATGGGACGACGGTGTTCAAGCCGTCGTTGCCTCCCATCAGCTCGAGGACGACGAGCGTGCGGTTCGGGTTCGCGGCCCCGACCGACTCCTCGAACCGCCGCGCCGCGCCTACGGCCCACCGGGGCACCATCGCCGACACGGTCGCCACACCGGCCGAGCGGATCAGGAAATCGCGACGCGAGATGGTCATGGCGCTCCTCCGATCTCAGCCCGGATTATTCGTGATCATCCGGCCGGAGCACGGACACGTCGTTGCGCCGACCGTTTTGCTTACGACTGACAGGGCCAAGGGCCGAGTGACTGCTTGCGCGCGACAGAGATTTTTCGTCGAGGCGAGGAAGCGCGACGACGGCGATGCCACAGCGCATCGCCGAAGAGCGATGACGACGCATCGGCGGAAAAGATCGGAGCGGCGGCCGGAATCGATCATGAATAATGCGGGCTAGGCCAGCTGAAAGGACGGGCTCGTCAGCAGAACGTGGGCGAGACCCCGCACCTTCTTGTCCACGTTGTCGGGCGTGTTGGTCCAGCGCCCGGGCGTGCCGTCGTCGTTGGCGTTCATGTATTCGATCCAGGCCGCGCGCGCGTCCGAAGAGACGTCGCCGACGTTCAGGCGCGCGGCGAAGAGATCCACGACGTCGTCGGCCGTCGATGCGTCCTCGCCCGCCAGCAGCGCCGCCGGATCGAAGCGCGTTCCCTGCGCGCCGCGATTGGTGCACAGCGTGTTCGCGAGCGAGACGCGCGCGAACAGGGAGCCGGTATTCAGCCAGCTCTCGCCCCAGTCCCAGCCCTTCGCGTCGGACGGGTTGAAGAGGACCTGTCCCATGCCCGCCAGCGCGTTGGCGGGGGCGGAGAAATCGCTCTGGCCTTCGAGCATCCGGACGGAGGCCACGGCGTACTCGACGGGGCTGCGGACCCAGGCCTTGCGGGCGTGGGCCGCATAGAACTCGGGGTGAAGGAGGATCGCGCGGATGACTTCTCGGATCGAGTGGCCGGTCGCGGTGTAGACGCTCTGCAGCTCGTCCACGACGTGGGCGGGAGCGTACGTCCCGGCGAAATACGTCCACAGCTTGCTCCCCAGGAATCGTCCCGAGACGGAGCCTCCAGAGTCCGTGTGGCTCAGGATGACGTCGATGGCTCCGTACCCATCGAAGTTCCCGGTCCTTCCCAGGATGCTCTTCGATCCCCCGTCGTGGAAGTCGGCCCGGACGACGAAAGTCGCGGCGTTGTAGTCCGTGGCGCGGTTGTAGCCGGTCACGGTCCAGCCGGTCAGCGCGCGCGCGACCTCGGTGACGTCGGTCTGCGTGTACTGGTCGATGCCCAGCGTGAAGAGCTCCATCAGCTCCCGGGCGTAGTTCTCGTTGGGACGCCCGACGCGGTTGGTGGCGTTGTCCAGCCAGACGAGCATCGCGGGGTCCTGGGAGATGGCGACGACGAGGTCGTCGAACTTTCCCATGGCGAGGGCACGCTCGGTCTTGTTCTGGTTGAGGATCAGCGTCTCGCCCTTGACCTTCGAGATTCCCGAGGTCCAGTGGAGGTTCCAGAAGTAAGTCATCTTCTCTTCGAGCGGGCGCGGCGAGAACGCCATCCGATCCAGGAACCAGCGCTGGAGACCCGAGACGCGGGTCAGGTCGTATCCACGCGCTGCGAGCGCGGCCTCGTAGGCGTCGAGTGAGATCCGGTCGTAGTCGACCAGGGACACGACGGCTTCTTCCAGGGAGAGCGCGGCGAGCGCGTCGACCTCCGCCGGAGTGCCGCCGAATCCCGCCCGCCGCAGCAGGTGCGCCGCCGCGTCGCGGTTCCAGGTGATGCCCATCGTCGCCTCCCCTTCGGGGTCAGACGAGGGCAGCCCGAGACGGGTTTACCCCAATTCGGAATTTGGAACTTGGAACTTGGAAACTGGAACCCGGAACCCGAACCTCAGACCACCGGCAGCGGGATCCCGTGGGTTCGCGTCGTCCCCTGGACCTTCTCGTTCCAGCGCCCCGGAATCGCGGTGCCGCAGTCGGGGCACGCTCCCGCGACGAGCCGGTTCCGCCGGACGCGGAACCCGTAGCGCTCGATGACGGTCTGGCCGCAGCTCGGGCAGCGTGTGTTCTCCCACTTCCCCACGCGGCCCGGGATGTTTCCGGCATAGACGTAGCGCAGCCCCTCGGCCGTGCCGATCTCGCAGGCCTTGAGGAGCGTCTCGACCGGTGTGGCGCCGCGGTCCGTCATCTTGTAGTCCGGGTGAAAGGCGGTGACGTGCCACGGGATGTCCCGGGAAAGCGAGGAGACGAACCGCGCCGCCTTGCGCAGCTCCTCGTCAGAGTCGTTGAACTCGGGAATGACGAGGGTCAGGACCTCGAGCCAGATCCCGCGCTCGTGGATCCCCGCGATCGTTTCGAGGACGTTCTGCAGAACGCCGCCCAGTTGTCGATAGTGCTTGTCGTCCATCGACTTCAAGTCCACCTTGTAGAAGTCGATCCACGGACGGATGTAGTCGAGAACCTGCGGGGTCCCGTTTCCGTTGGAGACGTAACCGGTATAGAGACCGTCCGCCTTGGCGGCGCGAAAGACCTCGACCGCCCACTCCGACGTGATCAGCGGCTCGTTGTAAGTCGAGACGATGGTGGGCGCGCCGCACTCCCGGGCGACGGCGACGAGCTCGGCGGCCTCCACGTCCCGCGGCGATCCAACGGCTTCGGGATCGCGGATCGACTGGGACGTGAACCAGTTCTGGCAGTACGCGCAGTGGAGGTCGCATCCGAGCATGCCGAAGGAGAGCGCGTCGGATCCGGGAAGCGCATGGAAGAAAGGCTTCTTCTCGATCGGATCGCACTGGAGCGCGCCGACGTAACCGCGCGGCACCCGCAGGACACCGTCCTTCCGGTAGCGCACGCGGCATACGCCTTCGCGGCCCTCGGGAAGAGGACAGCGATGTCCGCAGGAGAGACATCGGAGCCGCCCGTCGGGGAGCGTCTCGACGAGCTCGGGAGCGGCGGCGGTGGTGCGGCGCGCGAGCGAAGCGGCGACCGGAGAGGGAGAGGCCATGACAGACTCCCACTCAGCATAACCCCGGAATCTTTTGCGAAATGCCGCCGCATTTCGGTGGGTTATCATCCGCCGACGGCATGAAGCGCCAGGTTTTCCTGCTCCCGGTCCTCTCCGTGGCGCTGGCCTCGGCCGCCGCTGCGCAGACCCCGACACCCACGCCGACCCCGACCCGGACGCCCACCCCGGCGGTGACCCCGACGCCGGTCGCTCCCACGACCGTCGCCGGCGGGACGACCTATACGACGCAGGACGGGGCGCGCGTCTCCGGAGTGCATGTGAAGGTCGACGACACCGGAGGGGTCTGGTTCGTGGAGGCCGCGACGGACCGCATCGGCGTCCTGCGGGGCACGACCATCACCTACTGGCAGCTGCGCTCCAACGACGACCGCGGCGCCAATCCGGTCGATTTCCGCTTCGACGCAGACGGAGTCAGCATCTGGATCCTGGAGACCGGGCAGAGCCTCTCCCCGGCCGGGACGTGCACGCTGGCCAAGCTCAATACGACGACCGACGCCCTGGAGGAATGGGTCATCCCGGGCTCGATCCCGGGCAACTGGTATCAGGCTCCCGACGGCAAGTACTGGTTTCCGATGAGCGGCGGCACCCTCCAGTCAGCCGACTTCACGACCGGAGTCGTCGTCAACCACCGCTCGACCTTCACTCGGGCCTATTCCGACATGACCGTGGGGCCCGACGGAGCGCTCTGGCTGGCGGATTTCGGAAACAACCGGATCGTGCGCTACGAGCCGGACTCGGACACCGAGACCTACTGGGTGTTCTTCGACCCGTCGATCCTCCTGAACCCGACGCAGATCCAGTTCGACGACAAGGGGACGCTGTGCATCAGCCAGCTGGCGGCGGGACGCATGGACCGTTTCGACCCGGCCACCAACATCCTCTATTCGTACCTCGGCATGTCGAACCCGATCCATTTCGACTTCTATCAGGACAAGATCTACGTGTCGTCGGGCCAGACCAATCCGGCGATCAACGTCCTGGATCCCTCGATCGGCGGGCCCGTCGCGCAGCAGTTGACGCCCCACACGGCAGACGTCGGGGCTGTGACGAGCGCGTTCACGGTGACGACGCGGACCAGCACCGCGATTCGCTCCACCTTCACGAGCACCTCGGAGGCGATGCCCGCCGATGGACTCTCGATCTCGAGCAACGTCTCCTACCCCGGAATCCTGGTCACCCAGTTCCCCGCAACGCATGCCTTCGGTATCACCGTCGTCGGCGGCAGCGTCTGGACCGGGCAGGACGGCAAGCTCGCCAACCTGAACCTGCAGACGATCGGCGTCCCCGCCGACCGGTCGGTGCCCGTCGCGACCTCCTCGGCGGGACCGGCGGACAGCCGCATCCGAATCGACCTGACCCTTTCCAACAAAGGCTCGACCGCGGTCGTGGGCGAAGCCCTGTACATGTACTCGCCGGCGGCCTTTGCCGCTCGCTACGCGTTCAACGTCCAACCCGGCAACACGCTGGTGGTCCCGGACGCCTTCGGCAACATCGGAACGGCCGCCGTCGTCGCCAACGGAGCGGTGCGCGTGCGGACGCTGACCGGGACTGCGGACGATCTCGAGGTCTCGGTGCGCTCGCTCCGGATCATGCCCGGCGGCGCGACGTTCGGATACGCGCTCGGGGGCGCCTCGGCCCCCGAAAGTCCGGGTCAGGGTTCGGCGACCACGCTCTTCACGGGCGTCCGGGACACCGAGGCTTCCGTTCTCGGCTTCTATTCGCCAGGCGGCGCGTCGGGCACCCTGACGCTGGTGGCGCCGGACGGCACCGTACGGGGAACACGGGCCTTCAACGTCGTGGCAAACGATCGCGAGGAGTTCAACCCGGCCGCGTCGGCCTTCGGCGTGGCGCCCGAGCCCGGGGACGTCGTGCGCCTCTCGATCTCGAACGGCGCCCTGCAACCGTACGTCAACGTGATCGACCTCGGAACGATCGACGTGGCGACGTCGGTTCCCGTGACCGCCGGCACCGATTTCGTCATTCCCATCGCCGGCGCCCTCGTCGGTGTGGGAGGGCGAAGCTACGTCTCGGATCTCTATCTTTCCAACCCCGGCACCGGCTCGGCCCAGGTGTCCATCACCTACTCGCCGATCGCCGGCTCCGGACCCACGCAGAATCAGACCGTGACGCTGCCCGCGGGGACGAGCCAGGCGCTCATGGACTTCCTGCCCACCCTCTTCGGGATCACCTCGGGCCAGGGCGCGGTCCTCCTGTCCTCGAACGCCCCGATCGCGGCCGCCGCACGCATCGCGGCGCGCATCGAGGCGGGTGATTACGGAGGCTTCGCCGCCGCGATCCCGGGCGCGTCGGGCATTGAGAACGGCTCGGCGATCGCAGTCGGTCTGCCGCAGACCTCCGAGCGACGGACGAACCTCCTTCTCTACAACGCCGGCGCCGAAGGGGCGATCTCCGTGACGGGTTTCAAATCCGACGGCTCCCAGGTCGGACCGATCTCCGTTGCTCTCGGCGCGCAGGAATCCGGACGACTCGATTCCGTCTTCGCGGCGCTGGGCGTGCCCAACCAGGAGGGCGGCCGGATCCGCGTCGACGTTCCTGCCGGGATGAAGGTCTACGCGTGGACCGCCGAAGTCGACAGGCAGACCGGGGACGTGGATCTGTTTCCGTTGCGGTAGCAGATCGAGTCTCCCGTCTCAAGTCTCCGGTCTCAGGTCTAAAATCCCGTTCGTGCCTCTCCCCACAACCGTGGTCCGCGGATCCGGCATGTTCGTGCCGGATGGCGTCGTGACCAACGACCGCCTCTCGCGTCTCATGGACACGACCGACGAGTGGATCCGCCAGCGCACGGGCATCGAAGAGCGCCGCTTCGCCCGGCGCGGGCAGTCCTCGTCGGTGCTCGGTGTCGAGGCCGCACGGCGGGCCCTCGCCGACGCCGGCCTGGAGCCTCGCGATATCGACCTGATCGTCTTCGCGACGATGACGCCGGACCACTACTTCCCAGGCAACGGGGGACTTCTCGCGGCGGCGCTCAACCTCGAGTCGACGCACGCGATCGACATCCGGATGCAGTGCGCCGGGTTTCTCTCCGGCCTGCAGGTCGCCGACGCGTTCATAAAGTCGGGAGGGGCCCGGCGTATCCTGCTCGTCGGCGCCGAATGCCACGCCTCCCTGTTTCCCTGGAGCGACGCGGAGTGGGCCGTCCTCTTCGGTGAATCCGACGGGCCGGTCTCCGCGCAGGCGCGGGCCTGGGGCACCGCGCAGCGCGACCGGGCCGTGATCTTCGGCGACGGCGCCGGGGCCTTCGTTCTCGAAGCCAACGACTCCGGGGACGGCCGCGGATTCCAGGGCTTCCTGATGCGCACGGACGGCCGGGAGTGGGACAAGCTCTACGTGCCGGGCGGAGGGTCGGCGAGCTTCCCCTACTTCTCTCCCGAGATGTACGAGGACAATCGGACCGTCCCCGTCGTGGAGGGACGGGCGGTCTTCCGCCTGGCCACCACCGCGATGCCCGCGATCGTGCGGGAGATCCTGGAACGCGAAGGCCGCGGGCTGGACGACCTGTCGCTGCTGTTGATGCATCAGGCCAACCTGCGGATCAACGAAGCGGTCCAGAAGCATCTGAGCCTGCCCGACGAGAGGGTCCACAACAACATCCAGCGCTACGGCAACACCACGGCCGCCACCCTCCCGCTGGTCTTCCACGAGGCCAAAGCGGCGGGCAAGGTCCGTCCCGGGAGCCTCGTGGCCTTCACCGCTCTGGGCGCGGGCCTGCACTGGGGAGCGGGCCTGATGCGGATGTGATCCCGGAATGACCCAAGGGACCTTCGCCGCGCTGGCCGCACTCAGCCCCGCTCTCTCCTGGGTCGCGGCGGTCCTCGCGGCCGTTGTGGCCGCCGCGGCCGCGGCGGCGATCGCCTGGAAACGGGCCCTCCAACTGAGGCGCGTCCAGCTCTCCGAGCGCGACCAGCGCTACCGCAAGCTCCTCGAGCAGACGCAGGAGGCGATCTCGGTGGGGGTGGAGGGCAAGGTCGTCTACGCCAACCCGGCGTGCGTCGAGATGTTCGGTTACGAGCGGCCGCTGCTCGGAGTGCCCATCGCCATCTTTTTCGCCCCCGGGTCGCGCGAGCAGGTCCAGGAGATCCACGACGAGCGCGTGCGGTCGCGGCCCGCGCCCGAGATGTACGAAGCGGTCGGGCTGCGATCCGACGGCTCGACCTTCGACGTCGAGGTCCGCGTGACGCCGGTGGACTTCGAGGGCCGGCCGGGCCACCAGGCGATCTTCCGGGACATCACGGGCCGCAAACGCATGGAGGCGGGGCTGCGCGAGTCCGAGGAGCGCTACCGCCTGCTCTTCGAGCGGAGCCTCTCCGGCGTCTACCGTTCCACGGTCGGCGGCAGGATACTGGAGTGCAACCGCGCCTTCGCCACGATGATGGGATATGCGTCTCCGTCCGAGGCGATGATGCAGCCCGCCTGGGAGTTCCACGCGACGCCCCGAGACCGCGAGCAGTATCTCGCGCGCGTCCGCCGGGAAGGCAGCCTGATCAACTACGAGAACCAGGCCCGGCGCAAGGACGGCAGCCTGATCTGGGTGATCGAGAACGTGTCCCTCATGCGCGACGAGGACGGCGAGGAGACGCTGCTCGGCACCGTGTTCGACATCAGCGAGCGCCGGAGACTCGAAGAGCAGCTGCTCCAGTCGCAGAAGATGGAGGCGGTCGGCCGGCTGGCCGGCGGCATTTCGCACGACTTCAACAACCTCCTCACCGCCGTGACCGGCTACAGCGAGCTCCTCCTCACGGAGCTGCCCGAGGGAGACGCGCGCCGCGAGTTCGCCGAGGAGATTCGCAAGGCCGGGCAGCGCGCCGCCGGGCTGACGCACCAGCTCCTCGCCTTCAGCCGCCGCCAGGTCCTCGAGCCCAAGGTCCTCGACCTGAACGCCGTGATCGCGAACATGGAAAGGATGCTGCGCCGGGTCATCGGCGAGGACGTCGAGCTGACGACGGCCCTCGAGTCCGAGCTCTGGCGCGCGCGGGCGGACCCGGGGCAAATCGAACAGGCCATCCTGAACCTCGTCGTCAACGCGCGCGACGCCATGCCCCGCGGAGGGCGCTTGACGATCGAGACCGCCAACGTCTCCATCGACGCGCAGTTCGCCCGCAACTACGAGAGCGTGCAGCCCGGCCCGCACGTCATGGTCGCGGTCTCGGACACGGGCGTGGGCATGGACGCGGAGCTGCAGTCCCGGCTCTTCGAACCGTTCTTCACGACCAAGGAGCGCGGCAAGGGAACGGGCCTGGGGCTCTCGACGACATACGGGATCGTCAAGCAGAGCGGAGGTTCGATCTGGGTCTACAGCGAACCCGGGATCGGGACGACGTTCAAGATCTACCTTCCGCGCTCCGAAGATCCCCTCGACGCGCCGGCGCCGGCGCCGCCCCCCGCACCGCGGGCCGGAAGCGAAACCGTCCTCCTCGTCGAGGATGAGCCCGAGGTGCGGCGTCTGGTCGAGAAGCTGCTTCGGATGCAGGGCTACTCCGTGCTCGCGTGCGCCGGTCCGGCGGAGGCGATCGCCGCGGCGAAGAGCGCCTCGGGCAAGCTCGATCTCCTCTTGACCGACGTCATCCTGCCCGGCATGAACGGGCGGGAGCTGGCCCGGGTGCTCTCGGACGCGCAGCCGGGACTCAAGGTGCTCTACATGTCCGGCTACACCGACGCGGCCATCACGCAGCAGGGCATCCTCGACCCGGGGACCGCGTTCCTGTCCAAGCCGTTCGCGCCGGATGCGTTGTCCCGCAAGGTGCGCGAGGCGCTGGACGCTGAGGGAAATCTGAAGATCACGTGAGTTCCGGGACCGGGCGCTTTCGCGGCGTCTAGGCTCGGCCCGGGCGGGGCTGGCAGAAGAAGGAGGAAGGATGAGGAAGAAGGCAGCCGCGTTCGCCGCGGCAGGTTGGATCGCGCTCGCAACCGCCCGCGTGGCGACGGCGCAGGAGACGCCACCCCCGGAGCCGACACCCACGCCCGCGCCGGCGGAGGCGCCCGAGGCCGAGAAGAAGGAGAAGGTCGTCTTCCGGCCGATCGAGTCCAATCGCATCGTGGTCCTGCCGTCGGTCGAGGTGGCTCCCAAGGGGACGCTCGAGTTCATGGTCACGCACCGGTTCACCACGCCGATCCAGGACGGCGACATCAACAACTTCTTCACGCTCGACGAGGGCAACGAGTGGGGCTTCGGCCTCTGGTTCACGCCGTTGAAGAACCTGCGGATCGGCGGCTTCCGGTCCTCCCTGCAGACGGGACTCGACATCTACGAAGTCGCGGCCGAGTACGAGTTTCCCAAGGGGGCGGGCTTTGCGGCGTCGCTCCGCGTCGGAGAGGACTGGCGCACCGACGAGGCCGCCCGAAATCCGCAATCGAGCTTCTTCACGCAAGCGATCCTGTCGTACTCGTTCGGCCAGTACGTGCGTCTGACGGCGGTTCCGACGTACCTCCAGCGGACCAACGGAGGCACCCAGACGTATTTCCCACCAACTCC
>JBKOZO010000031.1:0-16641 GCA_046725935.1 Acidobacteriota bacterium | reverse complement strand
GTGTTCCACGAGAAGCTGTAGGGCGAGGTGATGTCGGTGCTGGAGAGGCCTCCGTCGATGTAGAACTCGACTTTGGTAACGCCCACATTGTCGCTGGCGGACGCGGTCACGGTGACCATGCCGCTCACGGTAGCGCCATTTGCCGGAGCCGTGATCGACGTGGTCGGAGGCGTCGTGTCCGTAGCGCCTCCGCCGACGGCGAAGATCAGGTCGTCGCGATCGTTGTAGCCCCCGGCGGTGCAGGTGCCGGCGGTTCCGGTGTAACGGAACTGCGCCCGTACGGCCTGCAATGCCCCGGTGGGCAGCGTGTAATTCGCCGTCAGCGTCTGCGCACCGCCCGCAACCGGCGTCAGCGTCGTGAGGAAAGTCCATGTGGGGCTGTTCGCATTCGCCGCGTAATAGAGGTCGAGATGATCCGATGAGGGTGTCGTCCAGGCCCACACCGTCGCTGAAATGGTCACGGTCTTGCCAGGAGCGAAGTTGCTGCCGTCCGTCGTCGCGACCTTGAGGCGGTCGTTCGACTCGTCGGAGTGGAACGCGCCGGAGGTGCCGTCGGCGCACGTGTTGTTGATCGTGTTGGGCTGGTTCGGCTCCGGGCCGAGCGCCGCCCGGCCGAGGACGAGCGACGGACCGGTATCGCAGGAGATGCCGACGCTGCCGCACTTGGGAGCCTTGAGCGTCGCGTCGTACGCCGCCATGAGCGCGCCCGCCGCCGTGACCGTGAGACTGATGCTCGTGGTACGGGTCGTGGACCCGGAGGTTCCGGTCACGGTGACCGTGGAGGTCCCCGTGGCAGCCGTGGCGGAAGCAGTCAGCGTCAGCGTCGAGGTGCCGCTGCCGTTCGGTGGCGGGGTCACGGAGCTCGGCGAAAACGACGCCGTCACGCCGCTCGGGAGGCCGGAGGCGGTCAATGCCACGGCGGAGTTGAAGCCGTTGATGCTGCTGACGGTGATCGTGCTGGTGCCGTTCGTGCCCTGAGTCACGCTTAGTGACGAGGGGTTTGCCGAGACCGAGTAGTCCGGCGTCGGAGTGCCTCCGCAGCTCGGGAACTTGAACGAAGCGATGCGTGTGCTCCAGTTGAACGTACCGTTGGACTGGAGGTACTCCGTCGTGTACCAGAACGTGCAGTCGTCGGTGGGGTCGATCGTCATGCTGCTGTAATCGCCCCATCGGCTCAGGTTCACCGTCTGGGCGCCGGCGCCCGTGATGATCGTGGTCTCGGCCTGCATCGTGTTGACCGGGTCGCTGGCCAGACGGCCCGTGACGCGGACGCCGGGCTTAAGGGAGCTGCTCGAGGCGCTGTAGCCCATCAGCATGTTGCCTTGCTGGTCCTGGGCGACACTTCCCATCCAGCGATACGTGGTATCGGGCTGGAAAGTGGACTGCTGGAAGACACTCGGTGTTCCTCCGGGATTCCGGATCTCGTACCAGCGCACGCCCGCGACGCCGCCCGACGTGACCGAATGGTTCACGACGAGCGACTGGAAGCTGCCGAAGTTGCGATAAGCGAGCCGGAACATCAGGCGGTCCGCCAGCGAATCGAGCCGTTGCGTCGTGCCCGACTGCGGGATGCAGGTCCCCCCGTTGCACGCCTCGGTGAAGGATGTCGTCGTGATCTTGGTCGGGCCGGTGAAGGTCGAGTTCGCGGGCGTCGTCCAGTCGACGTGAAACTTCCAGAGGTTCAACCCGTTCAGGCCGGCGTCGTCGAAGGCGAGCACGAAGTTGGGAGAACCCGCCGGTGGCGCCGTCGCGCCGTCGAGGTCGGACGGCAGCAGGCCCCCGTATGCGGTGCCCGTGTCGAAGCACTGCTGCGTGGCCGTCTGGCCGCTCAACATCTTCGCGCGATCCATCGCGCAGACCTTGGCGCCCAGGAACGTGTTGCCGGCGGCGTTGAACATGTTGTACGTCACGTAGTAGCCGTCGGGCCAGACGCCGCCCTTCGGGTAGTCGTTGAAGCTGCTGCCGAAACTGTACGAATACCGGTTCCAGGCGCCTGTCGCGTCCGAAGTCTGGGAGACGGCCACGCACTGCAGGAAGGGCTGCGCGCTGACGGCGAACTGCATCATGATCCAGCGGTTGGCGGCCTTGTCATACATGACGATCGGATCGCCGCTGTTGTCCGTCGCGCAGCGGTCGCCGAATCCGGACCAGAGCGTGTTGCCGTTGGCCGGGCCGTAGACGAGCGCTCCCGTCGTCTTGTTGTACACCGCGAAAGCGGTATTGACCCACTGAACGTACTGGGTGGCTCCCGCCGCGCCGTTCGTATCCGGCGGCGCGCCGGTCGGCGTGTAACCCGGGAGACCCAGACCGTCGAAGCTCAACCCGGGGGTCGCGCTCACGTTCAGCTGCGGTCCTTGCGTGGAATCCTGTCGCGCGGCGTCCTGCACGCGCTGCAGATCCGCGTTCGGGTGGTGATGGGGAAGCGGCAGGACCGGGTGCTCGTTCTTTTCTCCTGTGAGCTCCCACCAGTCCGGGGGGATCGGCGGGATCTCCCGAAGAGGGGCGGAGACGTCCTGATGGTTCGGGAGCATCACTTCGGGGCCGACCTTCCGCGCGGGATTGGCCTTCTCGTCCGCGACGGCTCTCGCAGGTCCGCCCAGGAACATCAGCACGCTACAGGCCACCAGGCCCAGTGCCCCGACAGCGCCTCCGACGCGTCCATTCTTCATACAATCGCCTCCGTTCTGCAGTCGCGCGATGAAACCCCTTCAGCCCCTCCGGGAGCGCCCATCGGGGGACGGCGTCCTCGTCGACAAACCGGCAGCGAACCGGCGGCGGCCCCGCCGCGAGAGTCGTTGGACCAGGTTCCCTGGATGCGAATTCGCAATTCTAGAAACAACGAACAGGGCTCTGTCAACGGTTTTGTTCCGCTTCTCCACCGGGGGCGGCGGGCCGGGCGACCCGCAGGACGGCGCCGTTGGACCTTCGGCGCGGGTTCGCTAGGACGCTACGGACGGTGCCGGCGAAGGTCGATGACCCAGTGGATCTGCCAGGTCTTCCCGCCGTCGAAGGACCGGGAGCTCTCCCAGTGCGCCGAATCGCCGGTGATGGCCGACCACGTCAGGCGCGAGCGCACGTGCCGGCCGTCCTCGTCCCACTCGCCGACGAGGTCGATCTTCCCGTCGGTGAAGGCCCCCTTCCAGACGTGGAAGTGTCCGGGCTGCAGGCTGTCGGTCCAGGTGTGCTCCCACTCCCCTGTTTCGCGGTTGTAGGCCCGAAGGCCAAGTCCCTTCAACGCGCCTCCGTGATAGATCCCCTCGAAGTGCTCGACGGAGACCTTTCCGTCGAGATCCCGGGATGCGGTGAGCCTGCCGGGCGCCTCCTGCCAGCCGTCGCCCGTCGGAACGCGGCATACCGCGTCCCACTCCCCTTCGAGAAAATCGAACTGCCGTTCGGCGTCCATGCTTGCCTCCGAAATTCGTTACGGTGCCGGCGCCGCGGCGACTCGCGTGTCCGTGGCGATCCAGTTCACTTCCCAGGTCTGACCCCCGTCGTCGGAGAACGACTGCTCGAAGCGCCACGAATTCGTATCGAGCGGCGAAATCACGAATCGAACGAGGATGGCCCTCCCTCCATCGAGGGTGTCCACGCCGAAGAACTCCCCGCGGCCGTTCTTGAACTCGCCAAACGTGGGCGGGCTCAGCGTGCCTCCCCGCACGTTGGAGAAATTGAGGCTCCACTGTCGTGCTTCGGGGTTGTAGAGACGCAGGCTCAGGCCCTCGATGCGTCCGGCGGGTCCGCTCACGTCGAGCTCCACGAGATTGGCCCTTCCATCCCAGATCTTCCGGACGACCGTGGTGCCCTCGTACTCGACCCAGGTCGTGGATCCCGTCAGCGGACGCTGGAGGCGTTTCAAGTGCGTCTTCCAGCTCCCGATCTCCCAGTCGAAGTCTCGCTGGCCATCGCGTCTTGCGGGACCGCTCTGCTGCGCCGACCCCCGAAGAGGCTGCAGCACGAGCAGCAGGACGAGCGCCACGAATCCGCGCGCGATCCTCATCCGGCCTCCCTTCGACGGGGCGGCTTCCACCACCAGGCCACGCCGTCGCGCGACTCGATCTTCAGCTTCAGGACCGGAGCGGGCTTACGCGTGGTCGAGATCCAGAACGTCCACGGGGTCGCCGCCTCGACCTGGACGACGTAGCACTCCACCTTTCCCCGCTCTCCCAGGTCGACGGTTTCGCGTCCGGCGACCTTGAGCGCAAATCTTCGGAGCAGCGGCGCCTCCGAATCCGATGTCGTGTGCGCCAGGAACGCGGCTTCGTAACCGTCGGAAAGCGGAAAAGAAGACAACAGGACGCCCCAGAGATGCCAGTCGAACACGGGCTTGGGGAACTCGACGGACAGCGCGACGGGAATTCGCTCGGTCGCGGGCAGTCCCCCCGGCGTGGTGATGTCGCGCGCTGTCAGCTTCCGTCCGTCCCAGGAAGCATCCGACAACACGGTCCCGTTGGCCTCGTAGCGGGCCCGGATCGGCTGCAGCGTTTTCTGATCGACCTCGTCGAGGTGGGCGCTCGTGCCGGTTGCCGTCTTCGAGTGCTGGATGCGTCGCAACACCGAGCGGCCGTCCCGCTTCTCGACCTCCACCCGGTCATCCCACGTCCCGACGAGCTTCTCCGTCCCGTCCGGTTGCACCTCGAAAACCTCGAACGAGTTGGTGTACGGAGGGATCGCCGTCGCATCCACGCCCGGCGCTCCCGGCTCGAGCATCGGTTTCTCCAGCGCCAGAGCGGGGGGCAGCGGCAGCGTCATGACGATCGAGAGGCCGCCCAACAGGAGACGGCGCGCCTTCACGGCGCCTTCCGGAAATCCGTGGTCCAGTTGGTCTCCCACGTCTTTCCGCCGTCGGGAGAAAACGCCTGCTCCCAGTGAGCCGCGCTCGGAGTGATGCCCGACCAGATGAAACGGACGCGGATCGGCTTCCCGCGGAGCGTGTCGTCCGCGTAGAAGGTCCCGACGCCGTCGACGAAGCGGCCCCTGACCGGCGGCTCGAGACTGCCGAAGGGACTGCGCCCGTCGAGCCACCAGATCGCCCACTCCCCGGTCTTCGGTTCGTAGGCGCGCAGCGTGACGCCGCGATACGCGGCGCCGCCCGGGATCTCGAAGACGTTGTCGTCCACGTTCGCGTAGCCATCCATGACCTGCCAGAAGGTCTGGGTCCCGTCGAACTCGACCCACTCGTGGCTGCCCGCCAGACGCTCCTTCAGGCGGCGGTGATGGGCGGTCCACTTGCCCACTCTTGCGTCGAAGTCGTGCACGCCCGTCAGATTGGGTGCAGTCGGCGTGGGTTTCGGGTTGTCCTGGGGGCTGCGCGCGTGCGCCGGGGCGAAAACGATCGCGGTCAGGACGCCCGCGAAGAGGAAGACGCGGGTCTTCTTCATGACCCGCAGTCTGTTTCCGGCAAGCGGTCAGGTTCAATAGCCATTTGTGATCGATTCAGGATAGCCACTAAGATGGGGCGGATGAGAAAGGCGAGCGCGGGAATCGTGCCGGTCGTGCTGCTGGATCGGAGATCCCCGGCACCGCTCTACCGCCAGCTCTACGAGGGCTTCCGAGACGCAATCCTCGAACGGCGCCTGCGCGCGGGCCAGCGCATTCCCTCGACGCGGTCCCTCGCGGCGGAGCTGAACATCTCGCGGCTTCCGCTTCTCAACGCCTACGAGCAGCTGACCGCCGAGGGCTATTTCCAGAGCCGCACCGGATCGGGCACGTTCGTGGCGAGGGTGCCTTCGAGGGGCCGGCCGCCAACACGAAGCCCGCTGGTGGTCCGGGGAAAACGCCCCGTTTCGCGCGAGACCGACTTTCTCCTCGCCGGGGAGACCGATCCGTGGCTCGGCGGCTGGGGACCGTTCCGCGTGAGCGAGCCCGCCGTCGATCGATTCCCGCACCAGGTCTGGTCCAGACTCGTCGGCCGGCACGCGAGGGCCGCACGCCGAAACCCGCGAAGCCTGCACTACGGAGACCCGATGGGCCACAGGCCGTTCCGCGAAGCCGTGGCCGAGTACCTGAGAACGGCTCGCGCCGTGCACTGCGAAGCCGAACAGGTGATGGCCGTCAGCGGCTCTCAACAGGCGTTGAGCCTCGCGGCGCGAGTCCTGATCGATCCCGGCAGCTCCGTGTGGGTCGAGGAGCCGGGCTACCCCGGAGCACGCGCCGTCTTGAAGCTGAGGGGCGCGCGTCTGATGCCGGTGCCGGTGGATGAGGAAGGGCTCGACGTGGCCGCGGGAGTCGCTCGATGTCCCGACGCGTCGGCGGTCTACGTGACGCCCTCGCATCAGTATCCGCTGGGAATGGTGATGAGCGCGTCACGCCGGCTGCAGCTTCTGGAGTGGGCGTCGAAGAGCGGATCCTGGATCATCGAAGACGACTACGACAGCGAGTACCGGTACGGAAGCCCGCCGATCGCGTCGCTGCAGGGACTGGATCGGGACTCCCGTGTCCTCTACGTCGGGACGTTCAGCAAGGTCCTCTTTCCGTCGCTCCGCCTCGGATACGTCGTCGTTCCTTCGGACCTCGTGGACCGGTTCGCCGCCGTCCGCGACGCCACGGACATCTTCCCGCCGACATTCCCGCAGGCGGTCCTCGCCGACTTCATTCGCCGGGGCCACTTCGCGCGGCACCTCCGAAGGACCCGGGCCCTCTACCGCGAGAGGCGCGACGCGCTCGTCGAGGCCCTCGACGAAGAGCTCGGCGGCGTGTTGTCCGTGGTCGGAGACGACGCCGGCATGCACTTGGTCGCGACCTCGGACCTCTTACGCGACGATCGCGAGGTCTCGGTGCGCGCGGCTCGCAAGGGACTCTGGGCGATGCCGCTCTCCTCCTGCTACCTGGGAACGCCGCCGCGGCGGGGCCTCGTGCTCGGGTTCGGCGGGGCCGGGGTCGAGGAGATTCGAACCGGCGTTCGCCGGCTCGCGTCGGTTCTCGGGCGGACATGAAACTTTCCTCGCTGGACGCGTGTTCTCAAGCGGCATGAGCGCCTTCGCTCTCTTCGAGACGGCCATCGGGACGTGCGGCATCGCCTGGAGCGATCGCGGGCTCGTCGGCGTGCAGCTGCCGGAGCCGAGCACGAACGAGACCCGTGCGCGGCTTCGCCGCCGCTATCCCGGAGCGAGCGAAGCGCCCCCTCCTCCCGAAGTCCGGAGCGCGATCGGCGTGATCGCCGCTCACCTGCGCGGCGAAGCGGCGGACGTCTCCGGCATCGGTCTGGACATGAACGGCATTCCCGAGTTCCACCGCCGCGTCTACGAAGTCGCGCGCGCGATCCCGTCGGGCGCGACGCTCTCCTACGGCGAGGTTGCGGCACGGCTCGGCGAGCCCTCCGCGTCGCGTGAGGTCGGGCAGGCGCTCGGCCGCAATCCCTTCCCGATCGTCGTGCCCTGCCATCGCGTGCTCGCGGCCGGCGGCAGGACCGGCGGCTTCTCAGCTCCCGGAGGCGTCGCCACCAAGCTGCGCCTGCTCGCGATCGAGGGCGCCCGCGCCAACGGAATCCCGACGCTCTTCGACTGAACCGGCCGGCCGCTGTAGGATCTCCCCCAATTTCAGGGAGATCTCATGAGCGCATCTCGCCGGGAGTTCCTCACCCGAACCGCCGCCGGAATCGTGGGAGCGGCCGCCGCGGGCAGCGTGGTCGCCGAAGGCTCGACGCCCGACCCCAGCCCCACGCCCGTGCCCGTCGAAGGGACGCCTCCGGCGTTCGGCACGGCGCCGCCGGTCGGACCCGCGATCACGCCCGCCACGGTCGCCGAGGCCGAGAAGCTGGCGCGCGTCGAGTACACCGCGGCCGAGCGGCAGCAGCTCGCCGACAGCTGGCCGCGCTCGCTGGCTTCGACCATGGAGCGCCGCACCGGACCGAGAAAGCTCGCGATCGAGACGACGACTTCTCCCGCCACACTCTGGAATCCGATGATCCCGGGCATTCCTCCCGGACCGGCGCAGGATCGCTTCGTCCGCAGCGCCGCGGCTCCCGGTCCGCTCCCCAAGAGCGACGCCGACATCGCCTTCGCGCCGATCTCGGTCCAGTCGCTCTGGATCGAGTCGCGCGCGCTGACGTCGGAGAGGCTGACGAAGATCTACCTCGATCGCGTCGATCGATTCGACAAGAGGCTGCTCTCGATCATCACCTTGACGCGCGACGCCGCGCTGGAACAGGCCAGGCGCGCCGACGCCGAGATCGCAGCCGGCAAGTACCGCGGGCCGCTGCACGGCATCCCCTTCGGCGTCAAGGATCTCCTGGACACCAAGGGCATCCTGACCACGTACGGCGCCGAGCCGTTCCGCAACCGCGTGCCCGACGCCGATTCCGCGGTCGTCGCGCGCCTGCAGAACGCGGGAGCCGTCCTCATGGCCAAGCTCTCCCTGGGCGCGCTGGCTCTGAACGACGTCTGGTTCGGCGGACAGACGATGAACCCGTGGCTCATCGAGGAAGGCTCCGGAGGCTCCAGCGCCGGACCCGGATCTGCGACTGCGGCGGCGCTCGTCGGCTTCTCCGTCGGCAGCGAGACCGGCGGCTCGATCATCGACCCGGCCACGCGGTGCGGCCTGACGGGTCTGCGGCCCACGTTCGGCAAGGTCCCGCGCACGGGCGCGATGACGCTCTGCTGGACGCTCGACAAGCTCGGCCCGATGACGCGCGGGGTCGAGGACGCGTTTCTCGTGCTCGCGGCGATCTCGGGGCCCGACCCCGGCGATCTCTACTCGGTTCCGAGCCACATGGACTTCGACGCCAACCGGAGCGTCAAGGGGCTCCGCGTCGGCTACATCAAGAGCTGGATGAACGAGCCTCCCGCGACCGACGTGGATCGCGCGGCGCTCGAGACGGTCCGGCGACTCGGCATGGTGCCGGTGGAAGTCACGCTACCGGACTGGCCGTATCAATCGCTCAACTCTGTTCTCTTCGGCGAAGCCGCGGCGGCCTTCGAGGAGCTGACCCTGTCGCACGGCATGGACCAACTCAAGATGCAGGTGCCCGACGCCTGGCCGAATCTCTTCCGGCAGGCGCGCTTTCTCTCGGCGGTCGACTTCGTCCAGGCCGACCGGATGCGCCGCATGGTCGCACGCGAGATGGCCAGAGTCTTCGAGAAGGTGGACGTGCTGCTCACACCGCCGCTGCGAGACGAGATCCTGACCATCACCAACTTCACGGGCCACCCCGCGCTGGTGCTCCGCACCGGCTTCCTGCAGGTGACGCAGGCGCGCAACGACTGGGCGCCCGATCCAAAAAACCCGATGCCGACCTTCAAGACGCCGCGGCGCGTGCCGCACGGGGTCTCGCTGATCGGCCGGCTCTTCGACGAGGGGACGCTCGGCGCCGTCGGCTTGGCCCTCGAGAAGGCGTCCGGCGTCGCGGCGGAACGGCCGCCGGGATTTTGATCGGCGGCGGCTCGCCCCGCCGGGGCGTTGCACCAAAGGACAACACGGGTCCTCCCCAACAGCCGTCTTCTCCCCGTCTCGCGATCGGCGGATCGTGCACCGAGGAAGCCAGACTATTCGGAGATGGAGTTTTCATCTCGAAGGAGGAATTCATGAAGCCACGTCCCGTTTCGATCTTCGTCGTCCTTGCCGCGGTCCTGGCCCTCTCCGGGAGCGCCGCGGCGCAGGAGCCCAAGCCCGCCGAAGTCTTCAACGCGTTCGCGGTCAGCATGCAGGCCGGCGGAGGCACCGCCATCGAGATCGTGATCAATCGCTGGTCCACGGAGGGTGAGAAGCAGCTGCTGATGAACGTGCTCAAGGCGTCGGGCTCGGAGGCGATGGTCCGAATCATGCAGGACCTCCCGCAGGTGGGCTACATCCGCGGGGCCAACACGATGGGCGACGCCCTCTTCTACGCATGGTCCACGAACAATCCCGACGGCACGCGGACGGTTGTCATCGCGACGGACCGTCCGATTTCCGCGGCCGCGATGGTCGCGCCGGGCACCGCCAACAAGTACGACGCCACCGTCATCGAGATGCACTTCAAGAAGGACGGGAAGGGCGAGGGCAAGATCGTGGTGGCCGGCAAGGCCTACGTCGACCCGAAGACCGGCAAGCCCGGCATCCAGAACTACGAGGGCCAGCCGGTGATCCTCGAGAGCATCACCTCGAAGAAGTCGTAGCGCGATTCTCTTTCGCGTCGGGCGGGGGCGCCGTTCGCGGCGCTTCGCCCCGCCCCGACGCGCTGCCCCGCTCCCGCAGCGACCTCAGGTAGCCGTCCAGCGTGTCGAGCGTCAGCCGGTCGGACGAAGTCGAGATCGCCTCGATCCCGCCGTGCCGGAGCGATGCCGCGAGCCGGCGGTTGCCGAGCAGGATCTCGAGGGCCGACGCCTTCGCATACGCCTCGACCGGTGTGGCGGGGCTTCCGAGCGCCAGACGCGTGATGTCGGGATCCTCCAGGTGCACGAGCAGCGGACGGTGCTGCAAACGCAGCGACGCGAGCGATTCCCGCAGCAATTCCGCGCTGGCCAGGTCCACGAGAGAGGTCAACAGGACGACGCGCGACCTTCGGAACTCGGCGTCGCGCGCAGCCTCGGCGGCGAGGTCGTAGGCCGACTCCGCCAGCCGCGCCTGGAGATCGTAGAGGGCGGCATAGGCGCGCGCGATTCCGCGGGCTCCGGGCCGCACGCGCAGGCGGCGCTCGACGCGGTCCGAGAACGCCACCACGAGGACCCGATCCCCGCGGGCGGAGGCGACGCGCGTCAGAGCCAGCGCCGCGGCCAGCGCCGCGTCGAGCTTGCTGCGCGAGCCGTCCATCGACGCCATGGCGCGCCCGCAATCGAGGAGGACGACGAGGTGGCCGCTTTTCTCCCACGTCTCCTCGCGCGTCATCAGACGCCCGTGCCGCGCGGTGGCCTTCCAGTGAATCCGATTGGGAGGATCGCCTTCCGCATACCGGCGCACTCCGTACGGCTCCGAGCCCACCCCTGTCAGGCGCGTGAGTGCGAGGCCAAGTTGCCTGCGGTGCGCAAGCGCGAGGAGGCGTCCGGCACGCCCTTCCCAGCGGATCTGAGGGTAGATCCGGATCTCCTCCTCGGGCAGCAGCTCGCGCTCGGCCCAGGCCAGGCGCCACGGGCCCTCGACCCGGGCCGACAGCGGAAGAATCCGGACCGTTCCCCGGCTCCGCGGCTCCACGCGGTGACTCCAGACCGCGATCTTGCCTGGCTCGGCTTCGATCCGCTCCCGCGCCGGCGCGCGCGCGAGCGCCGGGTGGAGACCGTCGCGCAGCCACACGGTCCGGTGTCCCTCGCCCTGCGGCGCAGTGACCTCGACGGTGACGGCCGCGGGCTCGCCCTGCACGAGCAGCGGAGGCCAGAGGCGCCGGGCGGCGAGCCGCGCGCGGCTCGCGGCGCGCCAGTCGAGTCCCAGCGCCGCGAGGAGAGCGACGTCGGCGGCGAGGACCGGCCAGCGCAGCTGCGGTACCAGGACCGAGACCGCGGCGGCGAGCGCGAGCACGCCGAAGACGAAGAGCAGACGGCGCGTCGGCACCGCCTCACCTCACCGCGGCACGGGGACGGCGCTCGCGATCCGTCCGAGCATTCCCCCCGGTGTTTCGTTCTCTAGCTCCGCCTCGGCCGTCAAGAGCACCCGGTGCGCCCAGCAGGGACCCAGGCAGCGCTTGACGTCGTCGGGCGCGACGAAGTCCCGGCCGGAGATCAGGGCCGTCGCCCGCGCCGTCTCGATCAGGGCGAGCGCCCCGCGCGGGCTGACCGGAATCTCGACGCGCGGAGACTCCCGCACCGCGGACGCCAGACTCGCAACGTAATCGAGCAACTCCGGAGCCACGTGCACGAGCCGCGAGGCGAGTCGCAGGGCGGCGGCTTCCTCGCGGTTGACCACCGGCGCTGGCAGCGCCTGGTCGGCTCCCCAGCCGGCGAGCGTGCCGGCCACGGCCCGGCGGTAGATCTCGATCTCGGCGGCGCGCTCGGGAAGTCCCATGTCCACCCGGATGAGGAATCGGTCGAGCTGGGCCTCGGGCAGCGGATACGTTCCCTCGAACTCGACCGGGTTCTGCGTCGCGATCACGAAGAACACCATGGGAAGCTCGTGCGAGACGCCGTCGATCGTGACCTGGCGCTCCTGCATGCACTCGAGCAGCGCCGACTGCGTCTTGGGCGGCGTGCGGTTGATCTCGTCGGCCATCAGGACTTCGGTGAAGACCGGTCCACGGACCAGGCGGAACGCCGCCGCGCTCTGGTCGAACACGTTCGCGCCCAGCAGATCCGATGGCATCAGGTCCGGCGTGAACTGCGCGCGCGCGAATTTCAGGCCGAGGCTCGACGCGAAAGCGCGGGCCAGGAGCGTCTTGGCGATTCCCGGCACGCCCTCGATCAGGGCGTGTCCCCCCGCCATGTACGCCGCGAGCAGGGTCTCGGCAGCCGAGTCCTGGCCGACGACGCTCGAGCGGACCGATTCCGCCACGCGTCCCGCGGCTGCCTTTACCGATGCGATTCCGTCCGAAGGCATCGAGGACATGTCAGTCGGCCCTCCTCCGGCCCTGGAGCCGGGAAACGGTGCGCGCGACCTTCACGAGGTCTTCCGGCCCCGCGTGCGCCGCCGCGCGGCGCACGGCGGCAGGTACCGCGAGGCGAGGATTCAGCGCCTCCGCGCTCTCGACGAGCCGCAGGGCCGCGTCGCCGGAATGCCCGAGCCGGCGGTGCAGCTCGCCGAGCCCGTGAAGGAACGTCGTCGTCGAGCTCGCGATGGGCGTGGGCTCCCGCCACGCCGGACCGAAGCGTTTCGCGAGGGCCCACGCCGCGAGCAGGTACAGCAGGACCAGCTGGACCAGGAGAAGGTCCAGGCTGCGGACGCTGCCGGATTCCGCGGTGATGTCGGGAGCCACGAGGCCGTGATGGTATTCGTCGAACACGATCGAATTCCCGAGCGTGGCCGAGAGGGACTCCAGAAGGTCGGCGTTTCCGGGGTTTCCGAGACGGCCGTTGGAAAGCGCGTCGGCCGGAATCACGAACAGCCGGCCGCGTCCCGAGGCGAGCTCGAACGCCGCGGGAACGCCGCCCGGGCCGCGATACAGGATCCGCGCGCCGGCCGGGGCCTCGGGCCGCTCCCGCGGGGCCGAGACGACGACCTCGCGCGCGTCCGGCCCGAGCTCCGGATCGGGCGTGAGCTTCCAGGTCTCGGACGCGAACGCGTACCAGCGCACGGGATTCAGCGGCGGCCGGCCGCGGACGTTCTTACGGAACGAGAGTCTCAGCTCTTTGGCGATCTCGGTCTCGGCGACGCCTTCCTGACCCGAGTAGCCGAACACGACGTCGTCGCCGCGCCAGAGGCGCGCCTTGAGCGCGGCGAGCTGAACGGGGTCGACGGAAGAGGCCGTCGGAAATGCCAGAACGAGGGCGTCTCCTGCCAGCGCACGATCGAGCGGACGGTCGCTCAAAAGCGCGCGGTGGCCGCGCTTTTCGAGATACGCGCGCGCCGCCAGCCATCCGTCGGCGTCGCGGGAGAGGGAGCTCGGGCCCGCGGAAAATTTGCGCCGCAGGAGCATGGCGCCGAGGAGGAGCACCACGAGCACTCCGGCGGCGAGCACGACCCATGTCCTGCGCCTCAAGCCAGCCTCTCCTCGAAGCGCGCGAGACACGCCCGAACGTCTGCCGGCGAAGGGATGCCGCGGCCGTACATGAGAACGTCCAGCGCCGCGCTCGTTCCCATGAGCTCCGGCCTCCTCGCCTTGACCAGGAGCTCCCGAGTGGTCCAGCTCGGATCGACCGGCACTCCGAGTGAGAGAGACGCCGCCAGCCACCACCACAGCGCTTCGAGCGCGCCAGCCACGTCGCCGCGCGCGAGGCGCGCTTCCAGCTCGCTTTTCCATGCCGTCCGGTCGAGCGCCGCCGGCGGCGCGGGCTCCGGAATCCGAGACCACCCCGGAGGAGGCGGAGGCGAAGCCGGCTTGAGCCGCGACGCGCGGCGAAGGAGAACCACGATCAACAAGGCAGCCGCGGTCGCCACCACCCCGATCGCGACGAGCTCCATCGCGGTCACGATTCCCTCGGCCAGCTCCGGCCGAGCCGAGAAGAAATCCGCGATCCAGCGCGCGATCGCCTCGCCCCAGGCGGAGACGTAGCCGGCGAGCGACGGACGCGAGGGCTCGCGGACCACACCGGTGCCGGTCAGGATGCGGCGCACCAGCTCCGCGTCGGCAGGACGAAACACGAAGGCGGGCGCGCTTCCCGCCGCCCCATCCGGAGCCGTCGCGAAGACGTCGGAGCCGGGAAGGATCATGCAGGCGCTGCCGGCGATGCCGGCGGCGTCCGGCCGAACCGGGCGTTGATGGCGGCGGCGAGGTCGGATCCCTCCTTGCGCCTCAGGACATCGAGATAGAGAAGCACGACGCCGAAGGAGGAGTAGAGACGCACGGCGGTGGAGGCGAGCGAGCTCAGGATCGCCGTCGGCAGCTGCATCCACTTGATGTGCTCCATCAGCGCCTGCGGATCCACCGGGCCTCCCTTCGACGCCTGCCGGAACACCGTCACGCTCCAGAACGCGGTGAACGGAAGCTGGATGATCGCCCCGACCGCCCAGCCAATCACCCCCGCGACCAGATACAGAAGGAAGATCTTCGCCGCCGGGCTCGTCGCGAGGCGGCCCGACGGGTTGTAGCGCGCGAGTTCCCAGCTCCGCTGCAGCGCGGCTGATCCGCGGGGACCCTCGAGCACCATCACCGGCATCACGAACGACAGCATCAGGCCGATGTAGATGCCCGGAATGACGAGAAAGACCAGGCCCACCAGGACGGCCAGGAACGACAGGATGAGCGTCCCGATGACCGGAGGCTGAAGGATGAACCCCCACTTCTGCCCCATGTCGATCGGTCTTCCGGTGGCGCCGTCGGCGGCGGCCGCCATCAGAACTCCGTACGAAAGGAACTGCAGGACCAGTGCGCCGACGATGCTGACCACGGCGGCCATGCACCCCGCTCCGCTGAAGACCGCCGACGGGCTCGCGCCCGTCGTGAAGCCGCTCATCCACTGCGACTGGGCGAACACGACGGCCGCCGTGAGGACGGCGAGGGGAATCGCGACCGGAAGGTAGATCTTGCCGAAGTGGCGGCGCGTCTGCCGCATCGCCTCGTCCAGAAGGACGCGAAACGGGATCGGTTCCGCCGGGGTTGCGGTTTCGGTCATCGTTCCTCCTTTGACGAAAGGGGATTCCATGCGGTCGCCAGAAAGAGCCCGACCAGACAGATTCCGAGGCCGGCCTTCAGTCCCGGAGAGACGACCGGCGACGGCGACAGAAAGCCCTCGACGAAACCGAGGGGCACGAACCACGGCAGGCACCCCAGCAGGATCGCCAGAGCGTCGCGCCCCGCGGCCTGCATGACGTCGCGCCGCGGCTGATCGGTCGCCTCGAGAAGACCGCGGCCCATCCGCAGTCCGGCGGCGGCCGACACCAGAATCAGCGTGATCTCCAGAGGTCCGTGCGCCGAGACGAATTCCAACAGATTGCCCGCCATCGAGTAGTGCAGCGTCACGCCGAAGACGCCTCCCAGGAGAAGTCCGTTGAGAAAGAGGATGTAGAGGGCGCCGATCCCCGCGATCGCTCCTCCGGCCCAGCCCACCAGCGCCACTCCCAGGTTGTTTCGAGCGATGGCGGAGGAAGTCACCGACGGAGGCGCCGAGTGCACGATCGACTCGGTCCAGAGGTGGCCGTTCTGAAGATCCGCCACCGCTTTCGGACCGAGCAACGCCATCGCCAGGGACGGCTGAACGGCGGCGAGCCCCAGGCCGAAGACGGCGGCGACGGCGAAGAGAAAGACGGCGGCTCCCAGGTTGGGCAGATTGCGGCGGAAAGCGCTCGGGAAAGTCCTGCCGAAGAAGCGCGCGAGCGCCGATCCGCTCTCGTGCCGCTCCGGGTGCAGGAAGCGCGTCGCCTCCACGGCCACACGCTCGAGCCGCCGCGCCGCCCCGGTGCCCGGAAATCTCGCGCGCGCCAGGCTGCTGTCGTGCAGGATCTGCCGATAGCGCACGGCCAGGAACTCGAGATCCTCGTAGCGCAGGGCGCGCGGGCGCAGCTGGGCCTGACGGAGCCGCTCCTCGAACTGGTTCCAGCCCGGCTCTCGCAGCGCGAGGAACGCGCCGTAGTCCATCAGTTCGACTCCACGCCGAACGCGCGGCGCAGGATCGTCAGGGGACCGTCTCCCGGACGGCGCGCGCCCTCGAGGAACGCGGGTTGTTCGCGCTCCAGACGCTCGAGGACGCGGTACGCCATCTCATCGGCGCGCGCCGGCTCGAGGTCGCGGGATCGCCGCAGGAGCGACTCGACGAGAGCCACGTCGGTGGCCTGCCAGCCTCCGGGAATGCGGCGCAGAAGAGGCTCGGCCGCGGCGACGCGGTCGTGGATGACGATCGTCCCGGCGAGCCGGTCGCCCAGGCGCCGCGAGAGGGGATCGATCGCCATCAGCGGAATGCCGACGATCAGATCGACGACCCGCACGAGGTTGCGCGTCATGAGCGCCCCGGAGCCCGCCGAGCCGCCGCCGCGCGTCACGACCCGCAGTCCCACGGCCTTCTTGCCGGGAGTCCGGCCGTGCATCGCGATCTCGGTGCCCGCGAAGTAGGCCCAGTCGATCAGGAAGCTGCCGGCGAAAAAGCCCACGAACAGAACGGCGCCCCCCCATCCGGCCAGGGCGGTGAAGAAGCCGAGCGCGAACAGCCAGAC
>JBKOZO010000030.1:0-9253 GCA_046725935.1 Acidobacteriota bacterium | reverse complement strand
GCTCTACCGTTCCCGGCGCGCCGTCAGGAGCAATTGTTCGCTGAAGAGCATCGGGAACGACACCAACCAGCGAAACAGATCCTCCTCTCCCCGGGCATGCTCCGCGCCGCTCCGATGACGGCGGGTCTCCAGGCGCGTCGCGATCCAGACGAAGGGGTAAAGGAGCATCCACGCCGCGTGGCGCGCCTTGAAGCGGGTCGTATCGAGGCCCGTGATCGAGAGCCCGGCCTGATGGAGCAGTGTGTGGAGCAGCGGGAAGTCGACGGGGCTGACGTGGTACGCGTAAAGATCGTCGGATGAGAGGTCCCACCCGACACGGCGGCGAATGAGCTTGTGGGTCCCGGTCCAGAAGAAGCGCGCCCGCGAGTGGAGGCGGGCGACGTTCGGCGTCGAGAGGATGAGGTGGCCTCCGGGCGCGAGGATGCGCCCGATCTCGGCGACGGCGGTCATGTAGGTCGGCAGGTGCTCGGCGACCTCGCAAAGGACGACGCAATCGAAGGACCCGTTGTCGTACGGGAGGGGACGCGTCAGGTCGACGCCCGTGTCGAGCGTGAGGCTGTCGGCGGGCATCGCGCCGGGCAGTTGAGAGAGCTTGTAGTCGTCCTGGCGGAAGTGCGTGCCGCGAACCGCGCACCCGTCGGACGTCAGCGCCGCGGCGATCTCGCCGCGGCCGGCCGAGAGATCCAGGACGCGCAGGCGCGGATACCGGGGCAGCCGCCGCGTCGTGCGGAGGACCGCCGCGAAGACGTGCGGCTGAGGCACTACCCGACGGTCCGGATCTCCGCCTGTCCGCGCATGTACGGGCGCAGGACCTCGGGGATCTCGACCGAGCCGTCGGCGCACTGATAGTTCTCCAGGATGGCGACCATGGTTCGCCCGACGGGGAGGGCGGACCCGTTCAGCGTGTGGACGAACTCGGGTTTCTCTCCCTGCGCGCGCCGGAATCGGATCGACGCGCGGCGCGCCTGGAAGGCCTCGACGTTGGAGCAGGACGAGATCTCTTTGTACGTGTTCATTCCCGGCAGCCACACCTCGAGGTCGTACGTCTTGGCGGAGGCGAAGCCCAGGTCTCCGGTCGAGAGCGAGACGACGCGGTAGGGGAGCTTGAGGCGCTGCAGGAGATCTTCGGCGTCGCCCGTCAGCCGCTCGAGCGCGGCGTTGGAGTCTTCGGGCTTGACGAAGTGAACGATCTCGACCTTGTCGAACTGGTGGAGGCGGATCAAGCCGCGCGTGTCGCGGCCCGCCGCGCCCGCCTCCGACCGGAAGCACGGCGTGTACGCGGTGTAGCGGAGCGGAAGCTGCGAGGCCTCGAGGATCTCGTCGCGATGCAGATTGGTGACGGGGACCTCCGCGGTCGGGATCAGGTAGTAGCCCTCGCGCGTCTGGAAGAGGTCCGCCTCGAGGGTCGGAAGCTGCCCCGTGCCGAAGAGTGATGCGGCGTTGGCGAGAAAGGGCGGCAGGACCTCGCGGTATCCCTGCTCGTCCACGTGCACGTCCAGGAAGAACTGGATCAGCGCGCGGGAGAGGCGCGCCGCGTCGCCGGCGAGGACCGCGAAGCGCGCTCCCGCGATTTTGACGGCGCGCTCGAAGTCGAGGATGCCGAGCGCGGGGCCGAGGTCCCAGTGCGCCTGCGGCGCGAAGTCGAAGCGTCGCGGTTCGCCCCAGGTTCGCTCCACGCGGTTGGCCGTCTCGTCGGGGCCGCGCGGCACGGAGTCCTGCGGAACGTTCGGCACGCGCTTCTCGACGGCCGCGAGCGTGCGGTCGGCCTCCTCCGTGCGGAGCTCGAGCTCGCGAATCTCGTCCTTGAGCGCCTTCATTTCTTCGAGAGCCTCGGGCGAGGGCTTGCCGCGCCCGGCGGTCAGCTCGTTGCGTCGGCGCCGCTTTTCCTCGAGCTTCGTGACGGCCGCCCGGCGCTCGGCCTCGACGGCCGTATACGTTTCGAGCCCGGCCTTGCCGAAGCGTTCCGGCATCTCCGCGCGGAGGCGGTCCGCGTTCTCGCGCAAATATTCGCGTGGTAGCATGAAAACGCGATTTCATATCGCGCACGCCGATCGAGTCAACCGCTTGAGCGGGTCGTCCCACATCCCCGACGTCGACTCCGTGGTCGTCAACCGCGACGGCGGAGATTCGCTCTTCCGCGCCCTCGCGTCTCTGGAGAGGCAGACCGGCGTGGCGCTGACGGCGGTCGTGGTGGACAACGGATCCCGCCGCGAGGAGAGGGAGCGCCTGGCGCGCGAGGCGCCCTCGGCCCGCGTCATCGCCTTCTCGCGCAACCTCGGATTCGCCGGCGCGGCAAACGAAGGAATCGCCCGCACGCGATCCCCCTTCGTCCTGCTGCTGAACAACGACGCGGTGCTGGAGCCCGACTACGTGGCGCGTCTGGCCGCCCGCCTGGCTCTCGACGAGCGGCTGGCCGCGGCGCAGGGCCTCGTCTTCTCGGGCAACGGCCGGACCATCGACACCGCGGGGCTCGAGTGGAACCGCCGGGGCGAGGCGGTGCCCGTGCTCGGCGGGAAGGATGCCTCTCTGGCGCCGCGCGAGGCCTTCGAGGTCTCGGGCGTGTCGGCGACGGCGACGCTGTACCGAAGGGAAGCGTTGGAACGCGCGGGGCCCCAGGGCGCGGCGTTCGAAGATTCCTTCTTCGCGTATTACGAGGACGTGGACCTGTCGCTGCGGCTGGCGCGCGACGGATGGCGGTTCCTGTGCGATCCGCGCGCGGTCGCGCGTCACGAAGGCTCGCGTACCGGAAGGCGGACGCCGTTCCGCCGCGCGTTCTGGACGGCGCGCAACCGCTGGCGCACCCTTTTTCGCAACTTCGCGCCAGGGTTCCTGGCGCGCCACCTGGGGCCCCTCCTGACCGCGGACCTGGCGCACGCGCGCACGATCGGCTGGAAAGGCCTGGCGCTGCCGCTGCTCGTCTGGCCGCGCCTGCCGCTGATGGCGTTCAAGCAGCGGGCGGAGCCCGGACGCCTGTCGCGCTTCCCCGGGACCGGCGCGGGAGCGCGGTGATCCGCGAGATCACCGCCGTCTACGTCTCGTGGAACGACGGGGAGGATCTCTTCGCCGCCGTTGCGTCGCTCGCGCGCGCGGCCGCGAAAATCCCGCCCGGAGGCGTGAAGGTTTCCCTCGTGATCGTGGACAACGGCGGTTCTCTCGACGGAGCCTCGATCGATCGTCTCTTCCCGGGAGCGCGCCTCCTCGTCAACCCAACGAACCGGGGGTTCGGTCCGGCGGCCAACCAGGCCGAGGCCGCGGCGCCGGGTGACGCCGTGCTGTTCCTCAATCCCGACACCCGCGTCGAGGACGAACCCTTCTCGGCCATCGCGCGCGCGTTCGACGAAGACCCGCGCGTCGTCGCGGTGGCGCCACGCCTCGTCGACGTCGAAGGAGCCGCGCCGCGGCCGCCGGGTCCGTTGCGACTCGCGGCTCCGGCGGCGGAGGATCAGGCGACGTTTCAGCTGCGCCGCCTTCCCACGCTCTCCTCCGACGCCCGGGAGCTTCTCCTCGTCGATCACCTGTGGCCGAACAATCCGGGACGGCGGTTCTCTCGATATGCGGAAGCGGACCGGGAGAAGCCGTTCGCCGTCGAGCAGGCGGCCGCGGCGGCCCTGGCCGTGCGAAAAGATGCGTTTGCGCGAGCGGGAGGATTCGACGAGCGCTTCGTGCCGGCGTGGTACGAGGACGTGGACCTGTGCGACCGGCTCGGCCGCGAGGGAAAGATCCTCTACCTGCCGGGGGCGCGCGTCGGACACCGCGGCGGCGAGTCGGCGTCCCGCCTCGGCTACGATCGATTCCTGCCGCTCTTCTACCGGAACGCGATGCGCTATCGATCCAGCCGCTACGGGCTGCCGGCCCGGGCGGCTTACCGCGCGCTGCTCGCGGCCGGGATGCTGCTGCGCCTCGCGGCGCTCCCGTTCCGCGCCTCGATGCCGCGCCTGCGAGGCCAGGCGGCGCGCGCCTATCTCCGCGTCCTCGGCGCGGCGCTGTCCCGATGACTCCGGACGTCTCCATCATCGTCGTCTCCAAGGACGACGCCGACGACCTCCCGGTGTCGATCGGATCGGCGCTGGCGCAGTGCGGCGCCTCCACCGAGACGCTCGTCGTCGACAACGCCTCGACCGACCAATCCCGCGAGGTCGTGCGCAGTCTCGGTTCCGCCGTGAAACTGCTGTCGCTGCCGGAAAACGTCGGGTTTGCCGCGGCGATGAACGCCGGCATCGAGGCGAGCACCGGGAGGTACGTCTTGGCGTTGAACCCCGACTGCCGCCTCGAGCCGGACTTCGCGGCGGTGCTCGTGCGCCGTCTGGACGCGGCCGACGCCGCGGACGTCGGATCGGCGTCGGGACGCCTGTATAGAGCGGAGGGATCCGACCTGCGCGCCACCGACCGGCTCGACTCCACGGGCATCCGATTCACCGCATCCGGCCGCCACTTCGATCGGGGCGGTGGAGAGCTGGCGGCCGGCCGCTACGAGAAGGAGGAGGACGTCGAGGGAGCGTCCGGGGCGGCGGGGTTCTACCGGCGCGCGGCGCTCGAAAGCGCGCGCATCTCGACCGGCTATTTCGATTCGGACTTCTTCCTGTACCGCGAGGACGCGGATCTGGCGTGGCGACTCCGGCTGCTCGGCTGGCGCTGCCTCTACGTCCCGTCGGCCGTCGCGGCGCACAGGCGCCGCAACCTCCCCGAGCGCCGCCGGCAGATGTCGGCCGTCGCGAACCTGCACTCGGTCAAGAATCGATTCCTCCTGCGGATCAACAACCAGTCGGCCTCGGAGGCGCTGCGCACGGCCGTGCCGACGCTGGCGCGCGATCTCGTCGTCATCGGCGCCTGCCTGACCGTCGAGCGCAGCTCGCTTCCGGCGTTTGGCTGGCTATGGAGGAACCGCGAGCGCCTGTGGGCCAAGCGGAGGGAGATTCGAGAGAAGGTGCGGGAGACCCCCCCTCCCCCCGACCCTCTCCCCCCTTCGGGGGGCGAGGGGGTGCTTGATGTGCGAGCGGACCCCCATATCCCCTCTCCCCCGAACGGGGGAGAGGGCTAGGGTGAGGGGGCGCATGCGCATCGGCATCCTCGGCACCCGCGGCATCCCCGCCCGCTACGGCGGCTTCGAGACGCTCGCCGAAGAGCTCTCGGCGGGACTCGTGGCGCGCGGTCACCACGTCACTGTGTACACGCGCACGCGATACGCGGAGCCGGGGCTGACCGAGTGGCGGGGAGCGAAGATCCGGACACTGCCGACGATTCCATCGAAATACTTCGACACGATCGTGCACGGCGCGCTCTCGAGCGTCGACGCGGTGTTCGAGCGCTTCGACGCGGTGCTCGTCTGCAACGCGATCAACGCCGCGGCCTCCTTCGTTCCGCGCCTTTCTGGCCGCACGCGGGTCGTGCTCAACGTCGACGGCCTCGAGCGCAATCGCCGCAAGTGGAACGCGGCGGGGAAGCTCGCCTACCGGATTTCCGAGACCCTTTCCACGCTTCTGCCCGACGTCGTCGTGTCGGACGCGCGGGTGATCCAGGAGTACTACCGCTCGCGCCATCGTGTCGACTCGGTCTTCATCCCGTACGGAGGAGACCTGCCCGCCCCCTCGGGCACCGCGACGCTCGAGCGGCTCGGCCTCTTACCCGAGCGCTACGTTCTGTACGTGTCGCGCCTCGAGCCCGAGAACAACGCCGAAGAAGTCGTCCGCGAGTACCGGAGCGTGCCCGGATCCACGCCGCTCGTCGTCGTCGGAAACGCGCCCTACGCGTCCGACACGATCGCGCGGATCCGGGCGGCCGCCGACGCGCGCGTGCTCCTGCCCGGAGCGATCTACGGCGAGGGCTACCGGGAATTGCTCGCCAACGCGGCCGTCTACGTCCAGGCCACCGAGGTGGGCGGGACGCATCCCGCGCTGGTCGAAGCCATGGGTTTCGGGCGCGTCGTTTGCTACAACCAGACTCCGGAGAACGAAGAAGTCGCGGCCGGCGCCGCGCTTCCATTCGACGTGCACGCGCCGGGTTCCCTGGCCCGCCTGCTGACCGCGGTCCTGGACGATCCGGCCGGTCACTCCGTATGGAAAGAACGAGCACGAGAACGGACGCGACAAAGATATCGTTGGGACGATGTCGTCGAGCGATACGAAGCTGTCCTTGAAGGTCGTCCCGTCATCCCATAACATCCCGGAGACCGGCCACGAGCCCTGCCCCGGTTACGTTCGATGCTGAAGCAGAAAGCCCGCGCCATCGCCATTGGAGTGCTCCTGACGGACCTCTCCCTGACGGCGTTGGCATTTCCGGTGACCTGGGCGCTGCGTCACGGATGGCTGACGCAGGCGTTTCCGAGGCTCTTCCCGCTGCCGCTGGCGCCTTTCGAACAGTACCTGCCGCTGCTGTTCTTCATCCTGCCGATCTGGGGTCTCCTGCTCTATGCGGCGGGCTTCTATCGCAGTCACCGTACGCTCCCGCTCGGGGAGGAGATCTGGGCCGCGGCGAAAGTCGCGTTCGGAGGCCCGGCGATTCTCGTCGTGCTGATCTACGGCCTGCGGATGGATTTCGTCAGCCGCTGGTTCCTGGTGCTCTTCGGCATCGTCAACTTCGCCCTGCTCACCACTGAGAAGGTCGCGCTGCGCCTGACGTCCCGCTGGGTGCGCTCGCGCGGCTTCAACTTCCGGACCGCGCTGATCGTGGGAACCGGCCCGAAAGCCGCCCAGTTCGCCGACTTTCTCGAGGCGCATCCGCACTGGGGCTTCCGCGTGATCGGGTACCTCGACGACGACAACGGCAGCGAGATCGGCCTGAAGGACCGGTGGCCGTGCCTGGGCCGCATCACCGACATGGAGACGATCCTCGCCAGCGAGGTCGTGGACGAGGTCATCTTCGTCATCGAGAAAGGCAAGTTGGGGGAGTACGAGGACGCGCTGCTCGTGGCCGAGCGTCACGGCGTGCGGGCCCACGTGTCTTTGGACATCTTCCCGCACGTCCTGGCGAGGCCGGTGCTCGAAGAGCTCGACGGTATCCCGCTCCTGACGTTCACGACGACGCCGTCGAACCCCGGCCAGCTGGTGGCCAAGCGGGCGTTGGACCTGGCTCTCTCGCTGGCGCTCTTCATCCTGACCCTGCCGATCCAGATCCTGGCCTGGCTCGGAATCCTTTTGACGACGGGGTTTCCGGTCTACTTCCGGCAGGTGCGCTGCGGGTTGAACGGCCGCCACTTCACGCTGGTGAAGTTCCGCACGATGGAGCCCGGCTCCGAGGAGAGGCTGTCGGAGATCTCGCACTTGAACGAGATGACCGGCCCGGTCTTCAAGGTCACCCGCGATCCGCGCCTGACGCCGGTGGGCCGGCTCCTGCGGAGGCTCTCGATCGACGAATTGCCGCAGCTCTGGAACGTAATCGTCGGGGACATGAGCCTGGTCGGGCCCAGACCCCCCCTTCCGGAAGAGGTCGCTCGCTACGAGCCCTGGCAGAGGCGGCGGCTGAGCATGAAACCGGGCCTGACCTGTCTCTGGCAGATCTCGGGCCGGAGCGAGGTGGACTTCGACCGGTGGATGGCCATGGATTTGACCTACATCGACACCTGGTCTCCGCTGCTGGACCTGAAGATCCTGCTCAAGACGGTACCGGCGGTGCTGACGGGGAAGGGGGCGCGCTGATATCGGTGTAGGGGCGGCGATACCGCCGGGCTCGCCCGGCGTTCCCTACTGCCGTGGGTTTGCCTTTGGTGGTCGGGCCGCGGCCGCCCGGGCGGGGACAAGCCCCGCCCCTACGATGCGTTCCGCCTACCGGTTCCCGTCCGTTTCGGCCCCGGTGATCTCGGACTCCTTGAACATGTACTTGATGGAGGCCTTCGGAATCAGGAGGTTGGGACCCTTCTCCCGGTTGACCTTCACGCAGGCCTTGTCGTACCACTCGATCCACCCGTGGATCTGCTCCCCGTCGTTCAGCACGACGACCATGGGAGTCTTGGCCGCCATCTGCTTGAGGTAGTAGTAGCTCTCCGCGTTGGTCTGCTCGGGGGGGACCTGCTTGCGCTGGGCGAACGAGCGCGTCGGGTAGCGGTCCGCGAGATCCGCGAGGTTGGGTCGAATCAGTTTGCGGTTGGCGGCTGCTCCTTCGTCATCGCCCCGGAAGGCGCCGCCGGAGTTTCTGTTGACCACGGCTGACTCTCTTTAGTCCCGGTAAAAGGTGGGACGCTTTGATGGGTCAAACAGGTAGCTCGACGGGATTATTCTGCTTTCGGGGCTGCGGAGGGGGTCCCTCGTCCTCATAGGCCAGGCAGCACATCAGCCGGCCGCACATGCCCGAAATCTTGGAGGGATTGAGCGAAAGGTTCTGATTCTTCGCCATTTTGATGGTTACGGGGTGGAAGGACTTCAGGAAGGTCGAGCAGCAGAGGGTCAGGCCGCAGGGGCCGATCCCTCCCCGCATCTTCGTCTCGTCTCGGGGCCCCACCTGCCGCATCTCGATGCGGACGGGGTGCTTCATCGCCAGGTCCGAAACGAGTTTGCGATAGTCGATCCGGGCCTCGGAAGTGTAATAAACCGTGACCTTTCGGCCGTCGAACGTCTCCTCGGCTCGGATGACCTTCATGGTGAGGCGCTTCTCGAGGGCCAGGGTCCGGGTGTCGTCGAGGAACCTCCCCTCCCGGGCGACCTTGGACTTGTAGGCCGCCTGATCGGCGTCGGATGCGACCCGCACCAGGCGCCGGGAATCCCGCAACTGACACTGTTTCAGGATCATGGGCCGCATGTTGGTGATCTGGGCGTGCTCGAGGCCCGAGTCGCCTTCCACGATCACCCGCTGGCCGCGCGAAACCTCGATACCCATGGTGTCGCAGAGAACGTTCCGGCCGTCCTCGTGTTCGTTGATCCGGATACCGACGTACTGGCCGGGGTTGTAGGCATTGCCCACCCCGCAGCCGCCGCCGCTGCCGCAACCACCCATCGAAAAATACCCCCGGGCCAGAAGTTACCATGACCTTTCGGCCGCTCCGGGTATCTTAAGCTCCCTGTCCAAACGGGCACCGCAACCCCGGGACCTGTCCTTCTTGACAGGTCCCGACGGCGCTTGTAGGGTACGACCAGTTTTCGAGCCTCGAATTCTCCGTCGGCTTGTTCCGGGTGGGTTGCGTCCTTTCGCGACGCTCATCGCGGGGGGCGTGAGGAGGAGATCGGCGGGCGCTTTGAGCGCCCGTCCTGGTGATTCGGGCGGCCTTCGCGGCCGCCCTTTTTTCTGGAATCAGCCTTCCGGGGAGAGCCTCGCGACGACGTCGAGC
>JBKOZO010000029.1:0-20475 GCA_046725935.1 Acidobacteriota bacterium | reverse complement strand
CGTCATCGTCGAGGACGGAAACACCGACCTCCACTCCGGCTGCTCGGATCCGAACCCTGCGGGCGTGACGCGCTATCCGCAGCCCGTCTACAACGTCGGGAAGCTCTCGCAGCAGACAAACCTCGTGGGGGGCAACACGTTCAATGCAGTCGACTTCGGCGACGCGCTCGTGCCGCGGTTCAACACCGAGCTGCCTTCGGACAACGCGGGGCAAAACGCCACGCCGATCCAGAAGGTTCGCCGCGCCGGCGTCATGGACGACATCGTCTTCTTCATCGGCCTGGATCCCGTCACCATCGACCCGAACGGAGCGCATCCATTCCTCGCCCAGGGCATCCGCCGGGACCGTGTCTTCGAGGTCACGCGGCTGGCCGAGGACGTCGAGGACCTGCAGGTCGCCTACGGGATCGACGCCGACGTCAACAACGCGATCAGCCGCCAGACCGGCGGCGGTTGCGCGCAGACTGTCGACGACCCCGACCCGAACTATTCCAACATCGTCAATTGCGACGAGTGGCGCCCGAACGTCACCGGCGAGGTGGCGCCCGTAGACTCGGACTTCCAGTCCCAAAACCCCTTCGTGCCGGGCCACCCGGGAGCCCCGCCGCCGAACCACTGTCCCGTGCTCCACGGCGTGATGGTCTCCCTGCTCGCCAAGGCCAAGGATCCGGATCCGACCTACCACGGACCCGCGGCGCAGGGCTACCAGATCATGAACTCGACGGCCGCTCCGATCACACCCGGCAACCACCGCCGCCGCGTCCAGACGCTGAAGATCAATCTCCGCAACTACTCATTCCAGGGCTGAGGAGCCGACGTGACCATGCTCGAAACTCCCGAAACGATTCGTATCCGCTGCGGTGCCAACCGGCGCGAGCGCGGTGCGGCGCTCGTCGTGGCGATTCTGGTCCTGGCGATCCTGACGGTCATCGGGATCGCCCTGATGATGATCACATCCACGGAATCGCGCATCGCCGCCAACGAGTGGTCGATCAACCGCGCGTTCTACTCGGCCGACGCCGGACTTCGCTGGGCCGGCGTGCAGATGGGTGACCCGCGCGCGTTTCTCCTGAGGCCCGAGTTCGTGGGCAACTTCTTCGGCACGGTGCTCTTCCAGATGCCGAGTCACCGATTTCAGCAGACGATCGGCTTTCTGTCGAACGACGAGATCCAGGTTCGGGTCAGCAATCCTGGCCGGCTCGGGCGCCGCCCCTATCGCGGCGGCATCATCAACGAACAGGGTTCCCGGGCCCAGTACAGCTACGCCTTCGAGGAGCGTTCGACCGGCGGCCAGGCCGACACGTTCCTCCAGTACTCAAAAGCGCTTCAGGCCGACCTGGAGGTCGGGCCCCTGCCGGCCCGCTTCCCGTAAGGAGACGTTCGATGCGACACCGCAGAAGTTCCAAAGGGCTGATCGGGTTCGCGGAACGCCACCGCGTTCTCGTGACTTCCCTCGTGCTCTTCCTGATGGTGTCGCCCGCGCGGCCGGACGACCGGCAGCTCCTCCAGGCCAACGCCGGCGCGAACACGAACGTGCTCCTGATCCTGGACTCCTCGTATTCGATGAATCGCGACTTCAGCGACACGTATAACCTGCCCGCGTTCATGGATGACTTCATCTATCCCGAGGGCACGGTCACGGCCGAGGGCTCCAAGCTGGGCATCGCCAAGAGCGTGCTCCGGCACGTCCTGACCAACACGACCGGCGTCAACTGGGCGTTCTCGTACTACCGCAACCCCGACCAGGCCTTCGGCGCCGCGGACACGTCTTCCCTTCACAACCCGACCGACCCGCCTCTGGGTTATCCGATCGGAGGCGCCCGCACCGCCGGCCAGCATCTTGAGAACGGCGGTCTGGAGTGGTTGTACTTCGCCGACTCGATCAACGGGACCGGAGCGCCCATTTCTTCCGTTTTCCCTACCACCTCCTATCCCGACATCCAGCAGGGCCGATTCCTCCAGATGGGCCACAAGGTGCCCCACATCTACGGGCGGCCTGGTGTTGTGGATGATGGAAGCGGTAACCCGGCTCCGAACCTGCAGGACTATCCGCCTCCGTACGCAATTTCGCCTGCAAATCCCGATACCCGTTTCCCCTATCCTGGCACGCCAACTGCGATCTTGCCCGGAGTTTGGCGCGGAGCGTTCGGTCCCCACGGGTTGAACGAGGGTCTCGTCGTCTACCGCAGCCCGAGCAAGGTGGGGTACGAGCTGCGCCTGCAGATGATCTCCGGAAACTACGGGGATCCGTCCATCGTCATCCAGGTCAGAGAATACGGTCCTCCTCCGACTCCGACGGGTACGCCCACGAACACGGCGACCTTCACGCCGACGAACACGCCGACGCCGACGAACACGCGCACCTTCACGCCGACGAACACGGCGTCGAACACGCCGACGGCCACCTCGACGTTCACGGCCTCGAACACCCCGTCCCGCACGAGCACTTTCACGCCGTCGAACACGCGCACGCCGTCGAACACGCCCTCGATCACCTTCACGCGGACACCGTCGTTCACGCCGTCTCAAACCAACACGCCGTCCATCACGCCCACGCGGACCAACTCGTTCACGCCGTCGAACACGCGGACACCGACGAACACCTTTACGCCGTCGAGGACCTTCACCCCGTCGAACACGCGGACGCCCACCAATACGTTTACGCGGACCAATACGCCCACGATCACCAACACGCCCACGATCACCAACACGCCGTCGATCACGCCGACGCGGACCAACACGTTCACGGCCACCAACACGCGCACGGCCACCAACACGTTCACGCCCTCGAACACGTTCACGGCCTCGAACACGCCCACGCGCACGTTCACGCGTACGAGCACGCCGACCTTCACGGTCTCCAACACGCCCTCGAACACGCCGACGCGCACCAACACGTCGACGAACACGCCGACGCGCACGTCGACAAACACGCCGACCCGCACGCCGACCGACACGCCGACGAACGCGCCGACGAACACGCGCACGCCCATCCCGACGCTGCCCGGAGGCGCGATGCCGGCGAAGAGCCTCCTGCCCGCGATCGCGAACTGGATGGCTCCCGTCGTGCGCGGCCTCTTCGCCATGGCGCCGCCTCCGCCGCCGCCGACGACGCCCTGCGCGGGCATTCCGGCGAGCTACAACGGCAGCGGGAATCTCGGCTGCGCGCCCTGCGCCTACGACCCGACGCGTCTGTGCGTCTTCCAGGACCTCAATGGAGACGGCGTGATCGATCCGACGGAGCCGGCGCCTTCGAACCTGATTCCGCTGCCGTCCTCGCCCTTCATGCGCGGGTTCGACGATCCACAGGCCGACCCCAACACTTCGCTCGTCCTGTTGCAGACGGTGGAGATCGAGTTCGTTCGTGGCGACCTCTACAACCTGCCGCCCGTCTACACGGCCAACGACACCGGCAACGGAAATCCGCCCTGGGGCTCGTGCGCCGCAGCTTCGCTCGGATGCCCGGTCGCTCCGGACAACGACGCCGACGGTCAGGTCGATGTCGGCACGATCAGCCCGCGTGACAACAAGGGGATGTATTCGGCCATCTACGACAAGGAACGCGGTCAACAGTTCCAGCAGTATCCGAACGATGCCTTTGCCGGACCGTCGTGTCCTCTGGGAGTTCCCGGCTGCGATCCGTACGCCCAGGACTGCGGAGGCATTGCGCACTTCAACACGTTCAAGGGCTTCGCCGGAGCGGCGCCGTCGGCCCTCGGGCCGGCGGACGCGCCGTTCCCCGCTGCCTTCCCCCAGAATCCGCCGGCGAGTCCCGCCGACTGGCCGGTCGTCCCCTTCCGTCGCGAATGGCTCGGCACCGACTATCCGGGAGGGAACACGCCGGAATCCGCCATCAAGCGCCTTCTGCGCTTCACCTCCTCGATCGTCGGCTACACGCCGGGTGCGGCTCCCCAGGACGCGTACACGCTGCAGGAAGGGTCCCGCGAGGTCGTCGCGACCGCGTCGGGGACGCCTCTGGCGGGCGCACTGCTCGACGCCTACAACTACTTCGTCAACAGTGTCTTCCCGGGCCCGACGTTCAACGGAGCTCCGGACCCGGCCATCGACTGCCGCAACTACATCATCGTGTTCGTCACCGATGGCCACGACGAGTGCGGCTCGAATCCGTGCGTGGGCGGCACGACCGGCAACGGTCCCGCCGGTGACCTGGGCGAGGTCCTTCTGCCGGAAAGCGCTCCGGGCCGCCGCGCCGCGGCCGCCGCGCTCGATCCGGCGGTTCGCGTCAAGGGCATCCCGGTCTTCGTCGTCGGCCTCAACAGCGACCCGGCATTCCTCCCGGCTCTGCAGTGCATCGCCGACAACAGCGGCGGCAAGCTGTTCGCCGCGACCGACCGCTCGACGCTCGAGGACGCGCTGAAGTCGATCCTGAGCTTCAAGCAGAACGCCAGCTTCTTCGCAGCGCCTTCCGTGCCCGCGTTCTCGGGCGGCGTGGGCGACACGGCGCAGATCGGTTCGGTCATCCCCAGCCACCGCAACCCCGACGGCCAACTCTCGAGCTGGTCGATCTGGACGGGCACCGTCAAGAGCTTCCAGCTCGACGCCAACGGCACCATCCCCGTCGTAACGGCGAACGTTCCCACGGCGATCCCGACGCCGCCCGGACCCACGCCGGTCGCGACGCCCACGCCCACCCCGGGCCTGCCGGCCACCGACTTCGCGGACGAGACGGCACCGGATGATCCCAACCCGGCCAACCGCAAGCCGGTCTGGAGCGCAGGCCGCGTCCTGGGTTACACGAATCCGAAGACCGACCTCAGTGAAGGCGCCCCCGCCAATAACGCGAATCCTTCGGGGCGTGCGCCCGCAATCTCTGTCTGGCCCGGACGCAAGATGATCTTCGCCCGCGGCTCGACGGGTATCCCGCTGCTGCGCTCCGACTTCCTGCCCAACACGGGAACCTGCCCCGGCGCGGGCACGGCCGGAAGCTGCTTCGACGATCTGATGACCGACATGGGCCTGACGCCGACGGGCAACGCGGCCAACCAGACCCGCGCGATTCTCACGGTGCAATTCCTGCGCGGTGGCGCGTCGAACTTCGGCAGCCGCGACGAGATCCTGAACGATTCCTCGATCCGTCCGGCGTCGGTCGGCGTCATCGGCCCAGGCTCGGGGCAGGAGCAGAAATTCTCGTATTTCTACCAGGATGACGCGCCTCTGCCGGGCGATCCTCCGCAGGTGCGCACGGACGACGACGGGAACCCGCCGGCGGGCTATTCACACAAGCTCGGCGACGTCTTCCACTCCGAGCCGCTGATGCTGGAGCCTCCCCGGTACTTCCAGTACCTGTCGGCGAACCTCACGCCTCCGGGCACGACGACGCCTCAGCCCTACCTCGATTTCGCGACGCTGCACGCGAAGCGGCGCAAGGTCCTGTTCGCCGGCGCCAACGACGGATTCCTCCACGCCTTCGACGGCGGCGTCTGGGGCCGGGACACGTCGAACTTCCCGAATGCGTTCGACCTGGGCACGGGACGCGAGATCTTCGCCTACGCGCCCCGCCAGGTCATGAGCGGCAAGTTCCCGAACCTTCTGAACTTCCCGCCGCTTCCGCAGTACTTCGTGGACGGCTCGATGACGACTGCAGACGTCTTCGTCGATCCGGAGTTCGTCGGCAGTCCCGATCCGACCGAACGGGTCTGGCGGACCTACCTCATCGGCAGCCTTCGCCAGGGCGGCTCGGGTTACTACGCCCTCGACGTAACGCAGCCGGACGACATCACCACGGCCGCCGGACCGACGCAGGGCGAGATGGTCGGCAACAAGGACCATGCGCCGGGCTGCCTCGAAGGCGGCGGCGGCAGCTGCAACGCCGGGGCGACGCCCGGGCGCGCGTACCCGACCATCCTTTGGGAGTTCACGGATGCGGGCGCCGCCTGCACGGAACCCTCGGGCGGCTGCGCCACCGTGAACGCCGCGCTCGGAGAGACCTGGTCGCGGCCGGTGGTGGGTCGAATCAAGGTCATGTCGGATCCCGGACCGCCGGCGGTCTTCGAGGATCGGTACGTCGCCATCTTCGGCGGCGGCTTCGATCCGAGCTTTACTCCGGGAGACCGGGTCGCGGTGAAGCTGCCCAATGGACGGGCTCTCTACATCGTGGACATGGAGACCGGCCGGATCCTCTACAAGACTCAGCAGGGGACCTCGACGTTCGGCGCGCCCGTCAACTTCGCCCCGATGCCGGCGCCTCCGGCCGTGGCGGACTACAACGACGACGGGTACTTCGACGTCATCTACATCGGAGACGTCAACGGCAACATGTGGCGCCTCAACCTGACCCCCGACCCTGCCACGGGGGCGGGCGACATCTCGACAGGTCAGATCACCGGGTACACGCCGTTCCTGATTTTCAACGGGTGTGGAACGGTCGCCGATGCGATCTGCCCGAATACCTGGCCGATCTTCTACGAGCCGGGAATCGTCTTCCTCGGCGGCTCGGCGAATCCTCCGGCGCTCGGGATCGGGTTCGGTACGGGCAACCGCGCCGAGCTCGCCCGGCCCAACACCCAGACGCAGCAGTTCTTCTATGTGGTCGATACGGGCTCGACGTCCACGACGTTCCGGGACTCGGACCTGCACGACCTGACGCCGTCGCCCTCGGCCCCCGTCTGCACGCTTCCGTACGCCGGAGCCTGCGCGAACGCCGTCAACGGCTTCCGGTTGCCGTACAGCTCGATCAACGAAAAGACGACGTCGACCGTGTTCTCGACCCTCGGCAACCTCTCCCTGATCACGTTCACGCCCGACTCCGTCAGTCCGTGCGCCACCAACGGCAGCTCGTTCCGGTACCGGTTCTTCTTCCTGACCGGTGCGGGCAGCTACGGGACCACCGGCACCTACGCGGATTACCAGCAGGACCTCGGCGAGGGCATGGCCATGGCGTCACAGTCCACGTCGCCGCAGGGCGATATAATCGACACCGTGCTGTTCTCGGGCGGCGGTCTCAACCAGGAAGCGACGCCGGGCTCGGTCCACCCGATCGAACGTAACTGGAAGGAACAGCAATGAAAGGGCTTAGCAGAGGTCTCCTCGCGGCGGCGTTCGTCGCCGGTCTGGCTGCGGGCGTGCGAGCCGAAGAGATCGTCGTGCTGAAGGGCGGAACGGTCGTGAAGCTCAAGCAGCCGATCGTGCGCCGTGGAAACACCGCTTATCTGACGAAGACCGACGGCACGCTGCTCTCGGTGCCGGTCTCGGAGATCGATCGGGACGCGACCGCGGCGGCCAACCGGGCGGCCGCGGCCCCGCCTCCGCCCGCCCCGTCGCCGGCGGCTTCGACTCCGGCCGAGGTTGCGAAGGCGACCAAGGACAATCCCAAGGCTCGGGTCCGAATCACGGACGCCGACGTCTCGCACCCCCTCGACTTAGACACCGGGACCGGCGAGGCGAAGAAGGAGAACGCCGCCGCGGGCGGGCCGCGCGTCGAGGTCGCCGACTATTCCCAGGAGAAGAACGGCGCCGCGCTGGGAGTCCACGGCACGCTGCGCAACCCCGGCCAGGGGGCCGCCGAGAACGTGAGGATGACCATCACGGCGGTTGATGAGAAGGGACAGTCCATCGACGCCACGACCGCCAGCCTGTCCAAAGGCGTGGTCGAGTCGGGTCAGTCGGTCGAGTTCACGGCGTCGTTGAACGTCGGGGAGAAGACCGTGGCGTCTCTCCGTTTCGCGCCTCAGTGGACGACACCGAAGCCGCCGCCGACGACGCCGGGTCCCGGCGGGGCAGCGAGCGCAAATGCCGCCGCGGCCAAGGCCCCGGCGCCGAGGCCCACGCCGTACGGTCGCGGCACGCTCTACGCGCCGCCGGTCGCCAACGCGCCGTCCGAAGCGCCCGCCGATGGAAAGACCGGCTACATCCCCGGCGCCTCGCACCCGGACAACCAGCCCAAACCGCCTAGTCGGTAGACCGCAGACGGCAGTCGCAGACCGCAGATTCTCGTATCTGCCGTCTGCCGTCTGCCGTCTGCCGTCTAGTCTGCTACCCTCAACTTATTCATGTCCCGCATCCTGATCGTCGAGGACAAGGACTCTCTGCGGACGATGCTCGAGGAGATGCTGAAGGCCGAGGGCCTCGGCGTCGAGTGCGCTTCGACGGGATCCCAGGGCGTCGAACGGCTTCGCCGGGGTGAGCATTTCGACCTCGTCCTGACCGACTGGCGACTTCCCGGAGCCGACGGCCTGGCCGTGCTCGACGCGGCCAAGACCCTGGACCCGACCCTGCCCGTCCTCGTGATGACCGCCTATGGCTCGATCGAGACCGCCGTCGAAGCCATGAAGCACGGCGCCGAGGACTTCATCACGAAGCCCGTGGACCCGGATCTCCTGCGCCTCTTAGTCGGCCGCTCGATCGAGCGGCGCGCCGCCTCGCGCCAGTCGCTCCTCTTCGCGGAGGCGCAATCCCGCACCCTGCCGCCCATCGTCGGCGAATCTCCGGCGATTCGCGAGGTGCGCGCCGAGACCGAGCGCGTGGCCGCGACCGACGCCACCGTTCTCCTGGAAGGGGAGAGCGGAACGGGCAAGGAGCTCTTCGCCCGCGCCATCCACGCCCTCTCCGCGCGGCGCAACGGCGCCTTCGTCGCGATCAACTGCGCCGCGATCCCGGAGACGCTTCTGGAAAGCGAGCTCTTCGGCCACGAACGCGGGGCGTTTACGGGAGCGTCGGCGCGCCGGATGGGGAAGTTCGAGCTCGCCGACGCGGGGACGATCTTTCTCGACGAGATCGGCGAGCTGACTCCGGCCACGCAGGGCAAGCTCCTCCGCGTGCTGCAGGAGAGATCGTTTCACCGCGTCGGCGGCACGATCCCGATCCAGGTCGACGTGCGCATCGTGGCCGCTTCCAACCGGCTACTCGACAAGCTCGTCGCCCAGGGTCTGTTTCGCGAGGATCTCTTCTACCGCGTGCGCGTCTTCCCGATTCGGATCCCCGCGCTGCGCGAACGGCCCGAAGACGTCGATCCGCTGATCGACTGGTATCTCGAGCATCTGCCGCGAGAGCTCGGGAAGCGCTCCGCGTCGCTCGCGCCGTCCGCGCGCGAGCGCCTCTGCTCCTATGAGTGGCCCGGCAACGTGCGGGAGCTGCGTAATTGCCTCGAGCGCGCGATTATCCTGGCCGGAGACACGTCGATCGAAGAGAAGCACCTGCGCCTCGGCCCCGAACCCGCGCAATCCGAGTCGCCGCGCGACGAAACCCTCGAGGAAGCGCGCGAACGGGCGGTCCAGGCCGCCGAACGCGCGTGGCTCCGGCGGGCCCTCGAGAAGGCCCGCGGTGACCGGACGGCGGCCGCGCAGGCGGCCGGGCTCACGCCGCGGAAGCTCGAGGCCAAGCTCCGCGAGCACGGCCTCGAGGGCTTATAGGTACGTACTCCTATCCGGGCAGCGTAGGAATCGGGGTCATGCCGCGCCGTGTTGGGACCGGAGGAAAAGTTGGCGGCGGCGTCATCAGCGGCGTGATCCAGTGGGGCGTGCGCGCCCCCGGCTTTGCCGGCGACTCTTTCGTCTTCCGGCAGCCCGCGGCGCGCAGCGCCAGAAGCATCAGCAGCAGCAGAAAGGGCCAGGATGTGCGGGCGAGTCGTCGCATGGCCGGCGATTATCGCATCCCGTCGAGAGCCCGCAGTCCGGCGGCGACGACCGCGTCGTCGTCCGGGGCGATCGATCTCAAATCCAGCAGGACCCGGTCCGCTTCGACGCGCGGCACGATCGGGGGAGACCCCGAGCGAAGCCTGGCCGCCAGCGAATCCGCCGAGCACTCGGCATGACGCAGAGACAGTGCTCGCGACGCGAAGAGCTTCTCGGGGCTCGTGCCGCCTCCGAAGGCGGCCTCGGAGGGAACGATTCCCGCTTCGAGCGCGCCGCCGAGAGCCGCGCGCGCGAGGATCTCCGCGCCGCGGCGTGAAAGCTCCTCGAGCGGCGCCGCCGCCGCGCGATAGATCGGAAACTCGCGCCAGGCTCCCGTCTTCCAGGCGGCCAGCGTCGCCGCGAGAGCCGCGAGCGTGAGCTTGTCGGGTCGCACCGCGCGCGCCACCGGATGCCCCGCGGCGGTGGCGACCAGATCGGCGCGGCCGGCGAGGAAGCCCGCCTGAGGACCCGAGAAGAGCTTGTCTCCCGAGAACGTGACGACATCGGCGCCCCACGCCAGGCACTCGGTGACGGTGGTCTCGTCTTCGACACCGAACTCCTCGAGGCCGACGACGGCTCCGGTTCCCTGGTCGTGGAGCCACGGCACTCCCGTCTCGCGCGCGAGCGCCGCCAGTTCCGCGGGAGACGCGCGCCGCGTGTAGCCACGGATCTCGTAGTTGGAGGGATGCACGGTCAGGAGCAGGGCGACTTCCGGCGAGAGCGCACGCCGGTAGTCGTCGATCGTCGTGCGGTTGGTGGTTCCGACCTCGCAGAGCCGCGCGCCCGAAGCCTCCAGGATCTCGGGGATCTTGAACGAGCCTCCGATCGCCACGAGCTCGCCGCGCGAGACCAGGACCCTTCGCCCGCGCGCCAGAGCCGCGAGAGCCAGCAGCACGGCCGCCGCGTTGTTGTTGACCGCGATCGCGTCCCCGCAGCCGAAGAGCTCGCGCGCCGCGGCGCGCACGTGATCCTGCCGGCGGCCGCGCGTTCCGGGTCCCGGGTCGTACTCGACGGTCGTGTACCCCGCGGCGGCTTCGGCGATCGCGGCGCGCGCGCCCTCTCCCAGCGGCGCCCGGCCCAGGTTCGTGTGGAGGAGCACGCCGGTCGCGTTGACGGCCCTCGTCAGCGTCGGCGCGAAGCGTCGCTCCAGAGCCTTGCGCGCCGAGTCCCAGAGGGCGTCGGGCCGCGTCTCGCCGCCGGCGATCGCGCGGCGCAGCTCTTCCTTGACGGCCTCGCGCCCGAAACGCGTGAGCGGCAGCTCTGCCTCCGGATCGCGCAGCAGCGCGTCCATCGACGGAGGACGCGGCGGGACGGGGCCGGTCGGCGTCGGGTCGCTCACGGTTCCTTTACTATAGGAGACGGTGCGAAATCGGGCGACGTCCGGGGCCGGCTCGTGAGCAGCTCGACCTGGGAACGGGAGCTGCGGGTCCTCGAGGAGGCTCTCCGGAGGCTCTCGGCCGAGTGCGACGCCTTTCTCTACGGCTCGGTCTCCAAGCCGCCGACCTCGACCCGCAGGCACGTCGAGGAGATGGTGCGGAGGTTGAACGCGTCGGAGTCCATGTCCTCGGCCGAGCGGTACCGATTCTCGACTCTCCAGGGCAAGTTCTCGACGCTCACGGAGCGGTTCGAGCGCCTCCTGGCCGAGAAGGAGGCCGGCCGCCGGCCCGGCCTCTACGGCCACTTTCAGGCTCACGGAGGGGCGCCCCCGGCGCCTTCGGGGCCCAACGCGGAGAAGCCGGCCTCCGTAATAGAAGAGCGGCGCGCCAGCCCGGCCGATTTGGACCGGGACCTCTTCGATCGGTACGTCGCGGCCAAGAAGGCTCGAGGAGAAGACGTGAGCGGATACCGGCTGGAAGGGTTTCTGGAAGGGCTCGAGCGCGAGCGACGCAAGGTGCGCGAGCGGTTCGGCGAGAGCGAGATCGCTTTCGAGGTCGCCGAGCGCGACGGACGCGTCCGGCTGATCGCCAAGAAGAAGCCGCGGGGGGGAGCATGAGGGCGCGTCTCGTCGCGGCGGTGGCGGCCCTGCCCGCTGTGCTTGTCGCGGGCGCGGCCGCCGCGCAGTCCAACGGAAACGGGCAGGCGAACGAGAAGAAGACCGAGGTCCCGTTTTACCGGCAGTACCTCGTGCCCGGGGATCCGCTCGACGACCAGATCGCCGAGCAGGAAAAGCGCGTCGAGGCCTCGCCGGACGACGCCAACCTCCGCACGGACTTCGGCAATCTGCTCGCGATGCGGCGCTTCCCCGATCAGGCCGCGGAGCAGTACGAAATCGCGGCGAAGCTCGACAAGAAGAACTTCGTCGCTCTCTACAACCTGGGGCTCCGTCTGGAGACCCAGGGGAAGGACGGCGACGCGATCTCGGCCTTCAAGAAATCCATCTCGCGAAAGCCGGGGTTTCCTCCCTCGCGTTTCCATCTGGGTCTTCTCCTGGAGCGCCGGAACGATCTCGACGCGGCCGTCGAGGAATACGCGAAGGCGCTCCGCATCGACCCGTCCATGCGCGACCCCCGGCGCAATCCGCTGGTCGTGCAGACCGAGCTGATGTATCAGGCCTCGCTCGTCAACTACCCGCGCGACCGCGCGGTCGTGTCGATGAAGACCGACGCCGTGTTCTTCGAGGAAGCGAAGTTCCGCAAGGTTCCCGTCGACCGCGCGCTCTCCACGCAGGAGGTCGCCGTCGAGGAGGAGCCCGAGGTGGCGCCCCGCGAGGTCGGGCCCGGAAGCGCCGCCGGACCCGCGGGTGGAGCGCAGACCGGAACCGCTCCTCCCGCGCGCCGGAACCCGCGAGCGACGACTTTCCCGCAGCCTCCGCCGGAGGGTGCAGGCCCGGGCACGGGAACGCAGCGTCCGCCCTCCACCGGCCGGCCGCCCCGCGCGATTCGGCCCACACCGCAGGTTGCGCCGACGCCGGTTCCGGCGCCTCCGCCGGAAGAGCAACCCGAACCCGCTCCCGAACCCGCTCCGGAGCCCACACCCGGACCTCCGTCGGAAGTGGAGCCTTCGTAGAGGCGCGCCATCGGGCGCCGCAGGGCGCCTAAGAGAACGTCGCTCGTTCCACCAGGATCGTCGGAGATCCCACCGGCAGCGGCATCGGGAAGAACTGCAGGTCCCCCGAGACCGCGGAGATCCGCCGCAGCAGCTCCGAAACACGGCCGGAGACGCGCGTGCCCGCGACGGGTCCCTGCGCGCGGCCGGCCACGATCGCGATTCCCGTGAACTCGATCTCGTAGCGATCGGCTTCCAGATCGACGCGCGCGGGGGCGGTCAGGGCGGAGGCGAAGAGGCCGCGCCGGACTCCAGCCAGCAGGTCCGCCGCCGGCGACGGAGCGGCCGCCTCGAAGAAGATGCGCCGCGCGGCCGCGCGCGGAGGCATGCGGAAAGACGGCCTCGTCCCGTGGCCCGTCGAACGCCGGCCCGCTTGGCGTGCCGAGGAGAGGTCATAAAGGCGCCCCGCGAGGCCTCCTTCCTCGACGAGGAGAACCCGCCGCGTCGGAACGCCTTCGCCGTCGAAGGCCGCGTCCGCCGACGCGTCGTCGGTCACGCGCACCGCGGTCCCCGCGAGGCGCGCCTTCACGACCCAGCGCGGAAGACGCTCCGCCGAGAACAGCGGCGCGATCCCGGAAAGCAGCGCCGCGCCCACGGACGGGTCCAGGAGCCACTGGCCCTGGGCCATCGGCGCGGGCCGGTCGGAGAGGGGCAGCGTGGCAGCGTCCGCGAGACGGCGGGCCAGCGCGTCGAGCCCTCCGTCACCGGCGAAGAAGGGGAGGCGTACCTCGTGCGCGGCCGCGCCGCGCCGGGCGACCGCCATCGCAACACCGTGAGACGCCGATAGCGACTGCGTCACGTCCAGGCCCGCCGCGTTGACGATGCGCTCGCGCGCCTGGCCGCGGCGGAGCGTCAAGGCCGCGAGCTGGGCTTCGCCGCGCGAAATGGAGGAAACCTCCCGCCCCAGAGCCTCGAACAGATCCGGCGGCGCTTCCAGCGGAGGCGGCTCCGGAGCGTCGGCCTTGCGGTCCGGCCACTCGGGCGGATCCAGGGGAGCGACGTCCACGCGCGCCGCGTCCGACAGCGCGCGCGAGAGCTCCGCGGCGCTCGATGCGGCGGCGAATCGCGGCGCGCCTCCCTCCCACCATCGCGCCGCCCATCCTTCCTCGCGGCTCCAGGATTCGCGCACGAGCTCCCGCGAAGCCTCGCGCACCCGCGATTCGGCGTTCTTGCGATACAGCTCCCACTGGACCGGGGAGCGCCGGGACAGCTCCTCGCGCAGATCGTCGTGCGTCACGCGGGTCGCACCGCGAGGCGGCGGATCAGAACATCCGGCGCCGCGCCCTGGACGGCGACGACTTCTCCGGCACGCGCGCACCATCCCATCCCGCGGCAGGCGTGCGGCTCGCGGCCCAGGACCGGCTCGATTCCCTTGAGCGTCGCCAGGATCTCGCCGGCGAGGATTCCGGGGCCCAGCTCGTCGGAAAACCGGCCCCGGCGAACGCGGCGCGCGCGGGGAAACTCGAGCCGGAACGTGCCCCCCGCCATGTCCACGGAGCCGCGCCCGAGCTCTTCGATCCATATGCCGTTGGAAAGCCGGCGGACGAGCTCGTCCGACGTCGCGCTGCCGGCGCCCACGACGACGTTCGCGCCCCGCGGCCGCGGCGGTTCGGCGGGGCCGGACCGGCGGCCGTGGCCGGAGGAGCCGCTCGCCCCGGCGTGCGCGCGGTCCGTCAGGCGCGCGCCGACCCGGCCCGCATGCAGGAGCTTGACCGCGTGCGGGGCGGTTCCCTCGTCGTCGCGCTCGTAGCCCCCGAAGAGGTCCAGCCGGCGCGGATCGTCCAGCACTTCGAGCTCGGGCACGGCGACGTGCGCGTCCGACAGATGCGACAGCGGCGACGATTCGACGTCGGCCTCGAGCGCGTGGCCGAGGATCTCGTGAAACAGCAGCGCGGCTGTGCCGCGGGCCAGGATCGCGTCGGTCTCGCCGGAGGGCGCCGGGACGGCCCGGTCCCGCGGAGACACGGCTGCGGCGATGAAGCTTCGCAGCTCGTCGGGAGCGGCATCCGAGTCCGGAGCATGGAAAGCCACGGCGCGGGGCTCGTCGCCGGCCCGCGACGCCGCGACCAGAGTGCCTTCGAGCGAGAGCAGGCGCCGGGTGGCCGTGGCGGCCGGACGTCCCGGCGAGAGGTTCTTTCGCTCGGTCTGCCGCACCCGCCATTGCACGCGGTGCTTGGGCGCGTGGCGCCCGAAGAGAGCGACGAGCCGGCGCGTCCAGCGGTCGGTCTCCGGAGGCGGAGGCTCTTCGTCCTTCGCTTCGCCTTTCGCGGAACGGATCGGGATCGGAGAGGTTCCCGCCGACTCGCGCAAACCCCGGACGGCCTCTCGGGCCGACGCCTCCGAGGCTCCGGCCACGAAGATTAGGCTTTCGGAGCCGCCCCGCCGCCAGCGGGCGCTGGTGCCCTCCTCCCGCCGCGCGCGCGCGGCGCGCACCTCCCCGTCCCGCCACTCGAGGGTCGTCTCGCGCAGGCGCTCGGCGAAGACCTCGGCGATATCGCCCTTGCGCGAAACGAGCGGCTCCAGCCAGCGGAGCACCGCCGCGTCGTCCCAGTTCACGGAGCGCAGTGTATTAACATCCGCGCCGGGGAAAGCATGAGCCTGGCGGACATCAAGAAGGACTTCGTGGCCGGGAAGACCGCGCGCGGGCTGGCGGGGCGCAAGCTCTTCGCCGAGAAGGCGCCCAATGCGCTGCGGGAGGCCGTGTTCGCGGCGCTCGAGGCCGAGGCCGAGAAGGAACGGACTCTCGACGAGGAGGCCCGGCGGATGATGGAGGCCGCACGCCAGGAGATCGCTTCGGGCCGGGTCGACGGGCACGAGCTGTTCCGCCGCATCCGCCGCAAGCTCGCGGAGCAACGGGGGATCGTCCTCTGATCCGACACCGATGACGCTCGAGAAGCGCATCGCCGACCTCGAGGCCCTCCGCGAGCAGCGCCTGGAGGGAGGCGGCCGTGAGCGCGTCGAGAAACAGCACGCCGAGGGCAAGCTCACGGCGCACGAGCGCGTCGAGCTGCTGCTGGACCCGGGCTCGTTTCTCGAGCTGGACCCGTTCGTCACGCACCGCAGCCGCGACTTCGGGATAGACAAGACGCTGATCCCCGGGGACGGCGTGGTGTGCGGCGCGGGAACGATCGGCGGGCGCCCGGTGTACGTCTTCGCCCAGGACTTCACGGTCTTCGGCGGCTCGCTCTCCGAGTCCAACGCCGACAAGATTTGCAAGGTCATGGACCTCGCGGTCCAGAATGGCGCGCCCATCATAGGGCTCAACGACTCCGGCGGCGCGCGCATCCAGGAAGGCGTGGTCTCGCTGGCCGGCTACTCCAAGGTTTTCCTGCGCAACACGCGGGCCTCCGGCGTAGTGCCGCAGATCTCGGCGATCCTCGGGCCGTGCGCCGGAGGCGCCGTCTATTCGCCGGCGATCACCGACTTCGTCTTCATGACCGAGAAGACCTCGTACCTCTTCGTCACGGGTCCCGACGTCATCAGGACCGTCACGCACGAGGAGGTCAGCAAGGAGGATCTCGGCGGCGCCCGCACGCACGCCAGCGTGTCGGGCGTGGCCCACTTCGTCTACAAGAGCGACGAGGCCGTGCTCGGCGGAATCCGCGACCTCCTCTCCTATTTGCCCTCCAACAACCTCGACGAGCCGCCGGTCCGCGAGCCTCGCGAGCCGACCTCCGGAGGCGGCGATTTGAACGCCTTCATCCCCGAGGAGCCCGACCGCCCGTACGACATGGGCGAGCTCGTGCGCCGCATCGCCGACGACGGCGTGTACTTCGAGGTCCAGTCCGCCTTCGCTCAAAACATCCTGGTGGGGTTCATCCGCCTGGCGGGCCGGTCGATCGGCGTCGTCGCCAACCAGCCCATGCATCTGGCGGGCGTTCTGGACATCGACGCGTCGGTGAAGGGAGCGCGCTTCGTCCGCTTCTGCGACGCGTTCAACATTCCGCTGCTCGTCTTCGAGGACGTGCCGGGCTTTCTTCCGGGCACGCAGCAGGAGTACGGCGGGATCATCCGGCACGGGGCCAAGCTCCTCTTCGCCTTCGCCGAGGCCACCGTTCCGAAAGTTTCGGTCATCACGCGCAAGGCGTACGGCGGCGCCTACTGCGTGATGCTGTCGAAGGACATCGAGACCGACTTCAACTTCGCGTTTCCGACCGCCGAGATCGCGGTGATGGGTCCGGAGGGGGCGGTCAACATTCTCTACAAGCGGGAGCTGTCGCCGGACGCGCCGCCGGAGGCCCGGGCGCAGAAGGTCGACGAGTATGTCGAGAACTTCGCCAACCCGTACATCGCCGCCCGGCGGGGCTACGTCGACGACATCATCGAGCCGTCCGAGACCCGCGCGAAGCTCATCGCCGCGTTCCAGTTCCTGGAGAACAAGCGCGTCGTGCTTCCGAAGAAAAAGCACGGGAACATACCGCTCTGACATGCGTCTGCTCGTCGCCAACCGCGGCGAAATCGCGGTCCGAATCTTTCGGGCGTGCCGGGACCTCGGCATCGAGACCGTGGCCGTCTTCTCGGACGCGGATCGCGCATCGCCGCACGTCACGATGGCCGACTATGCGGTGCGGATCGGTCCGGCGCCGGCGCGCGAGAGCTATCTCTCCATCCCGGCGCTGCTGGAGGCCGCACGCAAGACCGGGGCGAAGCTGATCCATCCGGGATACGGGTTCCTCGCCGAGAACGCGGCGTTCGCGCGCGCCTGCGAGGAGGCCGGGCTGGTGTTCGTGGGCCCGAGGTCCGACGCGATCGCGGCGATGGCCACCAAGACGGGCAGCCGCAGTCTGATGGAGAAGGCAGGCGTCCCCGTCGTGCCGGGCACGGGGAGGGCCGCGACCGGCGCGGCGGAGATCGCCGAGTTCGCCCGGCGGACCGCCTATCCCATCCTGCTCAAGGCGTCGGCGGGCGGGGGAGGAAAGGGCATGCGCCGGGTCGACGCCGAGGCGGAGCTGGAGGCGGCGCTCGCCCGCGTTACCTCCGAAGCACTCTCTTCCTTCGGAGATGGCGCGGTCTACGCCGAAAAGCTGATCGAACGTCCGCGTCACATCGAGGTCCAGATCGTGGGCGACTCCTCGGGCAACCTGGTCGCGGTGGGAGAGCGCGAGTGCAGCATCCAGCGGCGCCACCAGAAGGTGGTCGAGGAGAGCCCCTCGTCGGCCGTGGACGAGAATCTGCGCCGGCGCCTGTTTTCAGCGGCCGTCTCGGCCGCCCGGGCCGTGAACTACACCTCGTGCGGCACGGTCGAGTTCCTGCTCGCGCCCGACGGCTCCTTCTACTTCCTGGAGATGAACACGCGGCTCCAGGTCGAGCATCCGGTCACCGAGGCGGTCTGGGGAGTCGATCTGGTCACGGCCATGATCCGGATCGCCATGGGGGAGAAGCTGCCCTTCGATCCGGCGGCCCTCGCGCCGCGGGGCCACGCCATCGAGTGCCGCATCTATGCCGAGGATCCGCTGCGGGGATTCGCGCCGTCGCCGGGGGTCATTCGCGCCCTGCGGCTCCCGGAGGGACCCGGCGTCCGCAACGATGTTGGCGTGGAGACGGGCTCGATCGTGCCGATCGACTACGACGCGATGCTCGGCAAGCTCATCGTGCATGCCGTGGACCGGAAGGCCGCGATCGTCCGCCTCGCGCGGGCGCTGGCCGAGTACGAGGTCGCGGGCGTGGAGACCACCCTGCCGCTGCTGCGCGCGTTGACGGCGGATCCGGAGTTCGTCCGCGCGCAGTTCGACGTGCAGTGGCTGGACCGGCGGCTCGCGGAGGGTCTGCTCGCGCGCGAAGCGCCCGGAGCCGAGGCCGTGTGGCTGGCGGCGCTCGCGGTCGCGGAGACCGAGGCCCCTCGCGCGGAGACTTCCAGCGCGCGCGCCTCCACGTGGCGCGAAGCGGCGCGCCGCGAGGCGCTCGGGTGAGCGCGTCGCAGGACGGGGACCGAAAGTGAGGCGCTCGACACTCGTCTTCCGGAACGAGTCCGGCTCCGAGGATCTGTCGGTCGAGATCGACGGGGACGGCGCGCGACTGCATCGCGGAGACCGGACCGATCGCGTCCGGACGGCACGGCTGCCGGACGGCCGCTGGTCCCTCCTCTTCGAAGACGGACGCCAGATCTGCGGCCGGGTGCTGCGCACGAATACTCCCGGAGAGGTCGAGTTGACCACGGGAAAAAGCCGCTTCCGCGTCGCGATCGCGACGCCGCTCGACGACCGTCTCGCGCATCGGATCGTGCACGGCAGCGGCGAGGGAGAAGACGAAGAGATCCGTGCGCTGATGCCGGGCCGCATCATCGAAGTCGCCGTCGCGGAGGGAGATCGCGTTCCCGCGGGCGGGCTGCTCCTGGTTCTCGAGGCCATGAAGATGCAGAACGAGATCCGCGCGTCGCGCGGGGGAACCGTGGCCCGCGTCGCGGTGGAGCCCGGCCGGGCCGTCGAAGGCGGCGCGCTGATGGCCGTTCTGAAGGCGGCAGCGGGCTAAAATGCCTCAGCCCGGCCTCGACTGACTGACCGGACAGTTATCCAAAAATCCGGACGCCGATCCAATCAAGCCAGCCGAAAGCTTGTCCCGAGGAAGAGACGGTTTGCTCTTTCCACCGCTGCCTCAATGAGTTAGAGTCCGCGCAGTTCTTGGGAAAATCTGGCAATGACATTGCTTTCTCGTTGGCTTCTGTGAGTTACCTCACCGTCATACAAACGAGTTTTCAAAGGAGGAAGGGAATGAAGTCTGTGTACCGATTTACCCTGGCTCTATCGGTATGCGTTCTTCTCCTCGCGCCGGTCGCGCTTCTCGCGCAGACGACCGGAACGGTGGAAGGAACGATTACCGATCAGAGCGGCGCACCTCTGCCGGGCGTCAGCGTCGAGTTGACGAGCCCGAACCTGCAGGGAACGCGCACCGCCGTTACGTCGGCGGACGGACGTTACCGGTTCCCCAGCGTCCCGCCCGGAGCCTACAAGGTCACGGGGACGCTCTCGGGTTTCGGTAAGGTCCAGAAGAACGCGACGGTCACGCTCGACTCGACGGCGACCGTCAACCTTTCGCTGTCTCTCTCGACGACGGCCGAAGTGACCGTCACGGGCGAGGCGCCGCTGGTGGACGTGGCTTCGACCACCACCGGCAGCAATTACTCGGCGAAGATCATCGACAAGCTGCCGGTCGGACGCAACTACGCGGACATCGCGTTCGCGCAGCCCGGCGTCCAGACGGACTTCGGCGAGACGCAGGGCCGCGGTCCCGTCGCAGGCCAGGGCGGCATCTCGGTCTACGGGTCGAGCTCGGCGGAGAACCTGTTCTTGATCGACGGCGTCAACACGACCAACGTCATCAAGGGCTTCCAGGGCAAGGACATCAACAACGAGTTCATCCAGGAAGTCGAAGTGAAGACGGGCGGCTACCAGGCCGAGTACGGCCGCAACACGGGCGGCGTGGTCAACGTCATCACCAAGTCGGGTGGTAACGAGTTCCACGGTGGAATCTTCGGCTACTACAACGACACCGGCATGCGCGCCGACCAGAAGAACGGCGAGATCGAAAACTATGCGACGCCGGACTTCACGCAGCTCGGCGACGCGCAGTTCCAGAACAGCGTCTTCGAGAAGGATGTCCGTCAGGAATTCGGCGCCGACCTCGGCGGCTTCGTGGTCAAGGACAAGGTCTGGTTCTTCGGCGCGTACGACCGCGTCAAGATCAACCAGAACCTCCAGATGCTCGACCTGACGAACGACGACACGTTCGGAAACCTGTACCCGATCAGCTACTTCCAGAACAAGTACTCGGGCAAGATCACGCTGAACCTGTTCCAGGGCACCTC
>JBKOZO010000028.1:0-9774 GCA_046725935.1 Acidobacteriota bacterium | reverse complement strand
GCCCTCGCCGCTCTCGTCGTCGCCGCGATCGCCGGCGGGGCCAGCAGTGCCGTGCTCTTCAGCGCGGGGCCGGCCGTTTCCGCCGCGGGTCTGGCCGCGGGCCTCTCGCGCCGGCGCGGTACGCCGGCCGCGGCCCTGGCGGCGTGCGGATCTCTCGGACTGGTGCTGTCTTATCGCCGTCCCTTCCACATCGGAGATTCCGCGTACGTCGCGCCGGCGCTCCTCTTCGCTTTCGTGTCCGCGGCGGGGCTGGTCGAGCTGGCTGTGGCCGCCACGCGGGGGGCTCGCACACGGACCCGGCTCCGAACCGCCCTGCGACTCCTGGTCGCGGTGCTCGCGGTGACGGCGTTTGCGGGCAGGGCGTGGCAGTACGCGTCGATTGAGGGGACTCCCATCGCCGGCACGTCCGGAATGCTGTCGGCGCGCCCCGAGCTCTCCCGGGAAATCGAGGCCGCCGCCTCCACGATTCGCGCGCGCACCCGCAAGGGCGACGGACTCGTCGTCCTTCCGGAGGGAGAGCTGCTCAACCTTCTTTCCGGCCGGAGCAACCCGCTCCGTCATCGCCTCTACATCCCGGGCTACCTGACCGACGCGAACGAGCCCGAGGTGCTTCGCGAGCTGCAGCGCTCCGCTCCGGCGGCGATCGTTCTGTGGCGTCGCCCGGTCAGCGAGTACGACCGGGCTCTCTTCGGGGAAGATTACGGAATGCGGCTGCGAGAGTGGATCGACAGGGAGTACGAGGAGATTCCTTCCGCGGGCCGCGAGTCTCCGCCGACGCGGCATCCGAGCCTTCGTCTCCTCTTCCGGAAGGGTTCCCGGTGAAACGCTGGTCCGGCGTGATGGAACACGTGGCCGCCTACCGGCTGTGGCAGAGCCCGTTCGCCGAAAAGAAGCTCGAGCCGGTCCGGAGGCACGGAGGCTTCGCGTCGGCCCGGCGCGTCCTCGACGTGGGCTGCGGTCCGGGCACCAATGCGCGCCACTTCGCCCACGCGGACTATCTCGGCCTCGACATCAACGAGGCCTACATCGATTACGCTCGGCGCCGGTACGGCGACCGTTTCGTGGTAGCGGACGTCACACGCTATCGGTCGCCGGAGGGCAAGGCGTTCGACTGGATCCTCGTCAACAGCTTTCTCCACCACGTGGCCGACTCCGACGCGCGGCGGATCCTGACTCACCTCGCGACCCTGTTGACCGATGACGGGCACGTCCATATCCTCGATCTCGTGATGCCGGAGCGCCGCGGGATCTCACGCCTCCTCGCCCGGTGGGACCGGGGCGACCACGCGCGCCCCCTCGAAGAGTGGCGGGAACTGTTCTCCGACGCCTTCGTTCCGGTCGTGTTCGAGCCATACCCGCTGAAGGCCGCCGGCGTCACGCTCTGGAACATGGTCTACTTCAAGGGAAAACGCAGGCCGTGACCGCTTCGCCGCGCGTCTCCGTCGCGGTTTCCCTTTACAACGAAGAGGCCGTTTTTCCGGAGCTCCTTCGACGCTTGCGTGCCGTTCTCGACGGCCTCCCGGGAGGGCCTCATCAGCTCGTGTTCGTGGACGACGGCAGCGCCGACCGGACGTTCGCGCAGGTCGAGGCCGCGGCCGCCGAAGATCCACGCATCGTGGGGATCTCGCTGTCCCGCAACTTCGGCCACCAGGCCGCGCTCTCGGCCGCGCTCGATCACGCAACCGGCGACGCCGTCGTCGTGATGGACGGCGACCTTCAGGATCCGCCCGAGGCGATCCCGGCCTTTCTGGAGCAAAATCGCAAGGGGTTCGACGTCGTCTACGCCCGGCGGGTCGGGCGCAAGGAAGGCCTCGTCCTGAGGGCCTGCTACTTCCTCTTCTATCGGATGATCGCGGCCCTCTCGAACCTTCGCCTGCCCTTAGACGCCGGAGATTTCGGATTGATGTCCCGGCGCGTGGTGGATCGGCTCCGGGAGTGTCGCGAGCACCATCGGTACCTGCGGGGCCTGCGGACGTGGGTGGGTTTCCGGCAGGCCGCCGTCGACGTCGAACGGGCCGAGCGCGCGGCCGGGCGTTCCCAGTACACGTTCGGCAAGCTGCTGCGGCTGGCCTTCGACGGGATCTTCGCGTTCTCGATGGCGCCCCTGCGCGCGGCCGCGGTCGTGGGCTTCCTCGCCGTTCTCGGCGCCGTCGCGTTCGCCCTCTATGCCGTCTGGGTTCGCATCGTCGTCGGCCACTCTCCCCAGGGATTCACGGCCCTGATCCTCGTCATCACGTTCTTTGCGGGTGTGCAGCTCTTTTTCCTGGGCGTCATCGGTGAGTACCTCGGGCGCGTCTACGAGGAGACCAAGGGCCGCCCGCAGTACGTCGTGGACCGCAAGGTGGGACAGCCCCCGAATGCATCCTGAGTACGCCCTCGTCTACCGGGAGCTGTACGAGCAGCACTGGTGGTGGAGGGCGCGGGAAGAACTGATCCTCGAGACGATCGACCGGCTTTCCCGCGGCTCGCCGCTGGGCCCGATCCTGGACGTCGGCTGCGGCGACGGCCTTCTGTTCGAGAAGCTGGAGCCGTACGGTGTCGTGGAGGGCGTCGAAATGGACCCGACCGGGGTCACGCAGGGCGGCCGTTGGGTCGACCGCATCCACGTCCGGCCGTTCGACGAGACCTTTCAGCCCGGGAAGCGGTATGCGGTGATTCTGATGCTCGACGTTCTGGAGCATTTCGCCGACCCCGCGGTGAGCCTGCGCCGGGCGGTGGAGCTCCTCGACGACGGGGGAGCGATCCTCCTGACGGTCCCCGCCTTCCCGGCGCTCTGGACGAGCCACGACGTCCTCAACCGTCACTTCTTTCGGTTCACGCGGAAGTCGCTCGAGGACGTGGCCCGCCGGGCGGGCGCTCAGATCGAGTTTTCGCAGTACGTCTTCCAGTGGATGAGCCCTCTGAAGCTGGCGGCCGCCTGGAAGGAGAAGGCGCTTCCGGTCTCTCCGCGGCCTCCTCGCGTCCCGCCGCGATGGATCAACCGCGGCCTCTATCGCCTGTCGCGCCTCGAGCGCCGGCTGCTCGGGCACTTCGACGTTCCGTTCGGCAGCTCCGTGCTGGCTCTCGCGCGGAAAGCTTGATGCGCCGGGTTCTCGGGCGGCTCGGGTTGCCCGAGGTCGCGCTCGTCGTTGCGACGGCCGCGGCGGGGCTCTGGGCCGCCGGACGCTGGTGCGATCCGTCCGGAGACACGGGTCTGTGGTGGTCGCTCATCGCGCGGCTGGGGCAGGGAGAGCGCTATGCCCGCGACGTCTTCATTCACTACTGGCCGCTTTCGCCGTACCTGCTGGCGGGCCTCTCTCTCGGGACCGGCCTCTCGTCGACGGCCTACATGCTGCTTCACTGGGTGCCCGCGATCGCTGCGGGGGTCCTTCTTCTCGTCCTGGCGCGCACGCACCTGAACCTCCTGGAACGCCTCGCGGTCGCGGCGCTCGCCGTGGCCGTCGCTCTTCTTGCTCCGGGAAATGCGCGGCTCGTCTTCTCCTACTGTCCGGCCGCCGTGCACGCGCTGGTCTTCGCCCTCACCGCATTTCTCCTCCTCGCGTCTCCGGCGGAGCGCCCGGGCCGATGGGTCGGCGCCGGTGTCCTGGCCGGGCTCGCGTTTTGCGCAAAGCAGGAGATCGGATTGGCTTCGGCGGCCGGACTCGCCGTGGTGGCTCTCCTGCGCCCCGGCCGGCGCGGGCCGCGCGTTCTCCGCTTCGCCGGCGCGTTTGCGGTTGTGACCGCGGGCGGGTTCCTCGTTCTCCTTTCGAGCGCCCCGCTTTCTTCGCTGCGCGCCGACAGTCACCTGTGGCCATTCGGAGGACCGCTGCCCGAGACCTGGTCCCGCCTCTTCCGCCATGTCGCCGGGGTCGCCGAGTCAGGCTGGTGGATAGGAGTGATTGGAGAGGCTCGATGGCTCGTTTCCGATCTCGCCCTACTGGCGCTGGCAGCGCTCCTGATCGGGCGTGAGCGGCGAGCCTCGCGCTGGCTGGTCGCTGCCGCAGTTCTTGCCACAGCATGGCTTGCCGCCTTGGCCTTCCCTTCGCTGCTCTCAGGGACGCGCCACCCGGCCCGCCTCGCGATGTCGGCGTCGTTTCTCGCAGGGATCCTGGCCTGGCGCGACCGCCGCCTCCCGAATCGGGAGCTGCTCGTCGGATTTGCGCTCTTCGCGGGATTGATGGGAATGCGTCTCGCCTTCTCCGGCGACTTGAGCGGTCCGTATGCCGGCGTCGCCCATCTGGCAAGCTGTTTGACCTCGGTGTGGCTGCTGTGCGTGCTTCTGCCTCCTCTGTTTCCGGAAGGCGAAGGAGGGAGCCTCTGGGCCCGCCGTCTGGCCGGTGGGGTGCTCCTCGCGGTCGGGTTGGCCGGTTTCGTGACGAGTGTGGCGAGCCTCTCGGGTGCGGACCGCTCCGCCGTCGAGACGCCGAGAGGACGGGTCTGGGTCCCGCCCGAGCGGCGGGCGGCGCTCGCGCTCGTCGGGCGCGAGACGAAACCCGGCGAGCGCGTCCTGGCCCTTCCCGAGGTCAACGGCGTGGACGTCCTCTTCGGACTGCACGACGTATCGCCGTATCCCATTCTCTTGCCCGGCTGGCTGGATGCTCGCGCGGAGCGGATTCTCATCGAGCGGCTGGGGCACGAGCCTCCGGATGTCGTCGTCGTCTTCGACCGCGCGACGTCCGAGTTCGGCGTGGGGCGGTTGGGCGAAGGCTATGGACGGGACCTTCTCGGGTGGATTGCGGAGAGGTACCGGCTCCAGGCTCAGGTGCCCGGCGCGCGGATCTACCGTCCCGCGGCGGGTGTCGGCAGCCGCGCCGAGTCGCCAGGTCGAGAACGCTCGAAGACGTAAGTCGTCTGCGACGCGAGCAAAGGCATCAAGGGCTCGAGAAGACGCTCGGCTCCGAGGAAGACGGGGAACGACCAGGCCGGAACGAGTCCTCGGAACCAGATTCCGCCCGACAGGAGATAGAGAAACGCCGTGTGGCGTCGCCGCCCGATCGGCCGCAGATCCGGAAACTCGGCGCGAAAACGAGCATCGTCGCGCTCGAAGACGATCCAGGCCTGCGGCACGTTGGCGCCCGTGAAGCGGCCGGCCGGCGGGAACCCCCAGTCCGCCGCGCCGGCGTCGTACGGCTCGGCTGCGAAGAGCTTGTAGAGCCGTCTCCAGAGCCACGTGTGGGCCGGCTCGATCAACACGATGCGGCCGCCGGGCTTCAGGACCCGGACGGCCTCGGTCAGGAACTGCCGCGGGTTCGGAACGTGGTGAAAGACGTTGAGCATCACGATCGCGGAGACCGAGCCGTCCGGGAACTCGAGCTTCTGGGCGCTCATCACCCGGTCTACGTGCGGCGCGGGGTGCAGATCCGTCGTCAGGACCGATGGCAGAACCTCCTTGACGAAGCCGCCGCCCGAGCCGATCTCGACGACCGGCCCCTCCGGCAGGTCCTTCAGGCGCCTCGCCAGCTCGCGGTAGTGCTCGCGGTAGAGAGCCCGGAGAAACGGCTTGCGCCGGATCAGCTCGTCGTGGATGCGGATCAGCTCGGGAGAATCGTGATCGAGGCCGCGCACTTCCGGAAGCTCGAATGCCCGCTTGAGCCAATCGACGACGCGCTGCAGCATCGCGGCGAGTGTCGCATAGGACGCCTGGCCTTCCCATTCGAGTGATCGATTCGAGGGATCGCGTCGGCCGGCGGCATCCACCGGCGGCGCACACGCCCGTATAATCCAGGCCCTTGAAGAGCTCCCGATACGCCGACGCCGGCGTCGACATCGACGCCAAGGCCGCCGCGCTCGCGCGCGCGAAAGCCGCGATCCGCTCGACGTTCACGCCCGGCGTCCTCGGCGACGTCGGCGGCTTCGGAGGCCTCTTCCGACCCGATTTCTCGAAGTATCGCGAGCCGGTCCTGGTGGCGTCGACGGACGGCGTCGGCACGAAGCTCAAGATCGCCATCGAGATGAGCCGCCACGACACCTGCGGCGCGGACCTGGTCAACCATTGCGTCAACGACATCCTGGTCCAGGGCGCGCGTCCGCTCTTCTTCCTGGACTACATCGCGACGGGAAAGGTCGAGCCCGGCGTCGTCGAAAGCGTGATCGAGGGAATCGCCCGCGCGTGCAAGGTAAATGGAACGGCCCTCCTGGGCGGCGAGACCGCCGAGATGCCGGGCTTCTACGCCGCCGGCGAGTACGACGTCGCGGGCACGATCGTGGGGGTCGTCGAACGGGACAAGATCCTCGACGGCTCCCGCATCGCGGCGGGCGACGTCGCTCTCGGGCTTCCCTCGGTCGGCCTGCAGACCAACGGGTACACGCTGGCGCGCAAGGTCTTCTTCGAGAGGATGGGCAGGAAACCTCAGGATCGGCTGGAGGAGCTCGGCGGCCGTGCGGTCGGCGACGTGCTCCTGGATCCGCATCTGTCCTATCTGCGCGCGCTCGAGCCTCTCCTGGACGAGGGACTCATCCACGGCATGGCGCACCTGACGGGCGGAGGCTTCTACGACAACATTCCCAGGGTGCTCTCCGAAGGGCTGGACGTGCGCATCAAGTCGGGCGCGTGGCCCGTGCTTCCGGTCTTCGACGTGATCGCGCGCGAGGGCGACGTCTCCTTCGAAGAAATGCACCGCGTCTTCAACATGGGCGTCGGCATGGTCGTCTTCGTCGGCGCGGCGGACCTCTCGCGCGTGGCGGACGTCTGGAAGAGCGCGGGCCAGCGCTGGTTCGCCATCGGCAACGTCAAGGCGGGCGGCTCCCGGCGGGTGGTCGTGGAACCCGCGCCCTAACGGCTCTCTCGCACCTCAAGGACTCCGAATCTGTCGGCCACGCGCGGGTAGAGGCGCCGAAGCTCGCGATCGAGCTCCGTGCGCGGCGGATCCGCTTCCGGCACGCCCGCGAAGCTCTCACTCTTCCAGGTGACCGCGGTCGCGCTGCCCGATTGCCGCAGCTCCTCCTCCATGAGCCGCTGGACGAACGGCGTACTCTGGACGCCGGGGTCGTAGGCGTACCAACGTGTGTATGGAAGCCTCGACGACAGCAGGAAGAGGACGATCGCGCTGCCCTCGGTTCGCGAGTGATCGGTCGCGAGGGCGACGAAGCGGCTGGCCGGAGAAGCGTCGCGATCCGCCTTCCGCACGGCCGCAATCGCGTCCGCCGGGAATCGCGACGCGGGAAAACGACCGGCCGGTCCGGTCGCCGTCGAAACCCAGGCGCCCCCGGGATCCCGCCCGATCCAGTATGCGGGGTAGGGAGGCGCGCCCGTCAGGGTTGGAGATATCGCGACGGCCAGCAGGGCGATGGCGGCGGCGCGCCCTCGGCGACTAAGAGCCGGCATCCCGGCAGCCGCGGCGGCGGCGGCCAGGGCCATAGCCGCTGTCGCGTGGGCCTGATCGCCGCGCGTCATCGCGTAGTGAAGGAACGCGACGGACGAAAGACCGGCCAGAGCCGAGATCCGCGGAGCGGCGCCGGAGAGACTCGGCGCCGCGAAGGAGAAGCTCACGACCGCGGACGCCAGGAGCGCGGCGGCGGCGAGCCCCGCGGCGGTTCCCGGCGCGGACGCGGAAGCGAGCAGGCTCGGCGTCGCTGCGGCGATGACCGCGCCGGAAACGGCCGCGACATTCGCTCGCCGCTCGGGGGAGCGCAGCGCCTCGAGTGTCGCGAGCAGAAAGAGCGCGGCCAGATGAAGCGACCCGAAGATCGTCTGGAGCCCTGAGCCGAAGGACGGAGGCAGCAGCGAAGACGACAGAAACCGGGCGGCGCCGCCGGTCAGGCGGGCCGGCAGCACGATCGTGGCGAACCACGCGTCCGCCGGCGGGATCGAGCGGTAGAGGAGAAGCCAGGCGAGGCCGCCGGCGACTACGGCGCCGAGAAAGAACCGCGCGAGCCGGCCGGCCGATTCCGGTCGGCGCGTGGCCAGCACGAATCCGAGCACGGCGGCGCACGCATACGCGGCGAACGCCGGGCGCACGAGTCCCGAAAGACCCGTCGCGGCGCCGGCGGCGAGCCAGAGCCGGTCGCGCGATCTCGGCTCACCGGCGAGCTCGCCGAGAGCCAGAAGCTCCAGCGCGACGACCGCCAGGGCAAACGCGAAAAAGTGCGTGTAGACGATCGCGGAGGAAAAGGCGAGCAGAACGAAGGCGGCGAAGGCGGCCGCGGCGGTCCGCTTCGAGGACATCCGCCGCGCGATGAAATAGAGGGGAAGCGCGACCGCGGCGAGCGCGGCCGTCTGTGCGAAGCGATAGGCGATTCCCGGGTTGCCGAGCTCCAGAAAGAGCGCCATGAGGCTGTAACCGAGGGGCCCGTAGTGGGTATAGAAGTCGAGATAGGGGAGACCTCCGGCTCGAACGATCCGTCCACCCACCGCCAGTGCAGGCTCGTCGTAGAGGTCCAGCGGGATCCACAACAATCCGGCAACCGAGGCGATGAGGGTCAGAGCGAGCGCCGCGGCCACCGCCGCTCCGGCGGCGGACGGCGTGACGGCGCGTGCTTTCATTTGTGTGTATTCTGCCTCCGGACGCCGCCGACGAACCATGAAGCGCCGACTCGCCGTCCTGCTCTCGGGCCGAGGCTCGAACTTCGTCGCGATTTGCGATGCGATCGCCGACGGCCGCATCCCCGACGCCGCGATTGTCGCGGTCATCTCCGACGTGGCCGACGCGCCGGGCTTGAACCGCGCCGTCGAGCGCGGCTTGAACGCTTTCCCGATTCCACGCGACGGGCTGACCCGGCGCGAGCACGAGGAGAAGGTGTTGAAGATCCTCGACGCGTTCGGGGCGGACCTGGTCCTCCTCGCCGGCTACATGCGCGTGCTCTCGCCCCGGTTCGTCGAGCGCTACCGGGGGCGCATCCTCAACATTCACCCGGCGCTGCTGCCGAAATACCCCGGTCTCCACGTCCAGCGCAGGGCTCTCGAGGCCGGTGAGCGGGAAGCGGGCTGCACGGTCCATTTCGTCGACGAGGGGACCGATACCGGACCGATCGTGCTCCAGCGGCGGGTGCCGATCCTGCCCGGAGACACCGAAGAGACCCTCTCGGCCCGGATCCTGGAGGAGGAGCACAAGGCCTACCCCGAGGCGGTCGCCCGGGTCCTTGCGAGCCTCCCCAGGAAGACCTGAAGACTGCACCGGTTTTTGTGCAGGCCGACACCGGGAGAAGGGCCTGTTTACGGGCCTTTTCACACCTTTTCGAATTGTCTTGACAGGGCACTCTCGGGAACCTATATTCCCGTTCCCCGCAAGGGTTGGTTCTTTCCAAGGGCTCGATTTCGACGGAGTCGTCCGTCTCCGGAAGGAGCGGCGGTCCTCGAAAAAAGTTGTTGACAGGGCCCCAAGAATCCGTATACTGAACGGTCCGTCTCAAAGATGGATCGTTCGGTCGCGCCGGAAGTACGGCGCGGCGTCCGGTGGTGGGAATCTCCGGGGGCGCGGTTCCTTGAAAACTGAGTAGAGCGTGCCAGACGTCTTTTTCCTGGTTTTTTGGAAAAACCAGAGTTTTCAGAAACACACAACAGGTTTTAACTCGCATCAACCGATCGGGGCCGAAAGTCCCGGTCGCGCGAACACTTTTAAGTGGAGAGTTTGATCCTGGCTCAGAATGAACGCTGGCGGCGTGCTTAACACATGCAAGTCGAACGAGGCGGAAGGGGGCAACTCCTTCCAGTCGAGTGGCGGACGGGTGAGTAACACGTGGGTAACCTGCCCGGAAGTGGGGAATACCTCGGGGAAACTCGAGCTAATACCGCATGACATCTTCGGGACGAAAGTCCTGACGATCAAAGCGGGGTCGCAAGATCTCGCGCTACCGGAT
>JBKOZO010000027.1:0-12421 GCA_046725935.1 Acidobacteriota bacterium | reverse complement strand
GTCCAGAAGCTCGAGGCCCAGATGCGCCCGCGTCCCACCCCCGCGGCGCAGCTTCCCACAACCCTCCCCTTCACGCGCGCGGCGCAGGAGCCCGAGGCCCTGCCGACACTCGTGGAACTCGCGCCGACCTCCGTCCCGACGGCCCCGCCCGTGGAGGCGGAGCACGTCGTTCCCACGGCCGTGCCGCTGCCGACCCGCGTGGCAGTGCGCGAGGGCGCGCTCGTGGCGTTCGAAGACGTCGATTCGCCTCCGCGCATCGCCACGATCGTCAAGCCCGTCTATCCGCCGCTGGCCTTGAAGGCCCGGATCGGCGGCATCGTCGTGCTCCGCGTCCTCGTGTCGGAGAAAGGCGTTCCGGTGGACGTCCAGGTCATCCGCGGCGCGCCCGGAGGCCTCGACGACGCCGCGGCCTCCGCCGTCCGGCGCTGGACGTTCACGCCCGCGACGAAAGCAGGCGTTCCCGTGCGGACGTGGATGACCGTGCCGATCCCGTTCGAGCCGTAACGGCTGGAGAAGTACGGGATCCCTCGCTCCGCTCGGGATGACGGCCTCTCGCTGTCATCCCGAGGAGCGCAGCGACGAGGGATCCCGGACTCGACGCGCCCCTACGGCTTCTGGTATTCGATCGACTTGAGGTTCGGGTCCTTGGTCCGCAGGAAATCTTCCATGACCTTGTCTTCGATCCAGGTGATCTCCGTGCCGTCCACGAAGTAGGTCGGCGTCGACTTCACGCCGAGGCGCTGTCCCTCCTCGATATCCTTGCGCACGTCGGCGAGGCTCTCGTCGCGCAGGTAACAGTTGAGGAAGTCGGCGCGCGGAATGCCCGCGGCCTCGGCGAACGTCAGCGCCAGCTCGTCGATCCCTGAAACGGTCATGACGGCCTGCTGCGCGTAAACCTGCTTCTTGAACTCGAACATCTGCTGCTTGGCAAACCTCCAGATGCAATCCGCGGCGGAGGCCGCCTTCATGGACCACGCGTGCGAGAACCAGAGCGGGAAGAACTTGTAGTAGCGCTTGTAGGAAAGACCGGGGTTTGCGGCGAGCAAGGCGTCCATCTGGAGGCCGCGGTAGCGGCAATAGCCGCACTCCATGTCGGCGAACTCGACCATCACGATCTTGCCGTCGGGCTTGCCTTCGAATCGGCCCTGCGACAGGTCGATGCGCTTCTTGCGTTCCTCCCGCGGGTCCATCTGGAAATCCCAGAGCATGCCGCCGAAATAGCGCGTGCCGTCCGCCGTCACGTAACCCGGCACGCGGACCGGGCCGAATCCCGACTCGACCGCGATGCCCACGGCCTTCAGCCCACCCGCGTCGCGCTCGGGGACGAGGAAGGCCTTCGCGCGCGTGCGGTAGAGGTCGGAGGTCCTCTTCTCCAGCCACATAAGGTCCATAGCCGTCTGCACCGGCTTGGGACTGGGGTTGGTGAGCATCTCGCCGTCGAAGAACCACTTCCCGTCTTCCGAGACCCAAACCGTCTTGTCCACGTTCAACTTCGCGTACTTTCCGGTGCGCTTGATCTTGTAGGACTGGAAGCCGGCGAGTTTCTCGGGCGCCTTCTCGACCGTGACCTTGGAGGCCGGATCGAACGACAGGAACTGGATCAGGTAGGTCTGGAGCCGCGCCTCCACGCCCGAGGAGGGGGCTGCCGCCGGAGCGGGGGGCTTCGTCTGGCCCGCCACGAATCCGGCCAGGAGACCTCCCAGGATCACCGCGACAGACAGTCGGAATGCACGCGTTTTCATCGACTCCCTTTCAAGCAAATTTGGCCTACGGGCCTGCTGGCGGGACCTTTTGTAGCAGATTCAGCGACTCGATAACGCCGGCCTGGCCGGGTTTGAGCGCCAGAGATCGTCGAAACAGGGCCACGGCCTCGTCCCGGCGGCCCAGACACGTGTCGAAGAGAGCGAGCGTGTTCAGGGTGTCCGCGTTCTGGGTCGTGGGTTCGAACCGGGCCACGGCCTCCCGCGCCCCCTCGCAGTCCTTGGCCCTGAAGCGCAGCAGTCCCTGCTCCCGCGCGATCGCCTCGCTCTGAGGGTAGGCCGCGGCCGCGCGGTCCAGGACCTCTCGCGCCCGCTGGGTCTTTCCATCCCTCTGGTACTCGTCGAACCAGCGCAGAGCGGTTCCCTCCGGATCGGCGTGTCCCGCCTGGAAGGACTTCAAGAGCCAGTCGATGGCCTTCGCGTCTTCGCCGCGCTCGCGGTACAGCACGGCGAGGTTGAAGACCGGCGAGGCGTAGGACGGGCGGAGCGACAGCGCCTTGTGGAACGCGGCCTCCGCCTGAGGGAGGTCTTTGCGCGTGTCGCGCATGTAGATGCCGAGGTTGTTCCAGCCGCCTTCGGTCAGCCCGGGGCGGTCTCCGCCTTCCGTGGCGACCGTCTCGGGCTCGCCGCCGGAGAGATACCCGAGAGCGCGCAGGCGCGCCGCGTATTCGTCTGCGTCCTTCGCCGAGGGCGCCTCGGCGGCGACGCGCCGGACGGCGACGGTCCCGAAGAGATCCGCCTTGCGCGGCGCGGGGAGATCCGCGAAAGCGGCCTTGATCGGAACCCCCTTCCAGCTCTTCTCCTGGGGAAGGCCCATGAGCGCGGCCACCGTGGGGGCGACGTCGAAGACGGACGCGGCGCCGCGCGGCAGCCCGCGGCGGACGCGCTTGCCCCACGCGGCGAAGACGCCGTCGATGCGGTGCCAGTACGCCGCCGTTGCGGGATTGAGGGACGAGCGTTCGCAGGGACGATCCTGTCCCCACTTGAAGCCGTGGTCCGAGTTGACGACCAGGGTCGCGCCGTCCTCCTCGGCCCGCCGCATCCACTGACCGATGAGGCGATCCACCATGGCGTAGTACTCGTCGACGGTCTTTCGATACTTCGCGAACTCCGCTTCCGTGACGCACGACATCCGCGGCGGAACGTAGGCCGCGAACACGTGGCCGATTCCGTCGGGGCCTTCGAGATAGAGCATCATCAGGTCGGGCAGGTTCTTGTCGTAGAGATCGCGCGCGATGCGCTGCTGCACGCGAGTGGCGCCGATGATCGAGGCCAGAGCCACGAGCGGGTTCGTCAGACCGCCCCCCTTCGCGCGCCCTTCCGCGATCTCGGAGAGCGAGAGCCCGACATACGGCGCCAGCTCCGCGTCGGCGACTCGGCCGTCGCGCGACACGACCTGCTCGACGCCCGGCGCGAGCGAAGGCGGATACGCCACCCCCGCGCGCGAGAGGCCTTCGAAGAGGATCGGGCTCGCGTGGTCCGTCACGAAGAAGCCATTGACCTCCTCAGCCGGATGCGTCGCCCACCATCCGACGACACCGACGGTCGCGCCGGATGCCGAGGCCAGGTTCCAGACGGCCGGCACGGTGCGCGAGAGACCCGAGATCGGCACCTTCTGGCCCGTGGCGGGATTGGCCTCCTGGAAATCGAGAACGCGGTGCACGTCCGGCCCCACGCCCGTCGCGACGGTCGTCCAGACCACCGGCGAGAGCACGGGCATGAAGCTCGTCAGCTTCGCGCCGTAGCCTTCCGTCGTCAGGCGCTTCCAGTTCGGCATCCGGCCTTCCGCCGAGAGGCGGTCGAGAAGCTCCCAGTCCAGCCCGTCTAAGCCGAGCCAGATGACGGGAATGCGCTTGCCCTCCGTCCGACGCGTGCGTTGTCCGACGTCGGAGGTCTCGATGGCTGGCGAAGCGGCCGCGGCTGGGGTCACCGTACCGGACACCGGAGGCGTCGCGCTTTTCGGCGTCTCGCCGCCGCGCCGGCAGGAGAGAGCCAGCAGGACGGCCGCTCCCGCGGCGGCGCGCCGGACGCCGCGATTCATCGGCCCGGCGCGCCCGACGCCGGGCCCGCCAGCCTCTTCTCGATCGCCTTCTCCGCGAGCCCGTTTTCGCCGGTCAGGAACGCTCCGCGATAGAAGAACGCGGGCGTGCCCACGAGCCCGAGGCGCAGCGCCAGCTCGATGTCCCGGACCACGCGATCGCGCGCGCGGCCGCTGGAAAGCTCGGCGTCGAAGGCCGCGCGCACGCCGGCCGCGTCGGCCACGTCGGCGGCGACCTCGCGGGCCGCGGCCGCGTTCATCGAGCCGGCCCTCGGGAAGACGGCATCCTCGTATTTCGTATAGAGGTCGGGCGACACGTTGGAGAGCGCCGCGGCGCTCTCGGCCGCCGCGAACGCCCAGTCGTGGACCTTGACCAGCGGCAGGAACCGAATCTCCAGTCCGCCGCCGCGGCTCCAGACGAAGTCCCGGATTTCCGGAGTCCGCTGCCGGCAGCGCTCGCACTGAAAGTCGATGAATGCCGTCACGAAGAAACCGCCCTTCGGCGGCCGCACGCCCTTCGACTCCGCGATCACTTTCTCGCGGTAGGCTGAGGGATCCACGTCCAGCGGGCGAAACTCCCCGATCAGAAGCGCGGCCCCGTCCCGGCTGACGAAGCCCGAGACTTTCGCCGATGCGTTCGGCGCCTGCTGGAGAGAAATCCGGATCGGAAGGAGGTCGCCGCGGGAGCCGCTTTCCAGCCGCAGGGTCGCCGGCACCCCGTACGCTTCCTTGAGCGCGGCTTCGATCGCGGGACCGTCGCTCATCGGCGAAAACGGGCGGCCGCGTCGGGAGACGTCGTAGAGGACCTCTCCGACGAAGATCTCCTTCCTGGCGGGATCCACGAGGGCGACGTTCATTTCGTTGCGGTTCTTCAGCTCGCAGTGGCGCTCCACTCGATAGGCCTCGTACCCGGCGATGGAAACGTCGGCCATCTCGGTCACCGTGATCTGCGTGCCGGGGCAGAACGAGTACCAGCCATCGAAATATCGGGAGACCCGATCGCGGTTGGCGGCCGCGCCCTCGGCGCCGGCCGCCGCGGCCAACACGATCAGAGAAAGGAGCAGCGTCCGACGCATTCGGGCAACCTTAACACGGGCAGGGGGTTAGAGGATTCCCGCGGCTGTGTTCGGCGTGAGGACCAGGCGCATCTCGCGGAAGTCGATCCGGACTTGGAAGTTCTTCAGGTAGGAGTTGCCGAGCACGCCGTCTTCGAGCGCGCCGTCGTCCTCCTTGACCACGAGGTTCCGAAACCGGACGGCGAAGCCCGACATCCCGATCGTGACCGCGTCCACCTGGGACCACGCGGCCTCGGACTTGCCCAGCCCGTACAGTTTGCGCGGATAGAACTTGTTGGACGCGGGCAGGCCGGCGCGGCTGACCCCTCCGGAGGTCATCATCGTCGGCTCGCTGCCCGTATCTAGGAGCATCGCGTACCAGCCGGTCCGATTCACGGAGGCGCGGACGAAGACGCGGCCACGCGCCACGAAAAGATTCTGATCGGGATCGTGTTTGGGTCCGCGGAAGTCGGTGCGGGTCATCTCGATCGCGCGGCGGCGATAGTCGAGCGCCACCGTGAACTGCTTGATCAGGTGCAGGCCCAGCACCATCGGGACCGGAAACTCGCCGCGCGAGGTCTCGAAGAGGAGGGCGTCGTCGGGCATCAGCATCACGGGCACGTTGCGGACCTGGAAGCCGCAGACCTCGAGCCGGTCGGCGATGCCGAAGGTCAGCGGAAACTCCCTCGTGTGGAGGCCCCGGCCGAAGGCCTTGGAGTCGGGGATTTCCCGCACGCCGACCTGTCGGGCGAAGGACTGGGTGAGGATCGTGTAGGCGGCCCCCGTGTCGAGGATCGCGGCGGAGTCCGACCCGTTGATCTTGACCGGAAGGCGGATGAGGTCGAAGCCCGACATCGAGAACTCCGCCTCGTGCTTCTCGCCGAAGGTCGGTCCCGCGTAGAGGTCGACGTCTTCGATCGCCTCGAGGAACCGAAGGAAACCCGGCAGCAGGCCGAACCCGTCGCGCCGCGCGGCGGAAGCGTACTCCAGCGCGAGCGACGGCTCATCCCAGAAGATGAATCCCTGCGCCAGCGCCCACTCCATCTCGGCCCGGCGCGCCGGGCGCGCCTCGGCGGCGATCGCGCGGGAGAGCGGCACGACCGCGTCGTCGAGATCGCCTCTCGCCAGGAGCGCCCGGCCGTAGTAAGCCAGAGCCTGCGGGTTTGCCTCGAGCTCGGACCGGGGCATTTCGCGGAAGTGCCGCTCGACTTCGAGATACTCTCCGCGAGAGAGAAGCTCCTCGGCGTTGAACGGGCCCATCCGGGGTGCGGACGTCACGGCCTGCGCGGGCTGGACCTCCACGCGCAGCTCCGGAGCCGCGCAGAACGACATGACGAGCGCGACCGCGGCGGCCGCCGCGAGGCGCTCGAAAGAGCTGGAGACGCGCCAGGGAAAGCGAAGAATTGTCCTCGGCGGGATTCGCCCTTTTCGGCTGTTCGAGTGAATCCTCCCGCCTCGACTCCGCAACCCGTCAGTGCGCGCTGGCGCGGGTGAACGACCCCGATCGCATGTTGTGACGCGCGGTGTCCAGCGTCGTCAACACCCGCGCCTCGCGCTGGAGGACATTCCGGCCGTAGCCCGCCCGCGTGATGAACTCCGCGTCGACCTGCTGGAAGGAAATCCCGGCCGGAAGAAGCTCGCGCCGGTAGTGCCAGACTTCCCGGTAGTTGCCGTCGGAGTTCGGAAGCTTGTTGCCGGGTCCGGTCATGTGGTCGTACTTGATCGCGGAGGCCGACGAGGAGCCGATGCCTTTCAACGCGTTGTTGACCTGTGAGTCCGTGTAGAACGACATCCCCGCCGGGTCGTCCCGATCGTCGCCTGTCGAGAGAGGTTTGCGTCCGATCCAGGTGGGCGGCCCGAGCAGGATGAAGACCATGCCGCGGTCGGTCATGCTCCCCCGCGTTTCCTCCTGGGCGAAGCGGGAATCGGCGAAGGCCACACGCCGGTCGAACTCGTCGCGGGCTTCGTTCTCCTCGGTCTCGGGCCTGGGATCGTGCGCCTTCCAGAACGCCGTGATGAATTCCGACCGGGAGACGGGGTCCGACAGCCGGCCGAAATCGTGCTTCTGGTCGCTCGTCAGCAGGTATCCGACCGGTCCGTTGGCCCAGTCCTCGCCGGCCTCTTCGGCGTGGTTGGACACCGTGCTCTTGAACGCCCGATAGGACATGGCGAGCGTGCCGCTCTCCTCCGGAGTCTCCTTCTTGACGCGGGCCTCCTTGCGAACCTGATCGAAGGCGGCGATCACCTTCGGCGGATACGCGGAGGGATCCAGAGAAGCGTTGGGTTGATAGGTCAGATACGTCTCGAGATAGGGCTTCGCCTCGTCGGTACGGCCGAGCGCCGCGAGGTTGGCGCCGCGGTAGAACGCCAAGCTCGGAGCGAGCTGCGCGCGATACGCCTCGTTGCCGGGCTTCTGACTTTCGACTTCGAGCTGATCGAGCGATTGCAGCGATTGCGCGTAGGAGCTCATTCGGAACTGTTCTTTCGCTTTCAGAAACAGCTGCACACAGTCGTTGCCGGCGAAAGCGAGGGAGGAGAGAACGAGGAGCGAGAAGGACAGAAGGGAGCGGCGCATCGGAGACCTCCGGAACGAATCGATCATACGACTTCTTACGCGTTTCGGAGCAGGGAGTTAGGCCTGGCCGCCGCTTCAAATTTTCGTTTCGAAAATCAAAAAAAGGGGCGGCCGAAGCCGCCCCGGGGGGATCCGAAAACGGAGGGCTAGAACGTGACCTTGAGAGCGACCCGGAAAAGCCGCGGATTGTTCCGCGTGAAGCCCTTCAGGAAGTCCGGGTTGTCCGAGCACGGCGTGGCCTGCTGGCAGATGGGTCCGCCCTCGCCGATCGGGTCGCCCGGCTTGACGCCCGCCTGCCCGTAGAAGGGGCTGGAGGGATCCGTCACGAAGTTGCCGGCCGTGTTGAAGTTGGTGTCGTAGGCCGTGATCGTCTGACGGTTGAGGGCGTTCAGGAGGTACAGCTGCGGAGTCAGCGTCACCGCGCCGATGCTTACGTTGTAGCCGAGCGAGAGGTTCAGGTCGTAGTCCGTCGGGGTGCGGCCGAAGGTTCCGCGGTCGTCGAGGAAGAGGTCCGTCGGGTAGAAGTTGTTGAAGAAGCCGTACCGGGTCATCGGCAGTCCGCTGCGGACGTAGAACTGAGCGCCCATCGAGAGGCCGAACGGAGCGTTGTACACCGCGTCGATGCGGGCCTGAACGGGCCGGTCGAGCTCGAGGTTGCCGTAGCCGTTGAACGCGAACTGGTAGTAGTCGTAGTCGGCGTTGATTCCGGGGTCCGTCTGGCCGGTAGCCTCGCGGATGGCGCCGGAGTAGTTGCCCTTCAGCGAGGAGTACAGGAACGAAGCCTGCGCCCACAGCTGGTTGGTGAACTGCTTGCGGGCCACGAGCTCGATCCCGCGAAAGATGCGCTTCGCATCGCCTACAGGAACGCCGGTCGAGGAGCACTCCCCGGCCGTCGGGTCCGTCGGGTTGGCGGAGCCGTTGCAGGTCGGGAACTGACCCGACGCCGCCTGGCCGTCGCCGCCCGGGTTGAAGAGAGCGCAGGTGTTCGGCGCGATGTCGCCGTTCAGATCGCAGCGGTCTTCGATCGTCCGACCCAGAGTGCGGTAGGTCCCCTTGAGTCCGACCGAGAGGCTGGGATCGATCGCCTTCTCGATGCCGATCGTGGCCTCGTCCTGGTAGGACGCCTTGATCCGCGGGGTCCCGTTGAGCTGACCCTCGGTCCATCCGTCGACGGGCTCGCCCGAAGCGGTGCCGCCCTGGAAGTTCACCGCGCGCGGCGCGTTGGGGTCCTGATCGGTGTTGCCGGCGGTGTAGTTGAAGGACTGCACGGCGGAGTTGGCCGTGAAGACGCGGACGTTCAGGTCCGTCGGGAGTGAGAAGTAGAAGCGGCCGACCGAGCCGTACAGCTTGGACGTGCCGTCGCCGATGAAATCCCACGTGAAACCGACGCGGGGCGCCCACTCGTTGTTGAGCGAGAACGCTTGGAACTCGCCGATCGCGGGATCCGGCGAGAAGCCGTAGAACGACTCCGAGTCATAGCGCACCCCGGCGTTGATCGTCAGGGTCGGGATGATCCTCCACTGATCCTGGATATACGCGCTGTAACGCTTGGTCGGAGTGTTGAACGGCGATTCCGGGATGATCTGGAAGTTGTCGGCGGTGCCGTCGGCCAGGAGGTCGTGCTGGTAGAACACCTGCTGCGTCTGACCGTTCTCGTTCGTGTAGAAAGGCGCCAGCGCCAGGTCGCAGAAGCTCGTGTCGCCCGGGTTCTGGACCGAGTTCAGGCACGGGCGAATGCGCAGGCGCTCTCCGCCGGTGAAGAACGTCGTGCCGTTTGTCGAGTCGTGCTGGTAGTCGCCTCCGATCTTGATCTCGTGATTCTGCACGTAGGCCGTGAATGCCGCGCCGTAGCTCTCACGCTTGGAGGCGTTGTTGATCGTGGGTCCGAAGACCTGGCCGAAGCCGCCGAGCTGCGTGAAGTTCGTGCCCGTTCCGGTCGGGTCCGTCGTGTAGTCCCGGATGGACGGAACGCCGAGGCCGTCGGGCTTGGTGTTGTAGCGGTCCTTGTGCTGGGCGTACTGGAACGTGAAGATGCCGAAGGATCCGAAGAGCTGGTTCAGCCGCGCGCCGTAGTCCGGTCCGCCCGTGTCGCGGCGGCCGTTGTAGGAGAACGGATTGCTTCCGTTGGGCGCCGGCGGCGGCAGCGCTCCGAGCTGAGTCTGCGAGTCGGAGAAGACGCTGCCGACGATCGAGGTGCCCGTCAAGGGATTGAGAGTCAGCTTGCCGGAGTACTTGTTCTGCGTGAAACCGATCGGAAAGAGCTCGCCCTCGCGGGGACCGTCGACCGGCTCGATGTTCTGGTTGATCTTGACGCGGTCGTACGCGCCGAAGAACCAGACCTTGTCCTTGACCATGAAGCCGCCGAGGTCGGCGCCGAACTCCTGGCGGACGTCCTTCTCGTTGAAGTAATTGGGGCCGCCGCCGGCCGGAATCTGCTGGACGTCGCCGGTCTCCGAGAACGGCGCCGTCTGCGGGATCTTGACATCGGCGCGCATGCCGGTGTCGTTGTAGTAGCCGAACACGCCGCCGTGGAACTCGTTACCACCCGACTTGGTGATGACGTTGACCACGCCGCCCATGTTGCGGCCGTACTCGGCCTGGTAGCCGCCCGTCTTCACTTCGACTTCCTGGATGAACTCGTTGTTGATGTCCTTGCCCTGGAAGCCCTTGATGACGTTGGTCGTGTTGACGCCGTCGATCAGGAACAGGTTCTCCGAAGAGGTCGACCCGTAAATCGAGATGCCGCCCTGGCCGGCGACGGGACCCCGGCCCTGCGTCTCGCCGAAGTCCGTCTGGACGCCCGGCTGAGCGAACGCGATGTCCGCGTAGTTGCGTCCGACCGGCAGCTTGTCGATGACCTTCGCCGAATAGTTGCTGCCCGTGGTCGTGGAAGCCACGTCCACCAGCGGCGCCTCGCCCGTGACGGTCACTTCGGCCGTCGCCGAGATCGAGAGCTGCAAGTTGACCTGCGCCGTCGAGTCGACCATCGGCGCCTCACCGGTGACGGTGATTTCGGCCGACGTCGAGAGCGACAGCGACAGGTTGACGGTGGCCGTCGCGTCGAGCGAGACCGTCGCCTTGCGCTGCACCTTGCCGAACCCGGTCAGCTCCCCCGTAACCTTGTAGGCCCCGGGCGGGACGCTGGGGAACCGGAAACGTCCGTCCGCCGACGTAACGGCGGTGCGCGTCCCCTGCAGGCTCGGGCTCGAGAGCTCGACGCTCACGCCCGGCAGAGGTGCGCCGCTCTGATCGACGACCGTTCCTTCCACCGTTCCGGTCGTCTGCGCGAGAAGCGCGACCGGCGCGAGGAGAAGAACACATACTGCGATAGCCAGACTAAATCGGTGGAACGCCTTCATCCGTGATCCTCCTTCTTTGGAAACAGTTGGAAAACTCTTGGTTCGCTTCCTCACAGCGGAAGGAGGGAATAGCAATGGCGCTGCCACCGATGTCCAAGAAGTTTCCAATGCTCAAGTGACTGCTCCGCATCGAGAAGATCAGGAATCGCGCTTCGTCCGCGCGAAGGCGCGAGCGGGTCGTTGGATGCCGGTTCGATGCGCTGAATTTTGGGGACGGAAACGGAGGCGTCCGTTACCGCGTGGCGCGCAAGATTCTTGGGGAAAAAAAAGGGGGCGGCGAAACGCCGCCCCCGGGAAGAACGAACGAGAAACTTAGAAGGTGACCTTCAGCGCCACGCGGAAGAGCCGCGGGTTGTTGCGCACGTTCGCCTTGAGGTAGTCCGTGTTGTCCGTGCACGGGGCCGGAGCCGAGGCCGGGCAGCTCGACACCGAACCGGGCTCGTTGCCGGCCTGACCGAAGAACGGGCTGTTGGGGTTCGTCACGAAAGCGCCGCCCGGGTTGAACGTCGCGTCGTAGCTGGTGATCGTCTGGCGGTTGAGCGCGTTGATGAGGTACAGCTGCGGAGTGACCGTCACGGGTCCGATGTTGAGGTTGTAGCCGAGCGACAGGTTCAGGTCGTAGTCGGTCGGCGTCCGGTTGTCGACGAAGAACGCCTGGGTGTTGGTTCCACGCGTGTCGAGGTACAGCAGATCCGGGTAGAAGTTGTTGAAGAAACCGAACCGGGAGACCGGAACTCCGCTGCGGACGTAGAACTGGGCGCCCATCGAGAGACCGAACGGAGCGTTGTAGACCGCGTCGATGCGGGCCTGGACGGGCCGGTCGAGCTCGAGGTTGCCGTAGGAGTTGAACGTGAACTGGTAGTAGTCGTAGTCGGCGTTGATTCCGGGGTCCGTCTGGCCCGAGGCCTCGCGGATGGCGCCGGAGTAATTGCCCTTCAGCGACGAGTACAGGAACGAGGCCTGCGCCCAGAGCTGATTGGAGAACTGCTTGCGGGCCACGAGCTCGATGCCGCGGAAGTAGCGCTTCGCATCACCCACGACGAAGCCCGTGCTGAAGCACTCGCCGGCGGTCGGATCCGTCGGGTTCTGAGAGCCGTTGCAGGTCGGGAACTCTCCCGACGCCGCCTGGCCGTCGCCGCCCGGGTTGAACAGCGCGCAGGAGGAGGGAGCGATCTCGGCGTTCAAGTCGCAACGATCTTCGACCGTGCGGCCCAGAGACCGATAGGTTCCCTTCAGGCCGATCGACAGCGTCGGATCGATCGCCTTCTCGACGCCGATCGTGGCCTCGTCCTGGTAGGACGCCTTCACGCGCGGCGTTCCGTTGAGCTCGGCGTTTCCAATCACGGCGCCGGTATCCGGGTCGAGAGGGATCGTCCAGCCATCCACAGGCTCACCGCCCGCGCTGCCGCCCTGGAAGAGCAGGTCGCGCGGGATGCAGCCGGTCTGGCCGGGGCTGGAGCAGTGCGGTCCGCCGAACTGGGTGATGTCCGTCGTGCTGTAGTTGTAGGACTGAATCGCCGAGTTGGCCGTGAACACGCGGACGTTCAGGTCGGTCGGGAGCGAGAAGTAGAAGCGGCCGACCGAGCCGTACAGCTTGGACGTGCCGTCGCCGATGAAGTCCCACGTGAAGCCGA
>JBKOZO010000026.1:0-27948 GCA_046725935.1 Acidobacteriota bacterium | reverse complement strand
CTCATATATTAGCCTTCCCCTTCTCAGCTAAGGAGTTCGCATGCGATTCGATCAGCTCACGATCAAGGCCCAGGAGGCCATTCAGGAGGCTCAGCGCGAGGCCCGCGCACGCGGGAACGCCGAGCTGACTTCCGACCATCTTCTGTTCGCCCTGCTCAATCAGCAGGACGGAGTCGTGGTTCCGGTTCTCCAGAAGGTCGGAGTGGACACGGCCGCCCTGGCCAAGAGCATCGCCGCCGAGCTGGATCGTCTTTCCAAGGTCAGCGGAGCCTCCGCGGACGCGGTCCCCAGCCGCGACCTGACGCGCGTCTTCGACCGCGCGTTCGAGATCGCCAAGGAGTTCGGCGACGAATACGTCTCGACGGAGCACTTCCTCCTCGCTCTCGCCGAGGGCTCGACGCCCACCGCCAAGCGCCTCGCGGCGATCGGAGCCAAGAAAGACGTCCTGTTGAAGGCGCTCAAGGAGGTCCGCGGGTCCACGCGGATCACCGATCCCGCTCCCGAAGAGAAATACCAGGCGCTCAAGCGCTACACCAGAGACCTCACGGATCTGGCCCGGCGCGGCAAGATCGACCCGGTCATCGGACGCGATGAAGAGATCCGCCGCGTCATCCAGGTCCTCTCCCGCCGGACCAAGAACAACCCGGTTCTGATCGGCGAGCCGGGCGTCGGAAAGACGGCCATCGTCGAAGGCCTCGCCCGCCGTATCCACCTCGGAGACGTGCCCGAGGGGCTGAAGAACAAGCGCGTCGTCTCGCTCGATCTCGGAGCGATGGTCGCGGGCGCCAAGTACCGCGGCGAGTTCGAGGACCGGCTCAAGGCGGTCTTGAAGGAGATCGAGGAGGCCGAGGGCACGATCATCCTGTTCATCGACGAGCTGCACACCCTGATCGGAGCGGGTGCGGCCGAAGGCGCAATGGACGCGTCGAACATGTTGAAGCCCGCCCTCGCCCGCGGCGAGCTGCGGGCGATCGGCGCGACGACGCTCAACGAGTACCAGAAGCACATCGAGAAGGACGCGGCTCTCGAGCGCCGCTTCCAGCCAGTCTACGTGGACGAGCCCTCGGTCGAGGACACGATCGCGATCCTGCGCGGGCTTCAGGAGCGCTACGAGGTTCACCACGGCGTCCGCATCACCGACGGCGCGCTGGTGGCGGCCGCCAAGCTCTCGCACCGCTACATCACCGACCGTTTCCTCCCCGACAAGGCGATCGACCTGGTCGACGAGGCGGCGGCGCGCCTGCGCACCGAGATCGACTCGGTGCCGGCCGAGATCGACGAGGTCGAGCGTCGCATCATCTCGCTCGAGATCGAGAAACGCGCCCTCGAGAAGGAGAAGACCAAGGAGGCGAAGGCGCGCCTCGACGAGATCGACCGTCTCCTCGCCGGGTTTCGGGAGGAGTCCAGCCGCCTCCGGGCGAAGTGGTCCGCCGAGAAGGACACGATCACCAAGATTCGCGCGATCAAGGAGTCGATCGAGGCCGTCCGGCTCGAGGCCTCTGAAGCCGAGCGGGTGGGCAACCTCCAGCGCGTGGCGGAGCTGCGCTACGGGAGGCTTCCCCAGCTCGAGAAGGAGCTCGCGGCCGAGAACACGCGCCTGATGGACCTGCAGAAGGGTCACCCGATGCTGCGCGAGGAAGTCACCGAGCAGGACATCGCCGCGGTCGTTTCGAAGTGGACGGGCGTTCCCGTCAGCCGGATGATCGAGAGCGAGACCGAGAAGCTGCGCAAGATGGAGGAGCGCCTCCACATGCGCGTCATCGGCCAGGACGAGGCGGTCGAGGCGATCGCCGACGCCATCCGCCGTTCGCGCGCGGGCCTCTCCGATCCCAAGCGCCCCATCGGCTCGTTCCTGTTCGTCGGACCGACGGGCGTCGGCAAGACGGAGCTCGCGCGCGCCCTGGCGGAGTTCCTGTTCGACGACGAGCACGCGATGGTCCGGCTGGACATGTCGGAATACATGGAGAAGCACGCGGTCGCGCGGATGATCGGCGCCCCTCCCGGATACGTCGGCTACGAGGAGGGAGGCCGACTCACCGAAGCCATCCGGCGCCGGCCGTACTCGGTCGTCCTGTTCGACGAGATCGAGAAGGCGCACCCGGACGTCTTCAACGTCCTGCTGCAGGTTCTCGACGACGGACGCCTGACGGACGGCAAGGGACGCGTGGTGTCGTTCCGCAACACCGTCATCATCATGACGTCGAACCTGGGCTCCGAATGGATCGCCGAGGAGTCCTCGCGCGACGAAGCCGAGATCAAGGCCAAGATCGAGGAGGCGCTGCGGCGCCACTTCCGGCCCGAGTTCTTCAACCGGATCGACGACGTCATCGTCTTCCACCGGCTGACGCGCGAGGAGATCGAGCAGATCGTCGAGATCCAGCTCAAGTCGCTGGCGAAGATCGTCGTCGAGCGCGGCATCCAGCTGACCTGGACGCCCGAAGCCAGGCGGTGGCTCGCCGGCCGGGGGTACGACCCCACGTTCGGCGCGCGGCCGCTGAAGCGGCTGATCGCCAAGGAAGTCGCGGACCGGCTCGCCGAAGCGATTCTGGACGGCGAGCTCGGCGAGGGGGATACGGCGGTCGTGGACGTCGCCGCCAACAAGGAGTCCCTCATCGTCGAGAAGACCACGGAAAAGAAGAAGGCGGCCAAGGTTTCTTAGTGATATATACTAAGATTTCAGTTTCTGAATAGTTGACAATGAGGCAGGCATATCAGACAATCGCCTGCCTACTCTAGGAGGTGCCAGATGAACCTGATGCGTATCGATCCCTACAGAGAGCTGGACCGTTTCAGCCGGGCCCTCGGGTCCGCTTTCGCCTTCGGTCGACCCGATCGTGAAGACGAGTCCCTGACGGCGTGGGTCCCCCCGGTCGATATCCACGAGGAGAAGGAGCTGCTCGTGATCACGGCGGAGCTCCCGGGCTTCAAGGACAACGAGATCTCGATCACGACCGAGAACGGGATGCTGACGATCTCCGGCGAGCGCAAATTCGAGAAGGAGGAGAACGGCAAGAACTACCACCGCGTCGAGCGCTCGTACGGCCGCTTCTCGCGGAGCTTCAGCCTTCCGAACAACGTGGACCGCGAGAAGATCCAGGCCCGCTTCGAGAACGGCTTGCTCCAGGTCGAGCTGCCCAAGCGCGAGGACGCCAAGCCCCGGACGATCAAGATCACCGAGGGACAGAAGTCCAGGGGCGCGATCGACATCCAGTCCAAGGCGTAGCGCGTACCTTCCGACCCCGGCGTATTCCGACCCCGCCGACCCGGCGGGGTTTTCTTTTTGGCCGCGGAAATGGCGGGTCAGAATACGCCGTTGTGCTGGCCGTGAGACGCCTGCCCGCCGTGCTCGGAGCCGCCCTGGCGGCGGGCCCGCTCCTCGCGGCTCCCCTGCCGACACGCAAGAGCGAAATCGTTCAGGTCGTCGAGAAGGTCTCCCCGTCGGTCGTCAACATCTCGGCGGAGCAGATCCTGCGGCGCCGCCCCTCGATGTTCGACGACTTCTTCTTCGGCTTCGACAACCGCCCGCGACGGCGCACGAGCCAGTCCCTGGGCTCCGGGGCGATCATCGACCCGAAGGGAATCATCCTCACCAACGACCACGTCGTCTCCGGCGCGTCCAAGATCACGGCGATGACGAAGGCCGGCATCGAGCTCGACTGCGACGTCGTGGGATCCGACGCGGACAACGACCTCGCGGTCCTGCGCGTGAAAAAGCCGCCCGGAGCGCTGCCGGCGATTCACCTGGGTTCCTCGTCGGACCTGATGATCGGCGAGACGATCGTGGCGATCGGCAATCCCTTCGGTCTCTCCAACACGGTGACGGCCGGCGTCGTCTCTGCGACCGGCCGAAGCGTCAAGGGAGAGAACGAGCGGGCCTACACCGACTTCATCCAGACCGACGCCTCCATCAACCCCGGCAACTCCGGAGGCCCGCTCGTCAACGTCGACGGCGACATGGTCGGCGTGGCGACCGCGATCATCGGCGGCGCGCAGGGAATCGGGTTCGCGATCCCGATCGACCGGGCCAAGCGCATCGTCGACGACCTGCTGCGCTTCGGCGAGGTCCGCCCGGTGTGGGTCGGCCTGCGCGGCAAGACCCTGGTCTCCGGCGAGGAGAACCGGCCCCGCGGCTTCCGGGTCCGGACCGTCTACCCCAACTCCCCCGCCGCGCGCGCCGGCGTGCGCGTCGGCGATCTCGTCGTCTCCGTCGACGGCGGTGCGATCGATTCGCAGGAGGCGTTCGAAACCGTGTTGTCGACGCGCGGTCCCGGCCGCCCGCTCAAGGTGATTCTGCGCGGCAAGGAGGGCGACCGGACGGTGTCGCTCCAGGGCGAGTCGCCTCCCCCCGGCATCGGCCCTCGCATCCTCCGCGAGGAGCTCGGCTTGGCGATCCGCGGAGGCGAGGATGGACTGCGCATCTCGCTCACCGACCGCGAAGGCCTGGCCGCCCAGGCCGGCCTGAAGACGGGAGACCTGCTGCTGGCCTTGAACGGCAGCGCCGTCAAGAGCGCGGACGACGTGGACCACGTCCTGCAGCGCGACTGGAACAAGAGCAGCATCCTGATCGAGATCGGGCGAGGGCGCTTCACGTACTCGTTGACGCTGCCATTGGACTAGGACGTAGCGCGAGAGCGCCCCTCACCCTGTCCCTCTCCCGCCGGGAGAGGGAACCCAAAACGTCCCCTCTCCCCCCAGCGGTGGGAGAGGGTTAGGGAGAGGGGGGCGTCGTTTTCGAGTAGGATCCCCAACCTTGAACGCCACCCCGACGCCCCGTGTCCGCTTCGCGCCGTCGCCGACCGGCTCGCTCCACGTCGGCGGGGCTCGGACCGCGCTCTACAACCTGCTTTTCGCCCGCCGGGAGAGGGGCACCTTCATCCTGCGCATCGAGGACACCGACGTCGAGCGCTCCCGCGAGGAGCTGACCGCTCAGATCCTCTCGGCCATGGACTGGCTCGGGCTCGACTACGACGAGGGCCCTTTCTACCAGTCGCGCCGTTACGACCTGTACCGCGCGGCGGCCGAGAAGCTCCTCGCCGAGGGCAAGGCGTATCGCGCCTTCGAGACGCCCGAAGAGCTCGACCGTGAGCGCAAGGCGGCCGAGGCGGCGGGCCGGTCCTACCGCTATTCGGGAGCCGGGCGCGCGATTCCGCCCGACGAGAGCGAGCGCCGCGCGAAGGCCGGCGAGCGGTTCGTGGTGCGCCTGAGGATGCCGGCCGAGACGATCGTAGTCGACGACTTGATTCGAGGCCGCGTGGAGTTTCCGGCGGAGGCGCTCGACGACTTCGTCCTGGTGCGCTCGGACGGGCATCCGCTGTACCACTTCTCCGCCTGCGTGGACGACGCCGAGATGCGGATCACGCACGTGATCCGCGGAGACGACCATCTCGCGAACACGCCCAAGCACGTCGCGCTCTTCCGGGCGCTTGGCGTCGACGTGCCGAAGTTCGCGCACCTCGGGATGATCCTCGGCACCGACCGCAAGAAGCTCTCCAAGCGTCACGGGTCTGCCGCCGTCGAGGAGTGGCGCGACGCCGGGATCCTTCCGGAGGCCCTCTTCAACTTCCTGGCGCTGCTCGGGTGGGCGCCCGGCGGCGATCGCGAGATCCTGACGCGCGAGGAGATGGAGCGGGAGTTTTCGCTCGACCGCGTGGGCGCGTCGCCGTCGGTTTTCGATCCCGAGAAGCTGTTGTGGATGAACGCGCAGTACGTCGCGCGCATGCCCGCGGCGGAGCTGCTCGAGCGCTCACGCGCGCACGTGCCCGGCGGCCTGCCGGAAACGGAGGCGGCCCTGCGGGCGATCGAGCTCCACCGCACGCGCGCCCGCACGACGATCGAGCTCGGCCGCGCGCTGTCGTCTTATGCCGCGGATCCCGCGGACTACGAGGCCGACGGGCTCAAGAAGCACGTCAAGCCCGAGACCGCCGCGCTGATGGGCCGGCTCGCCGACCGTTTCGCGGCGCTGCCCGAGTGGACCGCCGCGTCCACCGAGGCCGCTCTGCGCCAGGCGGCCGAGGCCGAGGGCCTCTCCGCCGGAAAGCTCATCCATCCGACGCGCCTCGCGGCGACCGGGACGACGGTCGGAGCGCCGCTGTTCGACGTCCTGGAGCTTCTGGGGAAAGAGACGAGCCTGCGCCGGCTGCGGGCCTTCGCCGGCCGAATCAGTTCCGGACTCGATAGTCCTCGCGGAGCTTCCGCAAATCCTTGAGCGCCGAGCGCAGGACGCCGATCACGCGCGAGACCTCGCGCCCGTAGAACTTCATCTCGGGGTCGCAGTCGGTCAGGCTGTACACCGCCTCATCCTTCTCGAGGCGGTCCTTCTCGAAGCCCAGCCGCTCGATCATCTCGTCGAGCTCCGTCCTCAGGACGAACGCGATGTCGCGCACGCCGAGGTAGCGGCTGCACTGCGGGCAGTGCACCTCTTCGCTTCCCGCGTCGGGAACGCTGTCGATGACGAACTGCCGCTCGCAGCGGGGGCACTCGAAGACTTCCGGGATCATGGTGTCTCGAGCGAAGTGTACTCTCGGGCGGAGCGGCCGGCGCCATTTTCCGTTCCCGCGGGCGGCGGAGAGCCCGTACAATGCGGTCAGGCTCGCCCGCCGCGGGCCGCCCCGGCGGCTGCCCCGCAGCCCGGCGGGCCCATGTTCACATGAAGCTGCTCGTCGTCGTCGGCACGCGCCCCGAGGCCATCAAAATGGCTCCGGTCATCCATCGGCTGCGCGAAGAACGCGGAGCGCGCGTCGTCGTGTGCGCGACCGCGCAGCACCGCGAGATGCTCGACCAGGTCTTCGCGCTCTTCGAGGTGACGCCCGACATCGACCTCGACCTGATGCGGCCGGATCAGACGCCGAGCGAGCTCGCCGCCCGCGTGCTTTCGCATCTGGATCCGATCCTGGCGCGCGAGCAACCCGACTGGCTCTTGGTGCAGGGCGACACGACGACCGCGATGGCGGCGGCGCTGGCGGCGTTCCACCGACGCGTGCGCGTCGGACACGTCGAGGCGGGACTGCGGACCGGCGACTTCCAGCATCCCTTCCCCGAAGAGATGAACCGGCGCGTCGTCGACCTGGTCTCGGAGGCCAACTTCGTTCCCACGCGCCGGGCGGCGCAGGCCCTCTCGGCCGAGGACGTGCCCGGCGAGAAGATCTTCCTGACCGGCAACACGGTCGTGGACGCGTTGTCGCAGATCGCGGCGCGCTCGGGAGACGCGCCCGAGGAGGATCTCGTTCTCATCACCGCGCACCGCCGGGAGAGCTTCGGCCGGCCGCTCGAGCGGGTCGTCTCGGCGATCGGCCGGCTCGCCCGACGCTTTCCGGCGACCCGCTTCGTGCACGTCACGCATCCCAACCCCAATGTCCGAAGCGTCGTCGGCCGCAACGCGGGGCTGACCAACGTTTCGCTGGTCGAGCCGCTCGACTACCTCGCGCTGGTGGACCTGATGCGGCGCGCGCGCCTGATCCTGACGGACTCCGGCGGGATCCAGGAGGAGGCGCCCACGTTCGGCAAGCCCGTGCTCGTCTTGCGCGAGAAGACCGAACGGCCCGAGGGCGTGGAGGCGGGGCTGGCGAGGCTGGTCGGGACCGACGAAGATCTCATCGTCGCGGAGGCCGAACGGCTTCTCTCCGACGGGGCGGCGCGCCGGAGCATGCAGGGAGTCAATCCGTACGGGGACGGGCGCGCGTCCGAGCGGATCGCCGCGATCCTGATGGGCCGGACCTTCGAGCCGTTCGCACCGCCGGTGGCCGCCGCGCGATGAGACCCGCCTGGGAGTCGGGATGGAGAGGCCGGCTCTACGCGCTGGGCCGGCGCCTGACGCCTCTCTCCTGGCGTCGCGCGATCCGCCGCCGCGTGGAAACGGAACGGTTGCTCGGCCTGCAGAAGCTCCCCGTGGATCTGCCCGCGCTTCCTGCCGAGCCCGGCCCCGCGCGGCCGGGGCGTCCCGACGTCTTCGTGCTGCCGGTCATCGCGTGGACCTACCGGCGGCAGAGGCCGCAGCAGCTCTCCGAGGCCCTGGCGCGTCGCGGACGGCGCGTGTTCTACGGATCCGTCGCCGGGACCGGAGAGCCCGAGGCTCCGGCGGGAGCCGCGCCCGGCGTGACACTGCTGCCGATCCCCGGCGTGCGCCACCAGGATCTGCCGGAGCGCCGGCTCGAGGCGGCCGCCCTGGAGGCGGCGCTGTCCGGGATCGCCCGCGCGCGCGAGCGTTTCACCGTGACCGAGGCCGTCGTGCTGGCGGAGACGCCGTTCTGGGCGCCACTGGCCATCGCGCTGTCCGAGCGCTTCGGATGGACGGTCGTCTATGACTGCCTCGACGCCCACGAGGGCTTTCGCGCGAACCGTCCCCGCGTCCTGGCGGAGGCCGAGCGCGATCTGCTCTCGGCGGCCGACCTCGTTCTGGCGACCTCCGAGCCGCTCCGCCGCCGGCTCTCCGCCGGAGGTGTGGAGTGCCGTCTCCTCCCCAACGCGTGCGACTACGAGCTTTTCGCCGGCCTGCCGCCGCCGTCTCCCTCGGCGGAACAACTCGTGGTCGGCTACGCCGGGGCTGTGGACGACTGGTTCGACATGGACCTGCTGGATCGCCTGGCGCAGCTCCAGCCGAAGTGGCGCTTCGAGATCGCGGGCGGGCTCGGGGATTCCGCCGCGCCGATCCGCCGGAGCAACGTGGTTTTCCACGGCGAGCTTCCCCACCGCGAGATGCCGGCGTTCCGATCGCGCCTCGACGTCGAGATCATCCCGTTTCGGCTATCCGAGCTGACGAACTCCACCGACCCGGTCAAGCTCTACGAGGCCGCCGCAGCCGGCCGGATGGTGGTGGCGACGCCGATGGCGTCCCTGGAGCCGTTCGTTCGGCTCGGCGTCGCGCGGGTCGCCGCCACCGTGGAGGACTTCGCCCGGGAGATCGCCGCGGCGGCGGCCGGTGCCGGGCAGAGCGCGCCCCGCCAGCGTGAGTTCGCGCGCGGGAACACCTGGGACGTCCGGGCGGCCACGCTCGACGGATGGCTCGCCGCACTGCCGCGGCGGGCCGCGGCCGCCAGATAATCAGCGCGCGTGAGCACCGAGACGCTGGTCCCCGTCTACGACTCGGCCCGCCGGCGTCCGCGCTGGATCGAGGAGGCCACCGACCTCTGGAAATACCGGGGCCTCGTCCACGAGCTCGTCATCCGGGACATCAAGGTCCGCTACAAGCGTTCGGTGCTCGGGATGGTGTGGACGATGCTCGCGCCGCTGCTGAACATGGTGGCGCTGACCCTGGTCTTCTCGCAGCTCTTCAAGCAGGCGGTCCGCAACTACCCCGTGTACTTCATGGCGGGTTCCATTTTCTGGGCTTACTTCTCGCAGACGACGAACACCGCGGCGTCCCAGTCGCAGGCCTCCAACGACCTGGCCAAGCGCATGTACGTCCCGCGCTCCGTGTTCGTCGCCTCGGCCATCGGCGGAGGCCTCGTCAACCTCGGGCTGTCCCTCCTGCCTCTGCTCCTGATCCTGATCGTGACGGGGTTCCCGCTCTATCCGACCTGGGCGTTCCTGCCGGTTTCGATTTTCATCGTCACGCTGTTCACGGCCGGCGTCGCGCTGATCCTGTTCACGCTGACCTCGCGCTTCGCCGACGTGCGCGAGATGTACGGCGTCGTGATCCAGACCTGGTTCTTCCTGACGCCGATCGTGTACGAGCCCTCGATCGTGCCGTTCCGCTACCGCGTCGTCCTGTCCTTGAACCCGATGTACTACCTGATCCAGATCTTCCGCAAGCCCATCTACGACGGCGTCGTGCCCTCGCTCGACCTCGTGCTGTTGTCTCTGTCGATGTCGGTGGCCGTGCTCGTCACGGGCTGGATCTACTTCTGCCACCGCACCCGCACCATGGCGTACTGGAGCTGACGGCTTGCCGGTCATCGAGCTGGAAAAGGTGACGCTGCGCTACCGGATCCCTCGCGAGCGCATCCTGTCGCTGAAGGAGTACACCATCCGCAAGATCCAGCGACGAGTCGCCTACGACGACCTCGAGGCCGTCAAGGACGTGGACCTCTCGGTCGAGGCCGGGGAGAGGATCGGCGTGATCGGGCGCAACGGGGCCGGCAAGAGCACGCTCTTCCGCGTGATCTCGCGCGTCCTGCCTCCCTCCGAGGGGCGCGTCCGCGTGGTCGGGAGGGTCGCCCCGATCCTGGAGCTGGGCCTCGGGTTCCACGGCGAGCTGACGGGGAGGGAGAACGTCATGCTCCAGAGCGCTCTGCTCGGCTACTCGCGCGCCGAGACCCGACAGCGGCTGGATCGGATCGTCGAGTGGGCGGAGCTGCAGGACTTCATCGACGCGCCGACGCGCACCTACTCGACCGGCATGGCGGCGCGGCTGGCGTTCGCCGTCGCCACCGACGTGGAGCCCGACATCCTCCTCGTGGACGAGGCGCTGGCGGTCGGGGACGAGCGGTTTCAACGCAAGTGCCACGACCGGATGGAGACGTTGCGGGGCCGCGGCAAGACCTTCATGCTGGTCTCGCACTCGCTGGACACCATCCGCGAAAACTGCGACCGCGTCGTCTGGCTCCACCACGGGCGCGTGGTCCGCGACGGCGACACCGCCACCGTCACCGACGCGTACCACCAGTGGTCCCTCGGAGAAGCGGATCTGGTCTGAGAGCCCCTGTAGGGGCGGCCGCAAGGGCCGCCCCCCGGGCGGGGACAAGCCCCGCCCCTACGGAGCGTAAAGAAGCAGGCCGAAGGTCTTGACCAGGAAGACGGCCATCTGCTGCCGGGCGACCGGATCCGTCGGGCAGTAGTTGTTGCCGCCGCAGCCCGCCGTCACGCCGCGCGCCACGAGCTCGTTGATCCAGATAGCGAACGGGCTTGCGCACGGCACGTCGTCGAACTGCTGCGTCGTGCAATCCGGAGGAACGTAGGTCGAGCCCTCCTTCGTCTTCAGCAGGAAGACCGCCATCTGCTGCCGGTTCGTGGGGTTGGTCGGGCAGTAGTTCGTCGGGTCGCAGCCCGCCGTGATCCCGCGCGCCGAGAGCTCGTTGATCCAGGGAGCGAAGGGGCTGGAGCACGGCACGTCGTCGAAAACCTGCGTCGTGCAGGCCGGAGGCGTGTACGCGGCGCCCTCCTTGGCCTTGAGCAGGAAGACCGCCATCTGCTGGCGCGTGACCGTGTCCGTCGGGCAGAACGTGTCCCCCGCCCCGCAGCCCGCCGTCACACCGTTGTGGAGGACGTTCTCGATGAACGCGTAGAAGTTGCTGGAGGACGGGACGTCGGTGAAGCTGCCGCCGACGTGGAGCGTCCAGACCTTCTGCACGGCGTCGTTGGCGAGCGCGAGGTTGCCGACCGATTCGGTGAGCGAGGCGTCCCAGTGAACGGAGGGCCGCGCCGCCGCCGTGATCTGGACCGTGTAGCAGTCCGTGCAAGCCGCGGCGACGCCGGGATCCACGGTGCCGTAGCTTCCCGTGTCGTCCGGCACGTCGTAGGTCGGGCCCGCGGGGCCGCTGAAATCGGTGATCGAGCCGGAGAGGTCGACCGCCGCGAATCCCTGGTTCGTCCACGTCGGGGAAACGCCCGCGACTTCGCCGGCTTCCAGCACAGCGTTGCCGGCGCCGTCCACGACGATGCCGGTCGCGGCCGCGAACAGAGACTGGGAGCAGTCGTCGCCGTGCGCGTCCGGAAGCTGGAGGTAGAAGTTCGTCAGAGTCACCTCGTCGAAGTCGAAGCCCTTGCGTGCGTCGGCTTCGTCGGTTCCGTAGTTGATCTGCAGGTGCGCGACCCGATTGGTGAAGGCGCCGCCCGGATTCAGGGCGGCCGCGTCGAACGTCGCGTTGTACCAGAGGCTGGGGAAGCCCGGCGTGGTCGCGTCCCAACCGGCCTGGCCGGCCGTGAAGCAGGTCCCGTTGGCGGACCCGTCGGGCACCTGATAGGGGCGCCCTCCCGAAGGCGTGATCACCACCCGATCGCCGCTCTGCGCGTCGACCAGGCTGGTGTTGGCGCGGTCCCAGTACTGGCCACTCGACTGGGGCTCGATGTCGTAGCGGAGGCGAAGCTCCAGGGTCGACGTGTCGGACAGGAAGAAGAGGGGCGACTGCACGATGTCGCACTGGTTGTCGAGGTCCTCGGAGGAGGAGATGTGCGCGTTGGTCCCGTTGGCGCCGCCGCCGGTCTTGCGGACGAAGGTCCCGTGCGTGGCCGTCCAGCCTTCCATGTCGGTCTCGAAGCTGAAGGTCTGGCTCGCCACCTGTACCAGGTCGCTCTCCGTGTGGGTGATGTGGAAGAGCTTCGTTCGGGTGTCGCCTCCGAGCTCGTCGGCGCCGACTTCGACCAGGATGTCGGTCGAGCCGTCGAAGGTCAGGCCCTGCATCTGCACCTGGAAACTGCCGTCGGCCACCGAGCACGTCGCCACGCTCGCCGCGATCGGGGCGGGAAGAGGCGTGACGAGGACCGAGGTCGGATGCGTGACGAACGTGACGCCGACGATCTGCACGTTGGTCAGATCGCCCACGCCGATGTTGTTGACCGAGAATCCGATCGTGTCGAGCTCACAGTTGTCGAGGAACGGGTCGCCGTCGCCGCCGGACAGCGTGAAGCCGTCGAGGACGGCCAGGTTCGGGCCGGCCACGGGCGTGGAGGCCTGGCACGTGCTCATCGGACCGGTGCAGGCCTCGTTGGATCCGACCGGCATGACCGAGTAGGAGTAGGGCCGTCCGTTCTGGAGGCCCTCGTCGAGGTAGCTGAGCTCGCTGGTCTCGGCGACGATGAACTTGCCCATAGCGCAGGGGTCGATCCCGTCGCCGCGATAGATGCGATAGCTCGACGCGTTCGCCACCGCGGTCCAGGTCAGCAACACCGACCGGTCGCGCGGCTGGAACGACACCACGGGCTTCGTGGTCGGCGCGCCGGCGCAGCCGCTGTTGATGGACGCCGGGGTGGAGCAGTGGATCTCGTGCCGCTGGAAGGAGGCCCGGATCGCCGTCATGTGCGGCGTGCCGTCGTTCAGGTTCCCGTTGTCGTCGTCGGCCGCCAGGAAGCTCAGGTAGCCCCCGGTCGCGCCGCAGCCGCAGGTGCCCGTGTCCTGGCAGTTCGAGCCGCAGGTGTACCAGGTGGAGACGGGCTGCGCACCCGCGTAGATGATCCTGGTGGCGACTTCGTGCGCGGTCTGTGCGTCGTAGTTGAACGGCGGCGCGAGCAGGTCCCGGGTCATCAGGTCCCAGCCCGTCTCGGCCATCACGTAGCCCTCGCAGTGGACCTCGCCGCCGCAGGGACCGCCGCCGCCCGGACAGGGCGGGGCGGAACCGGAGCCACCGCATTGCGCGCTCGTGAAGCCGTCCTGGACCCAGGTGACGGTATGCGGCTGGTCGCAGCGATGATTGTTGAAGTCGATGTCTCGGACGCCCGTGCAACCGTTGGCGGGCGTTCCGTTGCAGGCGTCGCCGTACCCGCCGCACGTGTCGTCGGTGAAGAAGCCTCGACCGATACAAGAGGTGTTGAGGCGAACGGCGGCATAGATGTCCGCGATCGCCTCGCCGGGATTGGCGATTGAGTTATCGACGCCGTTGTTGTCCAGCCCATGGCCCCACTCGTGGTCGAAGATCGCCGCGATCTCGCCGGTGTTGGCGCACCCGTTGGGAGGGCTCGACCGGAAGAAGTTGACGTTGGCGCCGTCCCAGAAGGCGTTGCAGATGTCGTTCTCGTTCATGAGCGCGTTCAACTGGCTGCGAACCCACTGTCCGCCCGGATCCGTGTCGGGCAGGTGGCCGCGCGCGAGCTCGGCCTGTCGGTTGAGCTCGAAGAAGCCGGAACGACTGGACTTGGTGTCCCCCGCCGAATGACCCGCCGGGATCTCACAGTCCGTGGCGGTCGGCGTGGGGCCCGATCCGAGGTCGATCCCGTTGGTTCCGGTCTCGTTGATCGTCCCGCAGCTGTCCACGATCTTGATGTAGAGACCCGCGAGCGCCGTAGAGATCGAGCCCGGAATGCAGCCCATGTTGCCGTTGCCGTCGGTGAAGCGTTTCACGCCGTCGACCGTGAAATCGGAGTAGGGCATCGGCCAACCCGGCTGCTCGATACCGTCGGGGGGACGCTGGTCGTTGCTGACGGGATAGACGCCGCCATTGATCTGGCCGTCGGCGTACTGGTTGCGGTCCTCGAACGCGAAGAGCGTTCCGTTGGCCGCGTCGACGAGGCCCTCCCAGTTACCGCGGTCGCCCTCGATCTTGCAGGAGATCACCCAGGCCAGGCGGTAGGAGATTCCCGAGTCCAGGGCCAGCGGAACGAACTCAAGGCGCGGGTTCTTGGTGAACGCCGAGATCTGCAGCGGACGCAGGTGCGCGCGCACCGCTTCCTCGGCGGTCTCCGCCGGGACCGCGGGCGTCCTCGCCGCATCGACGTCGCCCCACTTCTGGATACCCAGGAGGATCAGGTTGCCGGAGTTGATGGCGGCGCCGATGGAGTTGTCGCGCACGGGGATTCCGTCCACGATGCGCGGCACGTGCACGAAGATGAGGCTGCCCTTACGCAGGATCGAGATCCGCAGCGAAGGGGAAAGCTGCGAGAGGTCGAGGCGAAGATCGGCCGCGTGCGCCTCGAGATACCCCCGCAGCGAGCTCCAGACCTCCGACTTCATCGCCTGGTCGCCCAGGGGCGCGTGCCCCGAAGACCACGCGAGGTTGTTGCCGACTCCGGTCCCCGGAATGAGGGGATGGGTCAGGATCAGAGAGTTCCATCTCCCGACGCGCGCGTCGAAATAGGCGTTCGCGGGCGTGAGCCCGAGCGACTGGATCGACGCCTGCAGCGCGGACCGCGTCGCGGCGTCCATCTTGTCGATGGCCAGCATCTCCTCGGGGACGCGAAGACCCGGATGTCGGAACGACTTTTCGCTGGCCGCTGTGGTTCGGGGTTGGACGGCTCCGAGGATCGAAACGGTGAGAATGCCGCAGAGGATGAGGGCGACGCGCAGGGGTTTGACCATGAGGTTTTCGCTCCTTCGCTTCGGACGAAATCGGGCGACCTCCCGCAATCCGGTCAAGCGGACTCGAGACTGAAGCTGCCTCCCTTGTAATTCGAAACTCGACGAAAGCTACCGCCAATAAGGTGTTCTTTCAACAGAAAACCGTCACGGCGTTTCTGCCAGAAGCCTCCGCGCATCCTCTCCGGCGGCCGAGCGGCCTCCCAGGTCGGCCGCGCGCTGGAAGGAGCGGCGCGCATCGGCCGATCGTCCCGCCGCCCGCTGCAACTTCCCCAGGCGCAGCCATGCCCGGGGGTCCGAGAGACCCAGCGCGACGGCCTTCTCGTAGCTCTCGAGGGCGGCCGGCGCCCTCCCCTGCTTCTCGGCCACTTCACCGGCAACCCACCACGTCGCGGCGAGGCCCGGAAGCAGAGCCAGCGATTGGTCGGCGTGGCGGCGGGCGTCGTCGAGGTCTCCCGAGGAAAGCTCCAGCTGGGCCAGGCGGGCCAGGATCGCACCGCTGCGCGTTCCCGCGGCTTCCGCTTCGAGGAGAATCGCTCTCTCATCGCCGGGCGCCTCCCTCGCGGCGATCTGCGCCAGTCCCAGCCACGCCGTCGCGGACCGTGGGTTGAGCGCGAGCGCGGCCCGAAACTCCTGGCGGGCTTCGCGCGTCCGGCCGGTTTGCGCGTACAGGTTGCCGGCGCTGGTATGTAGAAGATCGAGCCGCGGGTTCAGGGCGACGGCTTCGCGAATGGTTTCGAGTCCGGCGTCCGTCTCGCCGGCGGCCACCTCGGCTTCGGCCAGCCGGGTCAGGAACGGCACGTTTCCGGGGCTTCGGCGGACGAGCTCGCGGAGCTTCGCGGCGGCCTCCCGCGCGCGGCCCCGGCGGATTTCGTCCCTCGCCTGCTCGAACTCCGCAAGCATCGAGATGCCGTCCTTGGGGTCGATCGTTCCGGACCGAGGGCTCGATCCGGACAGGTAGCCGAGACTGCGCAGACTCTGCGCGAGCTCCGCGGCCTCGGCCTCGGAGACCTTCGGAGGCGGCGCCGGCCGCTGGCGGCTCTCGACCGACGCGACCGACCGGGCCAGCCGGCGGGCGTCGTCGGGTCGGCTTGAAAACAGGTTGTTCGACTCCGCAGCATCCGCCGTGAGGTCGTAGAGCTCGGGTTTCGGCGCGAGAATCAGACGCAACCGCCCATCCGTCGCCGCCTTCAACGGGCTCCACCCGTACGCCGTGGCCGGCATCCAAGTCTCGCTGTACACCGAGGCGGCCGGTTCGCGCGCCGACGACGGCAATCCGGGCAGCCCCGGTCCGAACGAGCGCGCCTCGTCGTCGAAGGCGAGAAGGCGCAAAAGTGTGGCGGGAAGCGCGCGCGTTCCGACGGTCTCGGCGATCGCGGATCCCGCGGGGACTCCGGGGCCCGACAGGATCAGCGGCACGTCGAGCGAAGCTCGATAGAGGAAGATGCCGTGTTCCTTCTCCCCGTGCTCTCCCAGCATCTCGCCGTGATCGCCGACGACCGCGACGAGGGTCCCCCCCGGCGGTTTCGGAAGCCCGGCGAGCAGCCGCGCGAACTCGCGATCCACGTATGCGACCTCTCCGGCGTAGCGGCGGTCCGCCGCGGCTCCCTTCCAGTCGCCGGGAGGATCGTACGGAGCGTGCGCGTCGTAGTAGTGGACCCAGAGAAAGAAAGGCCTGGACGCCTCGGTTCCCTTCGCCCATGCGAGGGCCGCATCCGTGACGGCCCCGGCGCGGCGCTCGGGATATCCCTGCTCGCCCACTTCTTCGGCCATCATCGCGTCGTCGTAGCGCGCGAAGCCTCGATCCAGCCCGAAGCGGCGGTCGAGCACGCGCGAGGCGACGAAGGCCGCGGTCGAGTAGCCCTTGGACGAGAGCGCCGAGGCCAGAGTCGGCAGATCCCCGGGCAGCGCCGAGGCGCCGTTGTCCCGCACGCCGTGCGCGGGGGGATTTGCGCCCGTCATCAGCGAGCAGTGCGCCGGCAGGGTCAGGGGCGACGCGGTCAGGGCGCGCGTGTACCGGACTCCGCCGCGGGCCAGCCGATCGAGGTTCGGTGTCACCGCCTGGCCCGCCTCGATGCGGCCGACGTAGTCGGAACGGGTCGTGTCGAGCGTGATCAGAACGAGCGACGGGTGGTCCAGGCCGCGCATGGGGACCGCGCCAGCCAGGATGGCGGCGAACAGGAGCCCGGATCCTCGGGCCCGGCGGCGGAGCATGGCCGGCGAAGATAGCAGAGCAAGAAAAAGGGCGCGGCCGGTTGGCCGCGCCCGTAACCGTAACGGAGTCGAAACGCGTCTTACAGGTGCGGGATGTTGAACCCCTTCACCAGGAAGACCGCCATCTGGCCGTTGGTGATGTTGGCGTTCGGGCAGAAGTTCCCGCCGCCGCATCCGGCCGTGACGCCCTCGTTGAAGAGACCCTCGATGTAGTCGACCGCGAAGCCACCCGGGCACGGCACGTCGGCGAAGACACCCGTGCAGGCCGGCGGAGCCTCATCGCCGTGCTGTCCCTTCCAGATGAAGACCGACATCTGCGCGCGGGTGTTCGGGCTGGTCGGGCAGTACAGCGGAGGATCCGCCTGGCAACCCGCCGTGATCCCGAGGTCGAAGATGCCCTGGATGTAGAACGCGTTGTAGTCGTTGAACGAGACGTCGTTGAAGATGTTCTGGTAGACCGGCGGCGGGGTGAGAGCGCCGTTGATCGCCCTCCAGAGGTAACCCGCCATGTCGGCGCGCGTCACCACGCCGTCCGGGCAGAAGTGGAGATTGTCGGAGCAGACCGGCGTGCCGCCGAACATGACACCCGCTCCCGCGGCGCCGTAGATGAACGCCTCGAAGGGGTTGTCATCCGGCACGTCCAGGAACCGCACCACCATCGAGACCGGGACGCCCGGGACCGCGAACGGGGTGTCGGTCTTGAACTGCAGCTGCGCCTGTTTGAGACCCGGCAGGTAGTTGAGCGAATCCCAGGCGACGCTGACGTCCGCCGTTCCGCCGTTGGGAGCGACCGTGCCTTCCGTCGGATCCACTGTCAGCCACGGGATGTCGACCGCGCAGCCGGCGGCCTCTCCCGACTCGACCTGGTAGACGGTCTGCGAGTTCTGGTCGATGACCCACAGGTTGCCCAGGCAGTCGAACTCGGCACCGGCGCCGCCGAAGGCCGTGATCGCCGGAGCGCCGTTGTCCAGGATCGGGTAGGACCCCAGAACTGCGTAGTTGTTCAGCGCGTCGAGCACCGTGATGTCGTTGCCGCCCGGGAAATTCTGCATGACCAGCAGGTGTCCGTTGGACGAGTTGTAGGCCAGACCCGAGATCGAGAGGCCCGTGAACGCCGAGTCGAGGATGTTGCCGTCCGTGTCGAAGTGCTTGATCGTCGCGTCGTTCCAGGAGCCAATGTAGAAAGTGTCCGTCGCCTGGTCGTAGGCCAGACCGCGTTCGGAGGTGCCCGTGTTCGGGCAGATCGTGTTGCCGGTCACGACCTTGGTGGTCGGGTTGATCTCGAAGATGCACGAGCTGCCGGCGTCGACGACGTCCACTCTCCAGAAGTTGCCCGTCCGGGAGTTGAACGCTCCGTCCGCTGCCCAGGCCGTGATCGCGCCGCTGTCGTCGACCGTGTCGCCTGTCTTCGTACCGTCTGCGGTGTACCGGTAGTCGAGATCGTCGCCGCCGGCCACGCCGAGGTTGGAGAGCCAGACGTCGGTGCCGACCGTGGCCACGCCCCAGCCGTACGTGATCTGCGAGGGCCACTTGGCCAGAACGTCGCCCGCCGCGAGAACCTTGTTGGCCACACGCGGATTGGGAATCGGCGCCAGACCCTTCGTGCTCCGCGCCATGCCGTCCGGCCCGCCCTTGTCGTTGCGCGGCAGGCGGTTCAGCGCCTGCTGCCGGAGGAACTGATTGGCTTGATGTCCGAGCGAGTTGTTCTGGACAAGCGGCGCGTTGATCTCGACGATCTCGAAGTGGGCCTCCGCGCCGCCGCTGTTGGTGAGCGTCAGGGTCTGCTGATCGGTCCCGCCCGGATCGACCCGCGCGTTGAGCGGGCTCGGAGCCGCCGTCAGGTGACCCGACTGCAGCGCGAAGTCGACGCGCTGCGTCGAGCCCGGCACCACCACGGTGCTCTTCTGCTGCGACTGGAAGTTCGCCATGGATGCCTTCAGCGTCTGGTTTCCGCTGTCGGCATAGAGGATGTAGAAGCCGTCGTCCACGTTGGGATCGTCGGGCGTGGCGAACGTCTTGGTCGAGCCGCCGCCCAGGACTTCCACCGTGGCGCCGTTCAGGCCCGAGTTGGTGTTGGCGTCCTTGACGTTGCCCACAATCAGTCCACCCGAGCCCGCGGTGCAGGTCGGATCGCCCACGAGCACGTTGTCCACCTGCCACCACCAGGACCAGAAGCCGTCGAAAGTGAAGCGCACCTGGACGTCGGGCGAGTTCGCGGGGAGCGGGAAGCTCTTCAGCGACGGGCCCGGATCGTCGTCCGTCAGGGTCAGGACGTTGGTCCAGTTGGCGCCGCCGTCGAGGCTGTAGTCCACGCCGCCCGTCTGCGGGAAGCCCGGATCCAGAATCGAGAAGTCGGAGGCGAACTGGATCACCGGGGCGTCGACGGCGGACAGATTCACCGACGGCGAAATCATGTCCGTGTCGTCCGTGACGGTGCCGTCACAGTTGCTGTTGACGATCGCGTACGGACCGCTGCCGCCCGTCTGGTTGCCCGGGAACAGGCCGCACGGATCCGGACCGGAAGCCGCCTTCCACGGCTGGCCGCCGTCGGTGCTGTTGTTGACGACCGTCCAGTACGACAGATCTCCCGTGGAGAAGTCGTCGTAGAACGCGTTGGTGTGGCCGTAGCCCGGCGCGTTGCAGGTCGCCGGATCGGCCGTCAGGGTCCAGTTCTTCACCACCGCCGGCGCGTGCGTCACCGCGCTCAGATCCACGATGCCGCCGCCGGTTTGGTAGCCCTGGGATACCGCGGTGATGACGAACGTGTACTGGCTACCGACGACCAGCGTCGTCTCGTAGTAGCCCGTGACCGGGTCGGTGTAGAACGTCGCGCCCGGGAACCCGGATCCGGACACCACGATCTTGGCGTAGAGCGGCCATCCGGTGCTGGCGTCCTTGACCGTGCCGTTGACCAGCGTCGAGGGAGCCGCCTCGAGCTCGAAGTTCTGCGTCGTCGTCTCGCCGTCGTTGACGGGGACGTCGTCGGCCGAAGCCGGGAAGTAGCCGTACTTCGACGCCGTCATGTCGTACGTGCCCACGGGCAGCGTGATGGAGTAGTTGCCCGACGCGTCGGTGAGCGTCTGGGCGAGCCCCGCCGTGACCTTGACGCCCTGGAGCGGGTTGGTTCCGTCGGTCACCGTGCCCGCGATCGTTCCGGTCGGTCCGATCGAGCAGCTCGGGAACTTGAATGACGCGATGCGGGTCTTGAAATCGAAGCTGCCGTTGGCCTGGTAGTACTCCTGCGTGTACCAGAAGGTGCAGTCGTCGACGGGGTCCACCGTCATGTTGCTGTAGTCGCCCCACCGCGAAAAGCTGTCCTGCTGGCTGCCGGTTCCGGCGAGGAAGACGTCCTCATCTCCCATCTGATTGAGCGGATCCGACTCCAGGCGCCCCGTGATGGCGATCGACGGGTGCATCTCCGAGGAGGAGATGCTGTAGCCGAGGGCCATGTTGCCGTTGTGGTCCATGGCGATCGAGCCCATCCACCGATGGTTCCCGTCGTCGGGAGCGTAGGTCTGCTGCTGGTAGATGACGACCGGGTTCGGCGTGCCGTTGCCGAGCGGCGCGGTACCGCCGGGATTCCGAATCTCGTACCAGCGGATGCCGGCGATCGCCCCGCCCGCGTCGACCGTGTGGTTGACGACGAGGGACTCGTGGTCGCCGAAGTTGCGGTAGCCCATCCGCCACATCGTGGCGCCCGCGAGCGTCTCGAGCAGCTCGGTCGAGTCCAGCTGCGGAACGCACTGGTCGCGGAAGGAGCCGCAAACCGGCGACACGAAATCGTCGACCGGAACCTCGACGGGCCCCGTGAACGTGCTGTTCTCGGGAGTCCCAAAGTCCGCGTGGAACTGCCAGATCAGGAGGCGGGACGGGTTGATCTCCCAGGTCAGGAAATAGTTGGGAGCTCCGACCGGCGGGGGCGTCGTGCCCTCGAGGTCGCTGGGCAACACGCCACCCTCGATTCCCGTGTTGAACTGAATCATCGTGGCCGGATTGCCGTCGATCATGTTGGCGCGGTCGAACGCGACCGCTCCGCCCTGGAATCCGCCGCCGACGACGTCGAATCCGTTGAACGTCATGTAGTAGCCGTCGGGCCACACGCCGAACTTCGGATAGTCGTTGAGGTACGTGTCGGGCAGGTCGAACTCGTACTGGTGATAGCTGCCCGTCGGATCGCCCGTGACCGACACCGCGACGCACTGGATGTACGGCGGGCTCGGGAAGTTCGGGAACGCGAACTGGCTGACGACCCAGCGATCGGCGAGCTGGTCGTACATGACGATCGGGTCGCCGTCGTTCTGGGATTCACACGGTCCGCCCAGGCCTTCGAAGAACGCGTTTCCGGGAAGCGGCCCGAGGACTATGTTGCCGGACTTGTCGAAGATGTCGAAGACGAGGTTGTTCCACTGCACGTAGTGGTTCGGACCCACGTCGCCTTCGGTGTCCGGGGGAACGACGCGGCCGCCGACGACGTCCTGGTTGTCGTCGTCGCTGGTGCCGTCGAACTGCAGCATCTCGATCGGCTGCGACAGACCGAACTGCCGCTGGACCGAGTTGTCGTGCCGGCCGGAGCTCCGCGAGTTTTTTCCCGGCAGCGCCTCGTTCTTGATTTCACGCGGCGCGCGCGGCTGCACGGGCCCGACGACGCGATAGTCGCGCAGCGGTTTCGGCGACGTTCGATTCTTCGCCGAGAAGCGCACCTGCGGCTTCTGGCCCGTCGACTGTGTCGCCGCGACCGCGAAGCCGCCGGTTAGGACTAGACCCACCGAGACGAGGAAGGCAGAGAGCCTTTTCGCCGAGCTCCGGTACATGAGTCCTCCGTTCGGTTATGAAAAAGAAGCGGACTGGAAAATCGGGAAAACTATTCCATTACGTCCAGCGGCGGTCAACAAGAATCTGAGGGCGCGCTCTGGTTCTCTTCGGGCTAGCCTTTTTGAGGCCGAGCGGAACGGGAAGGGCGCCGCTTTCGCGGCGCACCTCTTCGTCAGCGGATTCGGAAAACTGAACGGACGCGGATCAGGGCAGCGGTATCGAGAGCCGTCCACCGAAGGTAAACCCCCGGCAGTAGGCGAGCCGTCCACCGTGCGCGAGCCCTCGGCCGTAGGCAACGCTGGCCGAAGGCCAGCGGTAACCCGCGCCGGGCTTAACGCGGACTCTCAGTCCGCGTTTGACCCGGCGGTAATTCGAACGTGCGTTGACCACCGCTAGGGGAGTGGAATGCTGAACGTCAGCGTCACAAAGATGGCCATCTGGGCGCGGGTCACTGGGTTGGCGGGACAGTAGTTGTTGTTGCCGCAGCCTCCGGTGATCGCCCGGCCGGCGAGGTCCTCGATCCAGGGATCGAAGATGCCTCCCGTGCACGGAACATCGTCGAAGACCGTTCCCGTGCAGTCGGGCGGCACATAAGTCGAGCCTTCGAGGGTCTTCAACAGGAACGGGGCCATCTGGGCGCGGGTGACCGGGTCGGTCGGACAGTAATTGCCGTTGCCGCAACCTCCCGTGATCCCGCGGCCAGCCAGGTCCTCGATCCAGGGATCGAAGATGCCGCCGGTGCAGGGAACGTCGTCAAACAGCGTCCCGGTGCACGGAGGCGGCGTGTAGGACGATCCCTCGCTCGCCTTCAGCAGGAAAACCGCCATCTGGGCGCGGGTCGTCGGATTGTCCGGGCAGTAGAGGCGGAACGCGCAACCCGCCGTCACCCCGGCGTTGTAGACGGCTTGGATGTATTGATAGGCAAAGTGCGACAGGGGCACGTCCAGGAAGGTCTCGTTGATGTTGACCGTCCGGACCGCCGACGTGCCGCCTCCCGGAGTCGGCGTAAAGACCGTGACCTGGGCGGTGCCCGCGGAGAGGATGTCCGAGGCCGGAATCTGGGCCTGCAGCTGGTTGGCGGAGACGAAGGTCGTCGGACGATCCGCCCCATTCCATCGCACGATCGAGGGATAGACGAAGCCCGAACCGTTGACCTGGAGGGTGAAACCGGGGTCGCCCGCGATGACCGCGGCCGGGGAAACGCTCGACAGCGCCGGGGCCGGGTAGGGAACGGGGTCGATCCGGTACACCACCCCGCCGAGGCCGGTGAGGTAGACCTCCCCGGCGTCGTCCTCGCCGAAGGACGATACGTTGATGGAGGTGTCGAGCAGAAGCGTGCTCGTCCACGCTCCGGAGGCATCCTCCTTACCGGCATACATCTGGCCGCCGCAGAAGTCGGCGTACAGGTAAAGGCCCACCAGCCCCGGGATCGCGGTGCCGCGGTAGCGGTATCCGCCGGTGATCGAGCAGCGGTTCGTGTGGTCGTACTCCAGGATCGGATGGACGAGCGTGCCGTCGTCGCAGTTGTTCGGAGGGTTGTAGCAGTGGTTGCCCTCCATCTTGTGCCACCCGTAGTTCTCCCCTCCGTCGCTCGAGGCCAGCTGGTAGTCGACCTCCTCCCAGGCGTTCTGGCCGACGTCCCCGATCAGGAGATCCCCGTTGGCGCGATCGAAGCTGAAGCGCCAGGGGTTGCGCAGGCCGTAGGCCCAGATCTCGTCGCAGCCAGCCTGTCCGACGAACGGGTTGGAGATCGGTATGCCGTACGGCATCGACACTTGCTGGCCGCAGGGAACGGCGCCCGTTCCGTCGACGTCGAGGCGCAGGATCTTGCCCAGGAGGATGTCCTTGTTCTGGGCGTTGTTGGGCACGTCGCCGCCTCCGCCCCCGTCGCCGGTGCCCATGTAGAGAAAGCCGTCGGGCCCGAAGAAGAGCTGGCCGCCGTTGTGGTTGGAGTTGACGGGGTGCGGAACGACCAGGACGATCTGCGCCGAGTCCGGGTCGGCGACGTCGGGATCGGCCGAGACCTGGTAGCGAGCGAGCGTGATGTCGCCGGGGTCGGCGATGTTGTCGGTGTAGTAGACGAAGAAGGTGCCGTTGGTGGCGTAGTCGGGGTGGAACGCCACGGAGAGAAGCCCTTGTTCGGAGTCGCCCGACACCAGCGTGTGGATGTCCAGGAATGGCGTGCCGAGGAGGCTGCCGTTCTTGAGGATGCGGATGTAGCCGCCCTTCTCCACGATGAAGAAGCGCCCCGATCCGTCGGGGGCGTGCGTCACGTGAACCGGACCGTCGACGGCCTGGGTCAGCAGAGTCAGAGCGATCGTCGGAGTCCCGCCGAGAGGCGCGAGTTCCGTCGAGGACCATTCGGGACCCGACGGTGATCCGCCGAGCGCGAGGCTTCCGTCGGAGGGCCCTCCGGCGGCGCCGGACGAGTCGGCCGCGACCACGCCCGCGGCTTCGTCGAGGTGGTAGAGCGCGGCCGTGTTCGCGTCGGCCGCGAACGGAGTGTTGGGCCGGGTGAAGGCGGCCGTGTAGCGCAGGACGGTGGAGATCCGGATCTCGTCGAGCGCTCCGCCGTAGGGCGAGCCAGCGTCGAACTTTTCGGCGCCGATGACGAGGAACGAGTCGTTCGGATCCGCGGGCGTCGCGCCGTCCGGATAGGAGACGTCTCCGTCGGGTCCGTCGCCCTGGGTCTCGAGCACGCCGTCGATGAAGATCCAGAGGCGCCCGTCGGAGCGGCGGCGTTCGACGGCGACGTGATGCCACACATCGTCGAGCACGTTGGAGGATCCGCAGATGGTCCGGTCGCCCGTTCCGTCGCCGCTGACGCCGAACACGATCTTGCCGGCCGCCACCGAGACGCCGAAGCTGCGGTCCTGGCCGAGCCGGTCCCGGTCGAGAATGACGTTGCCGTTCTTCCAGTTCTGATTCGCGCCGCAGGAGACCGAAGGAGTGGCATTGTCGGCCGCTGCGGCTTTCATCCAGAACTCGATCGTGAAGTCGGTGGCGCCGACGTCCGCCGGCGGCCCGGGGTTGGAGTTGGAGGGATCGTCGATGGCGATCTTGACGCGATCGATGTCTCCCGAACCGTTGCCGTAGAAGCGCAGCGAAGCGGCGCCGAGCGCGGCATCCGCGCCCAGCGCCGAAACGAACAGGAAAAGAGCGAAGGCGCGAATGGGTATCCGGAGTCCGGTGGTTTTCATGGCGCGATTCTAGGCCAGCGTCACAGACGAATGGCGTGGTCCGTCATACATTAATGCCATGCTCATGCCGGCACTCCCCGGAACCGATTCGGACTGGGCGGACGGGAGATCTTCTTGAGCGCGCTCGACCTGCTGGTTTTCGGCAACGTCAGCCAGCCGCCGTACTGCAACAACCTGTTTCCGCCGCTGCGGGCGTTGCAGAAGATGTTCCGCGCGACGCTGATCGAGCCGCTGGCGTTTCCGAAGTTCACGCCGACCGGAGGCGCCAGACCCGCCCTCGTTCCCGACGAAGCCGTCATCGATCACACGGACCCGCCGCCGCAGGTCATCGTCTGTCTGGGCGGAGCCCTCCACCTCTCGCCGCGCGCGCTGCGAACTTTTCCGCGCGACACGGTCCTCGCGGGTTTCGCGCTTTCGGATCCCTACGGCCTCGAGGCGTCGATCGCCATCGCGCCACAGTTCGACATCTTCTACACCCAGGATCCCCTGTGCGTCGCCGACTACCGGGCGCGCGGCATCGAGGCCCGGAGGTGCGATCCCGCCACGGATCCGGAGCTCTACCGGCCGCAGCGCGCGACGCCCGAGTGCGACGTGCTCTTCTACGGCAAATGGACTCCGTACCGCGACGACCTCCTGGCGGCCCTGTCCCGGCGCTTTCGCGTCCGGATCCACGCCTACGCCGGGGACACCCGCTGGAGCATTCCGTCCCTGCCGCCTCTGGAGACGCCGGATGCGCTCTGCGCGGCGCTCAACCGGACACGGCTGGCGCTGGAAACCTCCCTCGTGGACGACGTGTACGGAAAGCACCGCGGGACTTATCGCCTGACGCCCCGCGCGCTGTTCGCGGCCTCCTGCGGTGTGCCGACGCTCGTCGAGTCCTTCCCCGGCCTGTCGGACTCCTTCCAGCCGGGCGTCGAGATCGCGGTCTTTCACGAGAAAGACGCGGTCGTCACCTCCGCGGCGCAGCTCCTCGACGACGAGCCCGCCCGCGCCGCGATGGGACGCCGGGCGCGGCAGCGCGCGCTGCGCGAGCACACCTGGGACCGCCGGATCGAGCAGTTCCTCCTCGACGTCCATCGCCTGCGTGCAGAGCCGAGAGCGCGCGCCGGGCGGTGAAAGGATTCGCCGCTACGGGGCGTAGAGGACGAGCCCGAACGTCTTGACGAGGAAAACCGCCATCTGTCCGCGGGTCACGGAGTCGTTCGGACAATAGTTGCCGTTGCCGCAGCCGCCGGTGATGTTCTCGGTTGCGAGCTGATTGATCCAGTCCACGAACTGCGCGTCGGGACACTCGACGTCGGCGAACATCGTGGCCGAGCACGGCGGAGGCGCGTAGGCGCCGCCGTGCTCGCCCTTCAGCAGGAAGACCGCCATCTGGCCGCGCGTGACGGAGCTGCCGGGACAATAGTTGCCGCCGCCGCAGCCTCCCGTGATGCCCTCGGCCGCGAGCTGGTTGACCCAGTCCACGAACGTTCCTCCCGGACACGGCACGTCCGCGAACATCGTCGAAGAGCACGCCGGAGGCGCATACGTTCCGCCGTGCTCGCCCTTCAGGAGGAACACCGCCATCTGCGCGCGGGTCACCGGATCGGAGGGACAGAAGTTTCCGCCGCCGCACCCACCCGTGACTCCGTTGTGGAAAAGATTCTCGACGAAGACGTAGAAGAGATGCGTCGTCGGAACGTCCGGAAAGCTCCCTCCGACGTGGAGCGGCCAGTTGTTGGCGAAGGGCCGGGAGGGGTTGGTACCCGTCAACACTTCCTTGAAGGTCGCGTCCCAGTGCGGGGCCGGACGCGTCCCGGAGATCGTCATCAGGTAGCAGTCGCCCGTGGCGCCGTTGCAGTCGCTCTGCCCTCCCGACGCGATGTTGCCGTACGCGGCGGTGTCGTCGTCGATCGTATAGGCCGGTCCGGCCGGACCCGTCAGGTTCGAAGCGGTTCCGTGGATTCCCTGGGCAGTCGGAAACTCGTTCATCCACCCGGGAGAGACCTGGGCCGTCTCTCCGGCCTCGAGGACCCCGTTGACGTTCGAGTTGGAACCCGTCACCGCGTTCGCGTCCACGGCCAGAGGCTGCGGGATGATCCGGCAGGTGCCGAGATTTCCGGCGTTGAAGATCGACAGGATCTGGGAGGCGTCGAGCGCATTGTCGTAGACCTGGACCTCGTCGATGTCGCCAAAGAAGTTGCCGGCGGCTCCCGGCGGCTGGAGATCCCCCTCGACGCCGATGGCCACGTTACCCGTGAACGTATAACCGGGGGCATAGGTCACCGTGAGGCTCGCGACCGAGTCCACATAAAAGGTGACGTCTCCGCTGACCCCATCGGCGGTGACGGCTACCTGGTGGGGCGTGGTGTCGGTGATCTTCGCTCCAGTCGACTCGATGAAGCTTGCCCCGACTTTCGAAAGAAACAGGGTTCCGTTTCCTTCCAGCCCCACGCAGTATCCGCCGCTGCCGTAGCAGAAGAGCTCGCCCGTGTTCGCCGACGGGAGATTCGCGTTTCCGGCGATCGTGGCGTCGGCGCGCGCCATCCACAAGACGATGCTGAAGGTCTGAAGCTGCAGGACCGCCGGATTCCCGATCACGACCGTGCTCGTGGAACCGTCGAATCGAAAGGCCTCGTTGACGACTCCCGGAACGTAGGTCGCGCCGTCGTTGGTCCCGTCATTGCCGCTGGCGACGTCTTCGGTGGATCCGTCGCCCGTCCACCACCCGATGATGCCCGCCGGCGGAGGCGGACAGGACTGTGCATGCACGGACGAAGCGGACGCGAACAAGGCGAGGAC
>JBKOZO010000025.1:0-9534 GCA_046725935.1 Acidobacteriota bacterium | reverse complement strand
GGCCAGGCCCACGACGCTGTAGTGGTTGGGCTCGAACTCGGTGCGGTCCCAGTTCTTCCACACGCGCGACCGCGGCCGCAGCTCGAAGCGGTACGCGACGTTGGAAAGGCGCGATTCCTCGACTGCGAACTCCGCGATCCGGCGGTCCGTCAGTTCCTGGGTGGGGTCGGGCTTGGGCGGTTTGTTCGTCGGCATCTCGGCTCCGTGGGGCGAGATTATGTCATTGCGTTCTGTCACGGAGAGCCTCCTCGCGACTCTCTGTAGAGGGCTGTCGGACCGGACTCGAGCCCCGAGGAGGTCTCATGTATTTCCGACGATCGATTCCGCGAGTGCTCGCGGGCGCGCTGTTGTCGTGGGGATCCCTGAGGGCGGCCGCCATTGCAGTCACGCCAGACGACCTGCGCGCCGAGATGCGGCGGCTCTGGGACGAGCACGTGACCTGGACGCGCCTCTACATCGTCAGCGCCACTGCGGATCTTCCCGACAAGGACGCCACCGCGAAACGCCTGCTCCAAAACCAGACGGACATCGGCAATGCCGTCAAACCCTTCTACGGCGACGCCGCCGGCGACAAGCTGGCGAGCCTGCTGAAGGACCACATCACGATCGCGGTCGAGATCATCGACACTGCGAAGAAAGGCGACGCGGCGAAAAAGGACGCCGCCGTGAAGCGCTGGCAGGCGAACGCGGACGACATCGCGGCGTTCCTGAGCGGCGCCAACCCGGCGAATTGGCCCGCGGCCGAGATGAAAGCCATGATGCGCGAGCACCTGGACCTGACGACGGCCGAGCTCGTCGCGCATCTCCAGAAGGACTGGGCCGCCGACGTCGCGGCGTACGACAAGGTCGAGACCCAAATTCTGAAGATGGCGGACATGCTGACCGCCGGCATCGCGAAGCAGTTCCCCGACAAGGTCCGCAGATAGCGTTCCGCCGTCAGGGTCTCCCGTTCGGGTAGAAGACGACCTTCATCGCGCGCCGATCGTCGAGGAGCTGCATCGCCTCATGGAAGTGCTCCAGGCCCTCGAACTCGTTCGTCACGAGGTCTTCCACATCGAGACCGGCGCGGAAGAGGTCTTCCATCTTGATCCAGGTGTCGAAGACGCGGCGCCCGATGATGGCGTAGAGCGTCAGGCCCTTGAACACGAGGTCGTTGGTGTAGTCCTTGATGGTCACGGCGCGGTCGCGCGGGATGCCGAGGAGCGACATCACCGCTCCGGGCCGCGCCGCCGCGAGGCCGAGGTTGATCGAGGCCTCCGCCCCGGAGAGCTCCAGCACGACCTCCGCCCCGCCGCCCGTGGCCTCGCGCAGGCTCCCGACGGGGTCCTTCGTCTTCGGAAGCTCGATGACCGCGACGTGCGAGAGCTTCCGGTCCCGGGCCCACCGGCGCGCGTGCGCCGCGGCGAGGCCGTTGACCTCGGTGATCGCGATCGACGCGGCGCCCGAAATGCGGGCGATCTCGGCGCACATCGCGCCGATCGGCCCGTAGCCGAGGACGGCCACGGACTTGCCCGAGAGGTCCGTCACCTGCGTCGTGTGCACGGCGTTGCCGAGCGCGTCGAGAAACGCCCCGACCTTGGGCGGGATCACCTTGCGGTCGAGCGGCACGACGTTGAACGCCGGCACCACGACGTACTGCGCGAAGCAGCCGTCGCCGTGCACGCCGAGGATTCGGGTGTTCTCGCAGATGTGGCGGCGCCCGGTGCGGCAGGGACGGCAGGCGCCGCAGGTCACGTGCATCTCGGCCGAGACGTACTGTCCGATCTCAAGGTGCGGCCGCTTGCCGCCCGGGCCGAAGCCCACGATCTCGCCGCAGAACTCGTGGCCGTAGATGCGGGGGACCTTCACCATGCCCGCCATCGATGGATCCCACTGGTAGATGTGCTTGTCCGAGCCGCAGACCGCGGTCGCGAGGACCTTGATCAGGACCTCGGCCTGTCCAGGCACGGGAACGGGAACGGTTTTGATCTCGGTGGCCGAGGGACCGGGGGCGGCCTTGGTCTTGACGACCGCGGTCATCGTCGGCGGCAGCACGTGGGGGCGGCCCTGGGTTGTCGCCGTCCTTCGGACGGCGCCTCCTACTGCCGGGGGTCGTCCTCTGGTGGACGGACCGCGGCCGCCCCGGCTTGACGGGCGGGGGCCAGCCCCGCCCCTACGATGCGCGGCCAATCAGTCTCCCGCCTGGTCGTCGCGCACGAAGCCGCCGCGCGCTCCCGCGGCGACCGCTTCCGCCGAGTACACGCGCGCGGGCTTGACGTACTTCGACACCATCGCGCGCGACCCGTCGACGCGGAGCGTCTTGAAGAGGAAGCGGAACTTCTCTTCGAGCGTCTCGCGGATCGATTCCCGGGCGCCCATGGGCAGATTCCAGACGCGTTCCTTGTAGGGGCCGATCGCCTTCTTGCGCGTGCGGTAGAGAAACTGCGCCTGGGTCTCGCCCTTCTTTCGCTCCTCGACGGCGTTGGTGTCGAGCCAGCGCTCGATCTCGCGCCGCAGGGGATCCGGGAACGCGGGGTGGTCGTAGACGGTGTTCATGAAATCCGTCGCGAGATGGATCTCGGCGCAGTCGTGGTCGGGGAAGTGGCCGAAATACTCGGGCGGCAGCGTCGAGGCGCCGTGCTGCACCGCGCCCGCCATGCCGTACTCCTCGCGCGCCACCTTCGAGATGCTCTTCAGGACGTTGAAATCGATCGCGACGCGCTCGACTGAGCCGTCGGGGGCGACAACCCCTCCGTGCGAGGAGCCGGTCTGGACCGAGACCTTGGCGATCCCCTCGATTCCGTCGAGCGCCTTCTGATAGACGCTCATGTAGGCGCGGAACTCTTCCGGCGTCGAGTTCTCCTTGCCGACCTCTCCGATCTCGCCGCCCACTGAGATCGGCATCTCCTTCGGCTCTCTCTCCCGGATGAACTTCGTGAACCGCGCGCAGAGCGTGGCGTTGACGTCCTGCTGCGCTTCGAGCGTCGGCCGGGAGAGGTCCACGAGCGTCGACGTGTCGATATCGATCTGGAAGAAGCCGGCCGGGATGGCCTCCTCGATCAGGGTCTCGATCGCACGGATCTCGGACTCGGGCTTGTCCTTCATCTTTTTCGGGTTGGTCTGAAAGTGGTCGCCCTGCAGGAAGAACGGTCCCGTCCAGCTCTCGCGGATCGCCGCCGCGAGCAGAACGGCGCCGTATTCGGCGGGCCGCTGTTCGGTGTAGCCCATCTCGCTCCGGGCGATTTCGAAGATCACGGCCCCGGCATCGAGCTCCCGGGCCGCCGCCATCGCAGCGCGCGCCGTGTCGTAGGACAGCATCCGCACGTTGATCGCCGGCACGGTGAAGCCTCCGACCTCGCCCCGGCCCCGGGCCTTGTAGAGAGACAGAATCGAAGCGGGCAGGATGCCGAGGGACTCGGCGGCTTCGCGGATCGCGTGGCGCGCCGCGTCCCGCGCGTCGCCCGGCGCGAACACGGCGGTCCACACTAGCGCGTCGAGCATCTCGGCGCGGAAGCGGGCGGGATCGGTCACGACGACGCCGCCGTCGAAGCGCACGGTGTGGGACAGGAGAAGCGCCTCTCGAAGCTCGGTCGCGGTCGAGTACAGGTTCATGGTCGCTCCTGACGTTTTGGTGCCGGGGGATTCTAATGCCAGTAAGCGGTGGGCAGTAAGCAGTAAGCAGAGGCGATCGGCCTTTTCCGCTTACCGCTTACCGCTTACTGCTTACGGACGCAGTTCCTGTACGCTTCGGCGCGTGACCACTCCGCGGCTCCACGAGGCGCTCTCGCCCCTTCTCCCGGCGGAGATTCTCCACGCGGACCCGGAGTCGCTGGCGCGGCACGCCCGCGACGAGACCGAAGATCTCTCCTCGCCCCCGGAGGTCGTGGTTCGGCCTCGTTCCGAGGAGGAGGTCCGCGCCGTGCTGTCGGCGGCCAGGCGCCTGCGCGCCCCGGTGACGCCCCAGGGAGCGAGGACGGGCCTCTCCGGCGGCGCCCTGCCCGTCGCGGGCGGCATCGCTCTCGACCTGACCGCGATGAACCGGATCTTCGAAATCGACTCGGAGAACCTCTTCGCCGTCGTCGAGCCCGGCGTCGTGACGCAAGTCCTCCAGGAGGAAGCCGAGCGCGTCGGACTCTTTTATCCTCCGGACCCCTCGTCGCGCGGCTCGTGCACGATCGGCGGCAACATCGCCGAGAACGCCGGCGGCCCCCGCGCAGCCAAGTACGGCGTGACCGGCCGATACGTTTCGGGTTTGCGCGTGGCTCTGTCCGGAGGAGAGGTGCTCGACCTCGGCGGCAAGACCCGGAAGGACGTCGCCGGATACGACCTTCTCTCACTCTTCGTCGGCAGTGAAGGCACTCTCGGCGTCGTCACGCGCGCGACGCTGCGGCTTCTGCCGCTCCCGACTCATCGGCGTCTGCTATGGGCGTCTTTCGCGGACGAGGGCTCCGCGCTCGCGGCCGTGACGCGCCTCTACGCCGGCGGGCACGAGCCGTCCGCCTGCGAATTCATGGAGCGGCGCGCGGCCGAGGTCTCCTCCGCGCGACTGCAGCTCGCGCTTCCCGCCGACTCCGACGCGCACCTGTTCGTCGAGGCCGACGGCTTCGCCGAGGCCGAGGTCGTTCGGGACGTCGAGGCCTTCGGAGAGATCCTTCTGTCTTCCGGGGCGCTCGACGTGCGCGTCGCGATCTCGCCGCGCGAGCAGGCCGACTTCTGGCGCCTCCGGCGGACGGTCGGCGAGGCGGTCAAGGATCTGGGACCCTACGCCGAAGAGGACTGCGCCGTCCCGCGCTCGCGCCTGCCCGAGCTCCTCGCCGCGGTGCGGTCGACCGCTTCCCGCCGGGGCCTGACGGCCGTCTGCTACGGGCACGCGGCCGACGGCAACATCCACGTCAACCTGGTGCAGCCGGCGGGCGAGCGCGAGCGGTGGCTGGCGGAGCGCGGCGCCACCGTCGAGGAGATCTTTCGCGCCGTCGTGGCTCTGGGGGGAACGATTACGGGTGAGCACGGAGTCGGACTGACGCAGAAGAGCTATCTCGGATTGCGCCACTCGCCCGAAACGCTCGCGGCCATGCGGGCGATCAAGAACGTGTTCGATCCCGAGGGCCTGCTCAATCCCGGTAAGATCTTCATCGCTTCATGATCCGACTCTCACGCAAGATCCACTTCAACGCCGGCCGGAGCCTCTGGCGCTCCGACTGGACGCCCGAGAAGAACCGGTCCGTGTACGGCGACGAGGGCCCGCACGGGTACGGCCACAACTACATGCTCGATGTCTCCGTCGAAGGAGAGGTCGATCCGGAGACGTCGATGGTCGTCAACCTCACCGACCTCGACCGCATCCTCAAGGAGGAAGTGGACCGGCCGCTCGACCATCGGAACCTGAATCGCGACGTCCCCGACTTCGCGAGGACGCCGCCGACGGCGGAGAACCTGGCGGTGTGGATCTGGAAGCGCGTCGAGGCGCGGATCGCCCGGGAGAAGTGGCCCTGCCGTATCGTGCACCTGCGCCTTCGCCTCACGCCCGGCTTCGCGGTCGAGATCGAGGCGTAGGCGTTTGGGACCCATACTCGTCGTCGGCGCCACGGGCCAGCTGGGCACGGCCGTGGTGGATCGCCTTCGCGCCGCGGGAGAGCGCGTCCGCGCGCTCGTGCGCCCGGCCTCTCCTCGGGAATTCTCATCGGAGGGAGTCGAGCTCGCCTTCGGCGATCTTCGCGAGCTCGAGAGTCTCGTCGCCGCGTGCCAGGGAATCTCCACGGTCGTCGCGACCGCGAACGCGGTGGTGCCGCGCGACAAGGGTACGTTCGCCGAAGTCGAGGACACCGGCTACGCGAATCTCCTCGATGCCTGCCGGGCCGAGAACGTGCGGCGCATCGTCTTCATGTCGGTCGTGCCGACCCCGTACGACCAGAGCGTCACGACCTTCCGTCTGAAGCGCCAGATCGAGGAGAAGATCCGCCAGAGCGGCCTGGCGTACTCGATCTTCCGCGGCGACTTCTTCATGGACGACTGGTTCGCGCTGATGGGAAGCTCCATCCCGCTGCGGGGCGCGACGGCGCACACGCTGCGCCGGCCGTTCTGGTTCGCGAAGGGGTTCATGTCCTTCGCCGGAACGTCGCTCGACCGTCGCGGAATCGCCCTGGTGCCGGGAAGCGGGCAGACCCGCCACACACCCGTCGCCCTGGACGACGTCGCGGCGATCCTCTCGGCCGCCGCGGCCGCGCCCGAGAGCGGCGAGAACCTGATCGAGAACGTCGGAGGTCCGGAGATCCTGTCCTGGGACGACGTCGTGGCGATCTTCGAGCGCGTGCTCGGGAAGCCCTTAAAGAAGCTCCGCACGCCGGCGAAGGTCTACCGCGTCGCCGCCGACGTGCTCGAGACGCTGTCGCCGCCGGCCGGGAACCTCATGGCGATGAGCTGGGTCGCGGCGACCTGCGACACGGCGTTCGACGGGAGGCCGCTCGCCGAGCGATTCGGCGTGGAGCTGACGACGGCCGAGGAATTCCTTCGGGCGAAGGCGTCGCTTCCCCCCGAAGCCTGATGGTCCTGGACCTCGCTCCGGAACTACAATGCGCTGATCCGGTGAACCCGGCGACCATGGAATTCGAACAGTTCTATCTCGGCTGCCTCGCCCAGGCCTCCTACCTGATCGGATCGGACGGCGAGGCGGCCGTCGTGGATCCGAGGCGGGACGTCGACGTCTACATCGAGGCGGCGAAGGCCAAAGGCCTGCGCATCCGGCACGTCATCGAGACGCACCTGCACGCCGACTTCGTCTCCGGCCACCGGGAGCTCGCCCAGAAGACGGGCGCGAAGATCTACTTCGGCGCGAAGGCCGGCGCGAAGTTCTCGCACGTCCCCGTCAAAGACGGCGACGAGATTCGCATGGGCCAGGTCACCCTGAAGTTCCTCGAGACGCCGGGCCACACGCCGGAGTCCGTTTCGATCGTCGTGACCGACCGCGCGAAATCGGACCAGCCCGAGGCGGTCTTGACGGGCGACACGCTCTTCATCGGCGACGTCGGCCGGCCGGACCTCCTGGGCTCCAAGGCGAGCCCCGAGGAGCTCGCGAGCAAGCTCTACGACTCCCTGCATCAGAAGATCCTGAAGCTGCCCGATTCCGTGAAGGTCTACCCCGCCCACGGGGCGGGCTCCCTCTGCGGCCGCAACATCTCGAGCGAGACGAGCTCGACGATCGGCGAGCAGCGCAAGGTCAACTATGCGCTTCGGCCGATGCCGCGGGAGGAGTTCGTCAAGCTCGTCACGACCGATCTGCCCGAAGCGCCGGCGTACTTCTCGCGCGACGCGGCGCTCAACCGCGAGGGGCCCGGCTCTCTGGAGGCGCTGCCCGCGCCGCCGGCTCTCTCACCCGAGGACGTCGCCCTGCTCCAGAAGGCGGGGGCCGTCGTCCTCGACACCCGCCCGGCCGCCGAGTACGGAGCGGGCCACGTTCCGGGCTCGCTCCAGATCGGCCAGTCGGGACAGCTCGCTTCGTGGGCGGGCTCGCTCCTCTCGCCCCAGGGACCGATCGTTCTCGTCGCGGAGGACGAGGATCGCGTGCGGGAGACGCGGACGCGGCTCGCCCGAGTGGGGATCGAAAACGTGTCGGGGTATCTCGCGGGCGGCATTCGCGCGTGGGACGAGGCGAGACGGCCCCTCGCGAAGACCGAGCAGATCTTAGTCGACGAGCTCGCGGCGAGACTCTCCGAAGGCGCGGACCTGCAGGTCGTGGACGTGCGGCGTCCTCCCGAGTGGAAGGCCGGACACATCCGCGAGGCCGTCTGGATGCCGCTCGACCGGCTGTCGGAGCTCGCGAAAGCGCTCGACCGCACGCGACCCGTCGCGACGATCTGCGCCGGAGGCTACCGCTCTTCGATCGCCACGAGCGTTCTCGAAAGGCTCGGGTTCTTGCGCGCCACCAATGTCGTCGGCGGCATGGCCGCCTGGAACGCGGCCGGCCTCGCAACGACCACGTAAGAAGGGAGTCAGAATGAAGCTCGGGTATGTCGCTGCGGCCGCTCTGCTCGCCTGCGCCGGAGCGCTCTCGGCGGACGAGAAGACCGGCAGCGTCTGGGAATCGCGCAAGTCCGCCTGGGAGGCCCTGGCGCCCGGGCAGAAGGACGAGGTGTTCCGGTTCGCCGAGGACTACAAGAAGTACCTTTCGGTCTCCCGCACCGCCGAGACGTCCACGCGCGAGGTCATCCGACTGGCGAAGGCCGCCGGGTTCTCGGAGTTCACGAAAGCCGACCAGGTCAAGCCCGGCGCGCGCCTCTACGTGAACGGCCGGGACCGGGCGATCATCCTGATCGTCGTCGGATCCGATTCGCTGACGACGGGCTCGCGTCTGATCGGGACCCATCACGACAGCCCGCACATCGACCTGAAGGCGCGTCCGGTCTACGCCGCGGGCGGCTACGCGCTGTTCAAAACGATCTATTACGGCGGCATCAAGAAGTACCAGTGGGCCAACCGGCCGCTGGCGCTTCTGGGCCGGGTGGACACGGCCGACGGAAAGCGCGTCGACGTCTCCATCGGCATCAAAGACGGCGATCCCGTATTCGTCATCCCGGATAACGCGCCGCATTCCGACAAGGAGTTGCACGACCGGACCTACACGAACGTCTTCAAGGGCGAGGAACTCGACCCCGTCGCGGGAAGCGTCCCGGCGGCCGGAGCATCGGTGGTTGCCCAGGTTCTCTCGACGCTGACCTCGACCTACGGAATCCGTGAGGAGGACTTCGTTTCCTCGGAGCTCGCTCTGGTTCCCTCGGCGCCGCCCGCCGACGTCGGCGTGGACCGGGGCCTCGTCGGCGCTTTCGGGCAGGACGATCGCCTCTCCTCGTACTGCGCCGTGCGCGCGATCCTGGATCTGAAGGGAACGCCGAAGCGCGCCGCCCTGGCGTACCTCTCGAACTTCGAGGAAGAAGGCTCGGTCAACAACACGGGAGCGAAGTCCCAGTTTCTGAACACGACGCTCGCGCGTCTGGTCGCGGCCGAGCGCGGCGGCAAGTACACCGACCTCGACCTCCGCGAAGCGCTCCATCGCTCCGAGGTCGTCTCGGCGGACACGAACGACGGGATCAACCCGATCTTTCCGCAGACGAGCGAGGCCTCCAACGCGGCGAAGCTCGGCTACGGTGTGACCATCAAGCGCTACGGCGCGGGCTTCGACGCCAACTCGGAGTTCGTCGCGCGCATCCGCGCGATCCTGGACAAGAACGGCATCACCTGGCAGACGCAGACGCCCAGGGTCGAAGTCGGCGGCGGCGGCACGATCGGCGGCTTTCTGTCCATGGAGGACATGGAGGTCATCGACATGGGCGTGCCTCTGCTCTCGATGCACTCGCCCTTCGAGATGTCCTCGAAGGTCGACGTCTGGAGCTTCTACCGGTTCATGGCCGTGTTTCTGGGCTCGTGAGCACGTCGAGCGCCTTGGCGTAGTCCCTGGCGAGCGGCGCGGCGACGTCGATCGAAAGCTCGGGGATCTCGATACGCTCGGCATGGAGCAGCGGACGCTCGACGTGCGCGAGCGCGCGACGCCGCGCGGGATCCCGG
>JBKOZO010000024.1:0-21659 GCA_046725935.1 Acidobacteriota bacterium | reverse complement strand
ACTGTCAGTCGTAGTCGGCCCTCTTGGAACCTGGAACTTGGAACTTGGAACTTCAAGAGGACCCGAGCACTTCGGCGAGCACCCTCTGCGACTTGAGCTCGTGCCCGAGGAAGCCGCGCCGGGCGCGTCGGGCGACCGACACGAGCTCCCCGATGGCCTTCGAATTCGCTCCGGACTCGAGAGGGCGCGCCAGGAAAGCCCGCAACGTCGCCGCGGCGTCGGGAGACAGCCGCAGCACTTCGCCGCGCCGGCATTCCGGGCCGACGAAGCCCGGCCGCGCGTCGTCGAAGAGGAGCGGATCGCCGGCGCCGAGTGGCCGCCCGCACCCGGCGCACTCCGAGGGAGACGGAAAGAGGCCCGAAAGCTTCAGGATCCAGACGTCGAAGTAGGCGGCGACCAGGTTCGCCGGCGCGCCGGCGAAGAGCGAGTCCATCGCGTGCCGGGCCAGGCGGAAGAAGGGCTCCGCGGGGTCGGAGTCCGACACGAAGGTCTCGAGGCTCTCGGCGAGAGCCGACAGAAGGAGAGCGCGCTCCAGGTCCCGGGAAAGCGGAAACGAGGGCCGGACCGGGTCGATGGAATCGATCGAGACCAGCTCGCGCCCTTCCCGCTCGAAGAAAACGATCCGCGCCTCTGTCATCGGCTCGAGCGCGCCCGTGAAGGCGCTCCGGGCCCCGCGCGCCCTCTTCGCGACGCCGCGGCGGCGGCCCGTGTCGCGGGTCAGGAAGGACACGATCCGGTCTCTTTCTTTCAACGGATACGTGCCGAGAATGAAGGCGTCGGCGGCGGTAAGTCCCACGCTCCGATTATGATGGTGCCGGCATCGGGATACCTGGCCGAATGAAATCAGGCGAAAAGCTCACTTCGCCGAACGTTTTATGAGAAAGGATCCGTCGCGCCGATCGGTCGTGACCCTCGGCTGGGTCTCCTTCCTGACGGACGTCTCCTCGGACATGATCTATCCGCTCCTGCCCGCATTTCTCACGAAAACGCTCGGCGCCGGACCCGCGGCGGTCGGCCTCATCGAGGGAGTCGCGGAGACGACCGCCTCGCTCACGAAGATCGGGTCGGGCGTCTGGTCGGACCGCGTGAGGCGCCGGAAGCCTCTCGTCGTGCTCGGCTATGCGGTCGCGGCGATCGCGAGGCCGCTCGTCGCCTTCGCGCGGGTCTGGTCCCAGGTGCTCGCGATCCGCTTCGTCGACCGCGTCGGAAAAGGGATTCGAACCTCTCCCCGCGACGCGCTTCTCGCAGACCTGGTACCGGCGGAGAGGCGGGGCCGGGCATTCGGCCTCCAGCGCGCGATGGACAACGCCGGGGCCTTCGTCGGACCGCTCGTCGCCGCGTTGCTCCTGAAGCTCGCGATCGTCGACGAGCGCGGGGTCTTTCTGCTCGCGGCGGTTCCCGGGCTTGCGGCGCTGATCGTCCTGCTCGTGGCCGTTCCGGACACGCCGCGATCAAAAGAAGTCGCGGGGACAGGTCCGGCGGAGGACCTGCACCCGCCGCAGTTCAGAGATCTGACCCTCTCCGGGGATCAGACCCCGGTCATTTCTCTGGCGCCGCTCCCCCGCGCGTTCTGGAAAGTCGTTTCCGTCTTCGCTTTCTTCACTCTCGCGAACTCGACGGACGCGTTTCTCCTTCTGCGGGCTCAGCAGGCGGGACTCCCGACGTGGCAGCTCCCGATCTTCTGGTCGTTCTTCCAGGGGGTGAAGGCGGCGACCGGAGTGCCCGGCGGGGCCGTGGCCGATCGGTTCGGCCGCGTGCCCGCGATCACGTTCGGCTGGGTCGTGTACGCGGCCGCCTACGCCGGATTCGCCTTCGTCGCGCATCCCCTTGCGGTCTGGGGCCTCGTCGCTTTCTACGCTCTCTTCTACGGCCTGACGGAGGGTTCGGAGCGCGCGTTCGTCGCGGACCTCGTCCCGGAGCGGTTGCGGGGCAAGGCCTACGGCGTCTTCCACGCGGCCGTCGGAATTGCGGCCCTTCCCGCATCGGTTCTCTTCGGGCTCCTGTGGAATCGATTCAGCCCGCGCGTTGCCTTCCTGACGGGGGCCGCGGTCGCGCTGGCCGCCGCTGCCGCTCTGTGGGCGGCGACCGGCTCGATCCGGAGCGCGCGGCTTCGAACGGAGACTGTCGCGTCGTGAAGACCCGGAAGCCGCGCGGTCGCAAGAAGCCCCCGAGCGGCCCCGCGAAGCCGATCGCTCGAATCCCTCTGCCGAAGAAGGGAGAGAAGCGTCACGGCGACCGCACGAAGTACGACCGCGCTCGCGAGAAGGAGCGTCTGCGACGGGAGCTTCCGCGCTGATAGCATTTCTGTCATGGGACCCGTGTGGCGGCTCATCCGGGGGCAGAAAGACATCTGCCATCGGTGCGGCAAGGAGATCGTCGACTTTCCGGCGGTGGGCCGCGTGGTCGACTTTCAATTCCACCCGGAGCAGAAGTACTGCTGGGAGTGCTACCGGTACCTTCAGCCCTTCATCGACGAGATCGCCTCCGAAGACCAGAACCCGTACCAGCCGGTGACGAAGCCGGCCATCCGATGAGCGGCGCCGCCCGGCTGGCCGAGAGCTTCCGAGGCTCGGACCTTGCGCCCCTCGCCGAGAAGGTGTCCGCCGGCGAGCGTCTCTCCTTCGACGACGGCCTTCGCCTCTTCGCGACGCGGGACTTCATCGGGCTCGGCCGCCTCGCCAACGCCGTGCGGGAAGCGCGGCACGGCAATGCCGCGTTCTACAACGTCAACCGGTATCTCAACCCGACGAACCTCTGCTGGGTCGACTGCGCGCTCTGCGCGTGGGCGAAGAAGGTGAATGAACCGGGGGGCTACGAGCTCGCGATCGACGAGTGCGTCGCGGAGGCGGGGCGTGGCTACACCGAAGCCGTCACCGAGTTCCACATCGTCGGCGGCCTGCACCCGACGTGGCCGTACGACTACTACACGGGACTTCTGCGCGCGCTGAAGGAGCGGTTTCCGGCCGTTCACCTGAAAGCATTCACGATGGTGGAGCTCGACTGGATCGCGCACGTCGGCCGGCGCCCGGTCGCCGAAGCCGTCCGCGACCTGCGCGAAGCCGGGATGGACTCGTGCCCCGGAGGCGGAGCCGAGATCTTCGAGCGGCGGGTCCGGGACGTCATCTGCCGGAACAAGATCTCGGGCGAACGGTGGCTGGAGATCGCGCACGAGTGTCACGTCCAGGGGATCCGCACGAACGCCACCATGCTCTACGGCCACGTCGAGACCGCCGAGGAGCGCGTGGACCACCTGCTGCGGCTGCGCGAGCTTCAGGACGAGACCGGCGGCATCCCGGGTTTGATCCCTCTCGCCTTTCATCCCGAGAACACGCCGCTCGCGGACGTGCCCCCGTCGACCGGACAGCTCGATCTGCGCGTCATCGCCGCGTCGCGTCTGCTGCTCGACAACGTGCCGCACATCAAGGCCTACTGGATCCAGATCGGCGTCAAGCTCGCCCAGGTCGCGCTGTACTTCGGGGCCGACGATCTCGTCGGGACCGTCGTCGACGAGACGATCACGCACGCCGCGGGCGCCACGACCGCGTCGGGCCTGACGCGCGCCGAGTTCGAGCGTGTCATCCGCGAGTCCGGCCGCGAGCCCTTCGAGCGCGACTCCGAGTATCGCCGCGTCATCCGCGAAGGGCCCCGCGGCGTCCCCGTTCCCGTTCCCGCATGAGCCGGCGCCGGCGCGGCGCGATGCTCCTCGCGCCGGCACTTTTCGCCACCGCGGCCTGCGCCACGAGCGGATACCAGACCAAGCCCCGGGTCGGCGTCGCGGACGGCGATCCCATCGTCCAGATGGCGCCCGCCAGCAAGTTCCAGAACCTCGACGATCCTCTGTCCGTCCCGCTGAAAGAGCACTCGGACCCGCCGTTTCGGGGCGAGAAGGTCGTGGGCGTCGCCATCGCCAGGCCCGCGCGGATGTACCCGATCGGCCTGCTCGACACCTACGAGGTCGTCAACGACGACGCCGGCGGCGTTCCGTTCGTCGTCGCCCGGTGCCCCTTGACCGACATCTCGGCCGTGTTCGACCGCCGCGTCGGAGGCCGGACGCTGACGTTCGAGAATTCCGGCGCACTCTGGCGGGACACGCTCGTGATGCGCGACAAAGAGACCGGAACCTACTGGACGCCGGCCACGGGCCAGGCCATCTTCGGACCGCTCGCCGGCCAGACGCTCGCCGGGATCCCGGCGCCCCTCACCACCGCCGAAGCCTGGCGCGAGTTCGAGCCGCAGACGGAGTGCCTGGAGACCGGAGACCTGACCTCGGTGTCGTTCCGAATGCGGATCTACGCCGGTTCCTCGTGGGAGGGAGTCTCGGGCGAGAAGACCGAAGACAAGCGATTCGAGCCCAAAGAGCGCATGTTCTACGTCGAAGCCGGAGGCGAGGCGCTGGCGTTCACGGCCGACCAGATCCGCGAGAAGAAGAAGGTCGAAACGACCCTCGCTGGAGGCGCCTACGTGGTCGAGTGGGACGCCGGCGTGCGGGCGCCGCGGGCGTACCGGCAGATCGTCGCCGCGCGGCAGGAGGTCCCGGTCGTTCCGGCTTACTGGTTCGCGGTGACGCGGCTGTTCAAGTCGGTGAAGACGCTGTAGGCCCTTGCAGCAAGGCGTAGGGGCGGGGCTCGTCCCCGCCCGGACGTCACCGGGCGGCCGCAAGGGCCGCCCCTACTACGTTTAATCCCCCGGAGCCTCTGTCACCTCTTCCTCCGTGGCGACGGAGAACTTCTTGTAGTCCCCGTACTCGGAGGAGACCTCGACGCGGCCGCCGAAGACGAGCAGGAGCCGGGCGGCGCCTTCGAAGCGCGCCGATGCCGGAAGCCAGATCTCGTTGTTGACCTTCCGGCGCTGGAAATAGCCGTTGGAGCCCGGCTGGAGACGGGCGACTTTCGCGGGACCCACGCCCAGGGTATCGACGAGCCGCGTCTCGAGCCGTACGAGCGCGCGGTCCTCGGCGTCGATCCAGGCCGTTCCCTGGAGCTTCTGGATGACCTTGCCCCCCTTGGTGACGGGCTTGTAGCCGGGCCGGGGAGTGAACGTCACGATCACGGTGTCGCGACCGTCGACCATCTCGCGGCCGGTGATCCGAATGTCGTCCATCCGGAAGACCTCGTCGATGACGGCCCTCTCCCGGGCAGCCCGCGCCTCGTCCTTCGCGACGCGGCGGGCGCGCGCGTCCGCGTCCACTTCCTCTTCGGCGCGGAGGCGCTCGCGCTTCTCGGTCTTGGCTTCCTGCTTGCGGTCCTGCTCGGCGAGCTCCTTTTCGGACAGCGGGACCCCGTCGCGCGCGACGAGTCGGCGGTACATTTTCCCCGGCTCCATCGAGGGGTAGACCTCGTAGGTCTCGCTGCGGGTCGCTTTGACGGCGCCCTTGGAGTCGAGTTTGCGCTCCGTGTATTTCTCGGTGAAGGTGTACTGCTCGAGGAGCGTCTCGTCGCTCCTCAGATTCTGGCGGACCTCTTCGAGGAACACCCGCTCGTCGGAAATCGGAGGCGAGGGCCCGTCGGCACACAGGATGAGAGACGACGTGAATACGATCGCGGCGCCCGCCGCGATCCGGGAGAACCGGGGCATCAAAACCTCCAACCCTGCGTCCCCGCCCGCGAATTCCCACCGTTCGTCGTCTTCTGGAGAGTCCGTTGCGGCTGCATATAATCCCGGGGGCGGGCAGGAACGTTCCGCCTCACTAGGGAGAGTACAGCCGGATGTCTCAGGCGCGGGAGTTCCTCGGCTCATCGATCGGCCGCAAGGTCGTCATGGCCGTCACCGGCGTCATACTCCTGGGCTTCGTCATCGCCCACCTGGTCGGTAATCTCCAGATCTACCTGCCCAACGGCCGGGAAGCCATGAACGCTTACGGCGCCTTCCTGCGCCATGTCCTGCACGGCTGGGCCCTGTGGGCATTGCGCGGGCTCCTGCTCGTCAGCGTAGTGCTGCACATCTGGGCGGCGACCTCCCTGACGCTCGACAGCCGGGCCGCCCGGCGGGTCGGCTACCGGGAGCGCCAGTGGACCGAGTCCACCTACGCTTCCCGGACGATGCGCTGGAGCGGCGTGATCATCCTGCTGTTCGTGATCTACCACCTCATGCACTTCACCTTCGGCAACGTCCACCCGAGCTTCATCGAGGGCGACGTCGGCCACAATTTCATCGAGGGCTTCAAGAACGTCTGGGTTTCTCTCTTCTACATTTTGGCCATGGTCTTTCTGGGGCTGCACCTGCGCCACGGAATCTGGAGCGCCTGCCAGACCCTCGGCGTCTCGCATCCGGGCTACATTCGGATTGCGAAGGCCGCGGCCTGGGTCTTCGCCGCGCTCATCGTGATCGGCAACGTTTCGTTCCCCGTGGCCGTCCTGGCGGGATGGGTGAAATGAAGCTCGAACCCAACGTACCCTCCGGTCCGATCGAGAGGAAGTGGGACAAGCAGCGCTTCGAGAACAAGCTCGTCAATCCCGCGAACAAGCGCAAGTTCACCGTGATCATGGTGGGCTCGGGCCTGGCGGGGGCGGGCGGCGCGTCGGCGATGGCCGAGCTCGGCTATCGCGTCAAGTGCTTCTGCTACCAGGACTCGCCGCGCCGCGCGCACTCGATCGCCGCGCAGGGCGGTATCAACGCCGCCAAGAACTACCGCAACGACGGGGACTCGATCTTCCGGCTCTTCTACGACACGGTGAAAGGCGGGGACTTCCGCTCCCGCGAGGCCAACGTCTACCGCCTGGCGCAGGTGTCGGTGAACATCATCGACCAGTCGGTCGCGCTCGGCGTGCCGTTCGCACGCGAGTACGGAGGGCTACTCGACAACCGGTCGTTCGGAGGCGCCCAAGTCTCGCGCACCTTCTACGCGCGCGGCCAGACGGGGCAGCAGCTGCTCCTGGGCGCTTACCAGGCGCTCGAGCGCCAGATCGGCTTGAACCAGGTCGAGATGTACCCGCGCCACGAGATGCTGGAGCTCGTCGTGGTGGACGGACGCGCCCGGGGCGTCGTGGTGCGCGACATGGTCACCGGCGAGATCGACACGCACCTGGGCGACGCGGTGTGCCTCGCGACCGGGGGCTACGGCAATGTCTTCTACCTCGCGACCTATGCAAAGGGATGCAACGCGACGGCGATCTGGCGTGCCTACAAGAGAGGTGCGGCCTTCGCGAATCCCTGCTTCACGCAGATCCACCCGACGTGCATTCCGGTCACGGGCGATTACCAGTCCAAGACGACGCTGATGAGCGAGTCGCTCCGCAACGACGGACGGATCTGGGTCCCCAAGCAGAAGGGGGACGACCGCCCGCCGAATCAGATCCCGAAGGAGGACCGCGACTACTACCTGGAGCGGATGTACCCGAGCTTCGGCAATCTCGCGCCGCGCGACATCGCCTCGCGGGCGGCCAAGCGGGTCTGCGACGAGGGCCGCGGCGTCGGTCCCGGCGGCCGGGGCGTCTACCTCGACTTCCACGACGCGATCGAGCGCCTCGGCAAGAACAAGATCGAAGAGAAGTACGGCAACCTCTTCGAGATGTACGAGCGCATCACCGACGAGAACCCGTACCAGGTCCCCATGCGCATCTACCCCGCCTCTCACTACACGATGGGTGGCCTGTGGGTGGACTACAACCTCATGAGCACGATCCCGGGGCTTTTCGTGCTGGGCGAGGCCAACTTCTCGGACCACGGGGCCAACCGCCTCGGCGCCTCGGCGCTCATGCAGGGCCTGGCCGACGGCTACTTCATCATCCCGTATTCGATCGGCAACTACCTGGCAGGCGCGAAGCTCTCGAAGGTCGCCGACGACAACCCGGAAGTCGTCGCGGCCGAGGAGGCGGTCGCCGCGCGCACCAAGCGGTTGCTCGCGGTGAAGGGCAAGCGCACGTTCACGTCCTTCTACCGCGAGCTCGGGCACCTGATGTGGAACCACTGCGGCATGGAGCGCAGCAAGAAGGGACTCGAGCACGCGCTCGGTAAGATCCCGGGCCTGCGCGAGGAATTCTGGAAGAACGTCATGGTGCCGGGCACGGGCCAGGAGCTGAACCAGTCGCTCGAGGTCGCCGGCCGCGTGGCGGATTTCCTGGAGCTCGGCGAGCTGATGTGCCTGGACGCGCTGGAGCGCGACGAGTCTTGCGGCAGCCACTTCCGGATCGAGCACCAGTTCCCCGACGGCGAGGCCAAGCGCAATGACGAGAAGTTCTGCAACGTTTCGGCCTGGGAGTACACGGGCGAAAAGGTCAAGCCCAATCTTCACGTCGAGCCGCTGACGTTCGAATACGTGCCGCTGTCGGTGCGGAGCTACAAATGAAGATCACTCTTGAGGTCTGGAGGCAGAAGGACCGCAGTTCCGAGGGCCGCTTCGTCCGGTACGAGGCCCCCGACGTCAGCCCCGACATGTCGTTCATGGAGATGCTCGACGTCGTCAACGAGGGGCTGATCCAGAAAGGCGAGGAGCCGATCGCGTTCGATCAAGACTGCCGCGAAGGGATCTGCGGAACCTGCGGCGTCGTGATCAACGGCCGGGCCCACGGTCCGCGCTCCCAGACGACGGCCTGCCAGCTTCACTTGCGCAGCTTCAAGGACGGCGACACGCTCGTCATCGAGCCCTGGCGTGCGAAGAGCTTTCCGGTGATCAAGGACCTCGTCGTGGACCGCTCCGCGTTCGACCGGATCATGGCCGCCGGGGGATTCATCTCCAGCGCGATCGGCGGCGCGCCCGACGGCAACACGATCCCGATCGCAAAGGAGAACGCCGACCTCGCCATGGACGCGGCCGCGTGCATCGGATGCGGCGCGTGCGTGGCGGCCTGCCCAAATGCGTCGGCCATGCTCTTCACGTCGGCCAAGATCGGGCACCTGGCGATGCTTCCGCAGGGCCAACCCGAGCGCCGCAACCGCGTGCTCGCCATGGTGGCCCAGATGGACGCGGAAGGGTTCGGCACCTGCACCAACCACGGCGAGTGCGAGGGGGTGTGCCCCAAGGCGATCCGCATGGAGTTCATCGCGAGGATGAACGCCGACTTCGTCCGGGCGAAGCTGACGGCGGGCCGGCGCAAGACCGGTCTCTCCGACGCAGGCGCAGGCTAGGAAGCCGTGGCGGAAGCGAAGGAGACGCGCACCGAGATCGACACCATGGGGAAGATCGAGGTCCCCGCGGACCGGTATTGGGGGGCCCAGACCGAGCGCTCGCTCCACCACTTCGCGATCGGCGGAGAGCGCGAGCGTTTTCCCCGAGAATTGATCCGCGCCTTCGGGATCCTCAAGAAGGCCGCGGCGATCGTCAACCGGGAGCGGGGCGCTTTGCCCGCCGAGAAAGCGAAGGCGATCGTCCAGGCGGCCGACGAAGTCATCGAGGGCAAGCTCGACGATCACTTCCCCCTGGTGGTGTGGCAAACCGGAAGCGGAACCCAGACCAACATGAACGCCAACGAGGTCATCTCCAACCGCGCGATCCAGATCCTGGGCGGCGAGATGGGCTCGAAAAAGCCGGTCCACCCCAACGACGACGTCAACAAGAGCCAGTCCTCCAACGACACGTTCCCGACGGCCATGCACATCGCGGCCGTGGAGCAGATCCGCCACCGGCTGATCCCGTCGGTCAAGCGCCTGCGCGACACGCTGGACCGGAAGGCGAAGGAGTACACGGGCGTCGTCAAGATCGGGCGCACGCACCTCCAGGACGCGGTCCCGATGACGCTCGGCCAGGAGATCTCGGGATGGGTGGCGCAGCTCGACTACGGCCTCGGACACATCGAGGCCTCATTGCCTCACCTCTACGAGCTCGCGATCGGAGGCACGGCCGTCGGAACAGGGTTGAACTCTCCGGCGGGCTTCGGGGAAAAGGTGTCGCACGAGATTGCGAAGCTCACGGGGCTTCCCTTCGTCTCGGCCCCCAACAAGTTCGAAGCCCTCGCGGCGCACGACGCCCTTCTCAATTCCCACGGCGCGATCAAGACGCTGGCGGCGGCGCTGATGAAGATCGCCAACGACGTCCGATGGCTCGCCTCCGGGCCGCGCTCGGGCCTCGCCGAGATCCGGATCCCGGAGAACGAGCCTGGCTCGTCCATCATGCCGGGCAAGGTCAACCCGACACAGGCCGAGGCTCTGACCATGGTCTGCGCGCAGGTCTTCGGCAACGACGTCGCCGTGACCGTCGGCAACGCGTCCGGCAACTTCGAATTGAACGTCTACAAGCCCCTGATCGTCTCCAACGTGCTCCGATCCGTACGCCTGCTCGCCGACGCCTGTGACTCGTTCGAGGAGTTCTGCGCCCGGGGCATCGAGCCCGACCACGCCCGGATCCGGCACCACCTCGACCGCTCGCTGATGCTGATCACGGCGCTGGCCCCCCGGATCGGCTACGACAAGGCCGCCGAGATCGCCAAGAAGGCGCACAAGGAGGGCACGACCCTCAAGGAGGCGGCCATCGCTCTCGGCTACATCACCGAGCAGGAGTTCGACCGGGAGGTCCGGGCCGAGAAGATGATCGGCCCCGACGACTGACCCCCGCGCCTCAGAACGCGTTCTTCCGGACGAACTCCTTCCACTCGAGCGGCGATTCGTACTGGTACTCGCGCCAGTTGGCGATCTTTCCTGCACGAAGCCGGACGACGACGACGCCGTGATAGCGGCGATTCATCTGGAATGTGTACTCGCCGAAGCCGACCTGGGACTCTTCGTCGAAGGCCAGATGGTGCCAGGTCATCTTCATCGGCGGCTCAGGTTTTTTCCCTCCCCCGAAGAATTCGTATAGAGCCGAACGGCCCGAGTAGAACTGCCGATCCGGCGGCTCCAGGTACAGCGCGTCCTCGGCGAAGCAGTCGGCGGCCTTGCGGGCGTCGCCTTCGTTCCAGCCGGCAGCGACCGTTTCCATCAACGAGCGAAACGTCGCGGTGGAGGCCTTGCCGGGAGCCGCCCTCCCGTCCCGCGCGGCGATCAGCAACACGCAGAGGGCGAGCAGGCCAAGACCCCTCGTTCGCCTACCCATCACGGCACGGCTCCGACGCTGACCGACAGGCTCCCGTCCGCGCGCAAGATCGGCATCACTCCCCAGAATCGCCCCGCCCCGGCCACGCGGCGCACGGAGAGCTGGCCAACCTCGATGACGCCGACCCCGAGAAATCCGAGAACGTCCGCCAGAAAGCGATGCTCGCCTCCGCCCAGCGTCAGCTCGCGCGCTCCGAGCGAAGCGCCATTGGCGTCGAACGCCTCCAGACGCAGCGTCACGGGCTCGGGCTGAGGGTCCACCGAGTCGAAGATGTTCGCGAGCTGGAGGTTCACGGTCCCCTCAGACCAGCGCTGCGCTGCCGGAAAGACCAGCTCGGAGGCGTCGAGCTCCATCAGCGTCGCGAGGCGGAACACGGGCAGATCCACGGAACGGCCGCTCGCGTCGAGCACCCGCGCCAGGGCCTGCGGACTGACGGTGGACTCGCTCAAGACGTAAGTCACGCCGATGCCGCCCTCGGGGCGCCCGGACACGACCGTGCCGCGCGGCGGGATCTCATAAAAGAGGGAGCACGGCTGGATCTGCGTGCAGACGATCGGCGTCGGATAGTTCTGCACCGTCGCCGCCATCGCGGTGTCACCGGGGTTGGAGATCGTCAGCTCCGTTGTCCATGTGCCGACGTTGCCGGCCCCGAAGATGGCGAGTGTGGCGCCGTTGGACACGGGCGTTTGCGCGACAGCGCTGGAGGCAAGAATCGCGGCGATCGCGGCTACGAAAATCTGGAGCCGGATTCTCTTCATTGGATTCTCCTTTCGCCCGGATGATTCGGCGTCATTCCGCTGAGATGCGGAACGCATCATCTCCGCGCGAAATTGCGGAAAGACACGGTCACGGCTTCCCGAACTTGCGGTTCGCTTCCTCCGCCGATTCCTGCAGCAGCTTCGCTTCCGCCTCGGGCACGTCAATCGATGCGCGTTCGGAGAGCGAAAGCGTTCCCGGCAATCCCACGGGCGACTTTCCATAGAGCTGTCCGTACATCACCAGCGCCGCGAGATAGGAGCCCGCGGGCGTGGGATGCAGACCGTCCTTCGAATACAGGGCAATCTTCGAGTCGCGTTTCCACGCCGCGCGCCACGCTTCGCCCACCGGAAAGAGAAGTCCGTCGACCTGTCGTGCCGCCATGCGATGCGACTGGCTGACGTCGTCGAAGTCGGACGTGCGGCTCGACGACGGCCAGACCATGTAGATCGCGGGTCGGGCTCCGACGGCTCGGATCTCTCTGGCGAAACGCCCGACGTAATCGAGCAGTGATCTCCGGCTCTCATCCAGCGCCGAAGGCCCTTGCTGCAACACGACGTAATCCCAGGGCCCCTGCCCGATCGCCTTGCGCGCCTGTCCGTCCCGCCACTGATCCTCGAGACTCGTGCCCGGAAGAATCACGCCCTTCCAGTCGAGCGCAGGCTGGCCTCCGGCCTTCGCCAGCGCCGCGACGATGGCGGGCAGGTCGTTGTAGGCGGTGAGGCTGTTGCCGATGAAGAGGACGCGGATGGAATCGGCCGCGCGGCCGGATGACGGGGGCGCGAGGACCAGAGCCAGTAAGGCGGCGATCCGGAGCGAGCTAGGCACTCATCGGGACGGACCTTCGAACGTCAGCGGCGGCAGGCCGCTGGGAAGCTCCGCCGGGATCAGCTTCATCAAGTTCTCCGGCTTCGCGCGCTCGTCGAGCAACGCGTCGCGGACGAACGCGATGATGTCCTGGAGCTCCGCTTCGGTGAGGCGCCTTTGCTGCACGAGCCGCGGATCGAGATTGCCTGCGATCGGTCCCATGCGCTGGAGATCCGGCGGCAGGCCCGCGGCGGCCGGGTCGTAGGCGTATCCGTCGACGTTGGTGTTGGAGTGATAGCGGATGGCGTCATCCAGCCGGGTGAACGCGCCGTTGTGGAAGAAGGCCGGCTGAAGGGCGACGTTGCGCAGCGGCGACGTCCGGAAGTGGTAGCGGTCGACGGACGACCCCGTGATGTCCTCGAGACCGAAGTCCTCGTCCTTTCCCGGTCCGGCGAACTCGATGTTGCCCGTGCCGGCGCCGTAGACCGGGGCGATCTGCGGAATCCCGGCGCCGACCATGTGAAAGTCGCTGAACATCTCGTTGGACTGGCCGGACACGGCATGGCAGTTGGAGCAGAAGGTGCGGTCATCGAAGAACAGCAGCGCTCCCCGTTTCTGGGCCGGCGTCATCGCCCAGAGCTCGCCCCGCGCGAAACGGTCGATGGGCGCGTTCGCGAAGACCAGGGTGAACTCGAACTCCGCGATCGCCTGCCCGACGTCCTCGAAGAGGATCTGCCCTCCCCCGGCAATGCGCGGGAAAACGGCCGAGAACGCCTCCCTGTATCCGGGAGACTCGTTCAGGAGTCGGAGGACCGCCTGGCGGATCGGCTCGTTGCGCGAACCGCTCGAGTCCGGCGGCGGGACGACATGCCCGATTCCGTCGTCGAAGGGGCCGCCCGTTCCGGTGAAACCCGCCACCTCCACCTGCTCCGTCGGCGGAATGTGGGCCTGTGCGACGAGCAGGTGTTTGTAGCGCGGATCGCCCGGCCCGAACGTCGTGGTCGCCTCCGGCGCCGGGAACACGAATCCGCGGTAGTTGTCGAACGGATCTCCGGAAGCGCTCAGGAACCGTCCGTTCCACATCAACTTCGGATAGAACACGTTGTTGATGACCATCGGGGTCCGGCGCTGGTTGCGCGGGCCCGTGCGGCCTGGCCCCACGATTCCGTTGTTCTGGATTCCGATGGCGATCGACTGCGTGTCGCCGAAGCCGTTGGCCGGAGAGTGACAGCCGGCGCACGCGTTGTCGCCGTGGAGGCTGAGGATGCGGTCGAAGAAGAGGTTGCGGCCCAGATCCGCGAGCGCGGGGTCGATCTTGCGGCCGAGCCGCGCTTCGAGAGTGGATTCGATCCGGCCCGTGAAATGGTTTTGGGCGAGGACGCGGGACAGCTCGACGTCGATCGTGAAGCTCTGATGCTCCCGGTCGATCGGCACGACCGAGTTTCTCTCCACCCCGGCCGCCTCGCTCGACCCTCCCAGCGAGGCCAGCACCCCCGCGACACCCAGCAGCATCGCCGCGCCCAGCAGGGCATGCCGACCGTGGATCCTGCGCATTCCGGGCGCTAGGCTACCAGCACCTCTCGCCGAGTCGCCGACGAAACCCGCTCGTCCGGAGTCAGGATTCCCCGATAGTTCAGCGGATCGGCGGCCGAGACGGTCAGAGGCGCCGGTGCCTCCGCCGAGGCATCCCGGCGGCGGACGGCGCGGAGCAGGGTCACCGCGTCCGCCAGGGCGTACTGCTCCCCGTCGAACCCCGCCACGAATCGGCCGCCGCGAACCTCACCGCGGGCCTCCATCGTCCTCAGGGCCCTCGCCACTTCTCTCCAGGGGACCGGCTGCTTCTCACGAGCAAGGGTCTTGCGGAAGACGACCCCCGTTCGGGCCAGGAGACGGCGGGCGACGAACTCCGCGGTTGAACGGGGATCCGCCGCGGGCGCGCCGTCATCGGGGCGCAGGAGCGTCCAGCGTCCGGCCGTCAACCCCGCCGCGCGGCGGCGCGAGGCCGGAACGACGAGCCAGCGAAGCCCTCCGAACGAATCGCAGGTCGCCCGGCCGAACGCGATCGATTCGGTCAGGCCCTCCTCGACCTCGCCGGCCGACAGACCCGTTTCCCGGACGAGCTCCTGAAAGAACATGGCGCCGCGGCGCGCCAGTGCGCTCTGCACGGCGGCGGCCGCGTGCGACGGAGTCGCCTCCGCAGCGGGAGTCAGGGTGCACCACGCTTCGAGGTCTTCCCGCGGCACCAGAGTGATCGGCGTGCGCCGGATCGCAGAGGCGCCTGCCCCCCAGAGTCTTCCCCAGGCGGCCTCGCCCGACAACGTCAGCGTGTCCAACCACTCTCGTTTATAGCCGCGGACGCGCGCCGGCAGGATGTTCGCCTCCCAGGCCGCGGCCGGAGCCTCGAAGCCCGCGAGCTGCGCGACGACGGCCGCCACGCCGCGAGGCCCCTCGAGCCGGTGCTCCGGGTCCACGTGCTGCCAGCAAGCGAGGAAGCGCAGGAATTGCGCCGCCGTGACGGGCTCGATCTCCCGCCGGAGACGATCCACCGTGTAGCGATGGATGCGCGCGAGAAGTCGGCGGTTGCACCAAGCGGCGCGGCCGTCGATACGCGTGCGCAGCACAGCGCCCTCGGCCTCGAGCTCGAGCAGCGCCTGCTCGTCGGCGTCGCCGGCGAAAATGGGACCGAGGGCTTCCAGCCGGCCGCGCAGGACGGACTTGGTGTCTCGCGGCGCCTCGGCCGCGAACCAGCGTCCGCCCTCGAGGACGACCCGCCCGTCCAACGCCAGCGTGTCGAGCCAGGGCTGCCAGCCTTCGACCTCGTCCGCGCCCGCGTAGCCCATCCAGAGCAGCGCCTCGTGCAGCTCTTCGGCGTCCGCCGGGTCGGGCCACGCCTCTTCCCGCACGCGCTCGATCGCCTCCGGGTCGAGAGCGCCGATCTCGTCCACCGCGTTCGGGTCGAGAACCCGGCGCGCGAAGACCGCGTAGGTCCGGCGCTCCTCCAGCGGGGCGTCGTCTAAGAACGTGTAGGGCTGCGACGACAGGATCCCGCGCGCGAAGGCCGACGGCTCGACGACGTCGACGGCGACCTTCTCGATCGAGCGATCGCGCAGGCCCTTCAGGACCTCCAGGAACCCGTCCACGTCCATCGCCTCGTGGAGACAGTCCTCGATCGTCTGCCGGACGATGGGATGCTCCATCGGAACCTGCACGGGACCTCCCGGCAGAGTCTCCGGGCACGCCAGGACTTGCGGAAATGCGGCCGCGAGAAGGTCGTTGGACCGCATGCGCAAGATCGGCGCCGGGACCTTCCTGCCTCCCTTCCAGCGCTCCAGCATCAGCGAGCGCTGGGCGTTCCAGCGCCACCGCGTCTCGAACATGGGAGCCGCGAGAAGAGCCTGGACGAGCACATCGCGCGCGGTCGCGGGGTTCAGGTAGTCGAAGACTTCCTCGAGCGGAAACGCGTGCTGCGTGCCGAGCGAGAGGACGATCGCCTCTTCGTTGGCGGCTGCCTGGAGCTCGAATCCGAAGCCGACGCAAAACTTCTTGCGGAGCGCGAGGCCCCACGCCCGGTTGATCCGCGAGCCGAACGGAGCGTGGACGACGAGCTGCATCCCTCCGCTCTCGTCGAAGAAACGCTCGAGCACGACGCGGGTCGGCGTGGGCACCGCCCCGAGCGCCCGGCGGCCGGCCTCGATGAACTCGGCGACCTGGAGCGCGGCACCGTCGGGCAGAGTCTCGCCGCAGTCCTGCCGCAGCCGGGCGGCCGCCTCGTCGGGATTTCCGGCGCAGTCTTCGCGCACCGCCCCGATTTCCGCCGCGAGCTCCCGGGTGCGTCCGGGACCCTCTCCCAGCCAGAACGGCAGGGACGGCGGCTGTCCCTTCGCGTCGGCCACGCGCACGACGCCCGGCTCGACACGCAGGATCCGCCACGACGCGTTGCCGAGCTGGAAGATGTCGCCTCCGTTGGACTCGATGGCCCAGTCCTCGTTGACTGTGCCGACGACCGTGCCCTCCGGCTCGAGCTTCACGACGTAATCGGCCGTGTCCGGGATCGCGCCGCCCGAGAGCAGCGCGGTCAGCCGGGCGCGCCTGCTGCCGCGCACCCGGCCGTGCACGCCGTCGCGGTGCAGAAGCGCTCCCCTTCCGCCGGCATGCAGCGCCAGCACCTGATCGAGCTCTTCCTGCGACAGGTCGCGATACGGCCACGCGCGCCGAGCCAGCTCCAGGAGATCGGACTCGCGGCGCGTCTCCTCGACACAGGCAGCCACGATCTGCTGGGCCAGGATGTCGAGCGGGCGCGACGGCTCGGGAGTGCGGTCGAGAATCTGGCGCCGCACGCAGCGCACCAGCGCCGCCGCCTCGACGAGCTCGTCGAGCGTGAGCGGAAAGAGTCTCCCCTTTGGTACGCGCTTCAGAGCGTGACCCGCGCGGCCGACGCGCTGCAGGAACGTCGCGATCGAGCGCGTGGCGCCGACCTGGATCGCCAGATCCACGTCGCCGATGTCGATGCCGAGCTCGAGCGACGCCGTCGCGACCAGCGCCTTCAAGCGCCCCGCCTTCAGCCTCTCCTCGGCGTCGAGCCTCCGCTCGCGCGAGAGGCTGCCGTGATGGCTGGTCACGGCGTCCTCCCCGAGAAGCCGGGTCAGCTGGCCGGCGATGCGCTCGGCCATCTTCCGAGTGTTGACGAAGATCAGCGTCGTCTGATGCTCGCGAACGAGCTCCGCGATCCGGGCGTAGATCTCCTCCCACTGCTCGTGCGAGCAGACCGTCGAGAGCGGCGAAGGCGGCACCTCGATGCCGAGGTCGAGCTTCCGGAAGGTACCCGTGTCCACGAGCGTGCAGTCCCGGCCCGTGCCCGTCAGGAAGCGCCCCACGGCCTCCAGAGGCTTCTGCGTGGCGGACAGACCGATCCGCTGCAGCGGAACGCCCACCAGCGCTTCGAGACGCTCGAGCGAAAGGGAGAGGTGGCTTCCCCGCTTGTCCCGGACGAGAGCGTGGATCTCGTCGACGATGACCGTCCGGACGGTCCGCAGCAGGCCACGGCCGCCTTCGCTCGTCAGCATCAGGTACAGGGACTCGGGTGTGGTGACCAGGATGTGCGGAGGCCGCCGGAGCATCGCGGCGCGTTCGCGCGAGGGCGTGTCGCCGGTCCGGACCAGAACGCGGACGTCGGGCACTCCGTCGTCCATGGTGCGAATCTCGGAGAGAGGAGCCTCGAGGTTCTTGCGCACGTCGTTGGAAAGGGCCCGAAGCGGCGAAACGTAGAGGACCTGCGTGGCGTCGGGCAGGTCGGATCCCTGTCGAATCAGGGAATCGATCGCCGCCAGAAACGCGGCGAGCGTCTTCCCGAACCCGGTCGGAGCGGCGATCAGGACGTTTCGGCCTTCGCGGATCGCCGGCCACCCCTCGCGCTGGGGATCCGTGGCCTCGCCGAAGCGAGCCTCGAACCAGCGGCGGACGACAGGATGAAAGGGAGCCAGGGTCACCGCGGGGATACTAACCGTCGCTCGCGCTTGTTCGCAACCTGCTCACGCGCCGCGAGCTTATGCCCGTTTGAAGTACTGAACCGCCCTCTCGTGCTTCAGTGCCGCGGCGCGCGAGCCGAAGGTTCCGAGATTGCGGCGCCTCCCGGTCTTCGGGTCTTTCTTTCGCGAGTAGAGGCGGTACTTGCCGGATTTCAGCTTACGGATCATCGTCGACCCCGCAGATCCTTCGTTGCATCTCGCGTGCCGGTTTCACCGCCGCCCTTCGGTCCCCGTCGTCATCCTCGTCAGGCCCGAGCCGTCGGCTCCGACGACGTAGACCTCGTCCCCTCCCGTCTTCTTGCCCGAGAAGAGAATGCGCCGGCCCTCCGGCGACCAGCTCGGCTGCGACCAGACGTCCAGGCCGTTCGTCAGGCGGATCACCGCTCCGGTGGCGATCTCGAGCCGGTAGATGTCCCGCACGCCGTCGCGGTTGGACACGAACGCCACGAACCGTCCGTCCGGCGAAAACGAAGGCGTCTGGTCGTCGGACGCGCTCGCCACGAGGGGGCGCACCTTCGCCGTCGCCACGTCCATGAGGAAGAGCTGGTCGCGGCCTTCCGGGTTCGCGAAGATCACCAGCTGCCGACCGTCCGGGCTCCAGGTGGGGACCTGGCTGCTCCAGGCGTTCTCGGTCAGGCGGCGCTCATTTCGCCCGGCAGCGTCCACGAGAAAGAGATCCCAGTGGTAGGTCTCGCCGACGAGGGTTCCCCGCTGAAACGCGATCCACTTCCCGTCCGGAGACGGTACGGGGACTCCGTTGAAATCCGGCGTCGCCACCAGGCGTTCCAGGTGCTCGCCTTTCAGGTTCATCGAGTAGAGGTCCACGGGGCCTCGGCGCGGCGACTGGAACAACACGCGCTTGCCGTCGCGGCTGAACGCCGGGTGCGCGTCTCGGCCGGGGCTCTCGGTCAGGCGCCGCGCATGCGATCCGTCGGCGTCCATGAGGTAGATCTCCCAGTCGCCGCCGTCCCGCGTCGACGCGAAGACGATGCGCCGGCCGTCGGGAGACCACTGGGGCCAGGCGTTGTCGTAGCGCCCGCTGGCGTCGTCGCTCGACAGCGCCAACGATGTCAGGGCTCCGATGGTCAACCAGGCGGCCGTGCGCGTCTTCACTCGGACTGAGTTACGCAGGACTGCGGGCGCAGTTGCCGCTTTTCGAACCCCAAGGATTTCCCGAGGAGTCGACGAAGCCGTGCTTTGCCCTTCAGGACGGCTTTCGCGCGTACCCGAGGTATTGCACCCCCACATCCAGACTCTCGCCCATATCCATCTGGCGGAAGGCCTCGTAGAACGAGATCTGTCCGCGCCGGCGCCGCCGCAGTGCTCGAAGGACCCGAAATAAGCCGACGCGAGGCTCCATGCCCCGGAACGAACTCGGCGAGAGGCCGTGCCGGAGGAGCAGATCGCGAAGCCGCTCCGGGCGAATGAACATGCGCCAGTCGTGCAGGTCCGGCGGCATGCATCGCGTCCAGTCCCAGTCCTGCAGCAGGAAGATGACGACGAGCGAGCTCCGCCACGTACGGTTGATCGTGTCGAAGAGGTAGGCGCCTCCGGGCTTCAAGACCCGCGCGGCTTCGGCGACGACGCGGTCCAGGTCTTCGACGTGCTCGAGCACGTCGCAACAGTAGACGGCGTCGAACGAGGCGTCCGGAAACGGCAGCTCTTCGGCCACGCCGGCTTCGTAGGCGATCGAAAGACCCGCGTCCTCCGCATGACGCCGCGCCGCTTCGAGCGATTTCTTCGACGGATCCACGCCCGTCACGGAGGAACCCAGGCGCGCGAACTCTTCCGCGAGCAGTCCTCCCCCGCAGCCGACGTCGAGAATCTCGAGGTCGGCCGGGTTCCGATGCAGATCCTCGACGAGCACGCGGCGCATGTAGCCGAACCGCGGTGGATTCAATGCGGTCAGCCCGTAGAGAAACCCGTGCTTGTCCCACCAGGACCCCGCGAGCCGGTCGTAGAGTCGATTGTCGATCGTCATGCGAGGGGGTTCAGGGAGTCGTGCGCCCCGCTCCCGGCCTCCAGCGGAAGCGCTCCAGCGAGATGCGGTCCCGGCCGTCGAACCGGACGCGCTCTTTCTCCAAGCGCGCGCGCTGGATGTGGCCGTAGGGGCCGTCGGCGCGCTGGCTGATTCCGCCCTGGGCGTTCACGACGCGATGCCACGGCAGTCGAGTTCCCGACGGCAGCGCCGCGAGGGCGTAGCCGACGATGCGCGCCTGTCCGGGCAGCCCCGCCAGCCGCGCCACCTGCCCGTACGTCGCGACGCGTCCGCGCGGAACCCGGGCCACCACCGCGTAGATTCGCCGGAAGGGTCCGTCTGTCCGATTCACTCGTCGAAGATGCGGCCTCGGGTCCGCCCGCGAGGCTCGCGCGGGAGTCTATTTCAGCCGCGGAGCCGGAGGGCATTCGGTGCGGTCCGGAGCCGAAACTCCTCGACGCGCGCGTGCTGGGACTCGGCACGCGTGATCAGACGATCCAGATCCAGGCCCTGCAGCCGGGAATCGCTCGCGGAGAGGACCGCGAGAGCGCGCCAGAGGGCGCGCTTGCCCCAGATGCCGAGGGCCAGGGCCTCCAGCGCCTCGAACGCGCCGAGCTCGCCGGCGGTTCCGCGGCCGACCTTCACGCGCGTCGCCTTCTCGGCAAGCCACGCCGCTCCTTCCTTGACCGGATGCGATCCGCCGCCCACGCGCTCGGCGAGATCCTTCAGAGCGCCGCGATCCTCCTCGACCTCGGCCAGGATCTCGGCGGCGAGCGCCGACACGGGCTCGCCGGCGTGCCTCTTCTGCAGGGCCTCGAGGAGCTCGACGGCTCCAGCCGCGCCAGCCAGATGATCCTGGAGGTAGATCCCCAGCGCCTCGTCGCTCATGATTCCAACCTTTCGACCGAAGGAATCTTTCCGGGATCCTCCAGAAGGAATCGCGGATCGATCCGCGCCCCGTGCCAGCGAACGCCGAAGAACAGGTGCGGACCGGTGGCGCGTCCGGTCTCGCCGACGGAACCGACCCTTTCGCCGCGCCGGATTTCCTGGCCGGGCCGGACCGTGATCTCGGATAGATGAAAGTACGTCGTGAAAAGACCGTCCCCGTGATCGATGAAGACGGCGTTGCCCGGATAGAAGAGCTCTTCGGCCAGAACGACGACACCGTCGGCGGCGGAGTAGACCGGCGTGCCCGCGGTCAGGGCGTAGTCCGCGCCCATGTGAGGCTGGGCCGCCGGCACACCATTGAATACTCGGTTCCAGCCGAACGTCTTTCCTTCGGGCAGCGGCCGTACGGGAGCCGCGAGGGGAAGCGTGAAGCGGGCCGGCCCTTCGCGGCGCCTCCAGATTCGCGCGACGCGAGCCTGTTCGCGGGCGTTGCGCTTCTCGTCGTCGGCCGAGGGATGCGCCTGGGGAATGTCGGGAAGCTCGATCTCCTCGGTTCCGTAGCGAAACGGCCCCACGGCCACATGGGCGACCTCGCGCGCCTTTTCGCTGCGGCGAACCACGGCGACGACGCCTTCCTTCTGGAGGACGTCGATCGGGTAGTAGCAGGTTTCCTCCAGGGCGCTCCAGGATCTTCCCTCCATCCCGCAGCGGCGGGTGCCCGGAACGGACCACCGAACAAGCG
>JBKOZO010000023.1:0-32449 GCA_046725935.1 Acidobacteriota bacterium | reverse complement strand
GCGCGGGGGCCGGAGCCGCGGGCGCTGCAGGCTTCGCCTCGGGCTGCGGAGCTGGAGCCGCGGGCGCTGCAGGCTTCGCCTCGGGCTGCGGAGCCGGAGCCGCTGGGGGAGCCTCCGGCGCCTTGGGCGCTGGTGCCTCGGCGGCCGGGGCGGGGGCGGGGGCGGATGCGGACTGCTCCCCGGCCTCTCCGATGACCGCGACGACCGTGTTGATCGGAACGGTCTGGCCTTCGTTGACTTTGATCTCGGTCAGCGTTCCGGCGACCGGCGAGGGGATCTCGGCGTCTACCTTGTCGGTCGAGATCTCGAAGATCGGCTCGTCGCGCTTGACCGCGTCGCCGACTTTCTTGAGCCACTTGGTGATTGTGCCCTCGGCGATGGACTCTCCCATCTGGGGCATGATGACTTGCGTGGACATGACTCCTCCGTCGCAGAAGACAGCATAGGGCAAACCCGTCGAATCGGAAAGCGCGAGCACATCGCCGAGCGCGCGACTTCTGACAGAACTTGATCGCGCGGCCCATTCGCGATATACAGCGTGCTTCTACGTGGGGGCAGATCTGGCGCCCCCGATCCCATTCGATTACTAACGGAGGTCGAGATGCAGCGGTTGCCCTTCTGCTCCCCGTGTAACCCTCATCCGAGACCGCCGCGGTGGCGGAGTTTCCTCGCACGTTCCGCCGTCGTCGCGCTCGCCGCCTTCGCCGCCGCAGCTGCGCCGGGGAGCGCGCAGACGACGCCCGTCGCCGGCCAGAACATCAACATGGTCTCCGGCACGCAGTTTCCGGGGGGCGACCCCTTCCTCCAGCGCCAGAACGAGCCGTCGCTCGCCGTCTCGTCGCGCAACGCGCTCCATCTGCTGGCGGGGGCGAACGACTACCGGACCGTCGACCTGCCCGTCTCCGACATCGTGCCCGGGTCGCTCGCGGGCGATGCGTGGCTCGGCGTCTTCAAGTCCTTCGACGGCGCGCAGACCTGGCAGAGCACGCTGCTTCCCGGGTTCCCCCAGGACCAGTCACCCGAGGGCCTGGCCTCGCCGCTGAAGGCGTACAACGCGGCCGCCGATCCCACCGTCCGCGCGGGCACGAGCGGGACCCTGTACTTCAGCGGCATCGCCTTCAACCGCGGCACGAACCAGGGGGCGGTCTTCGTGGCCCGTTATCTGGACGCCAACCAGAAGGAAAACGGCGACGCCACGCTCGGGAAGGACACGATCAAGTACGTCTCGACCGTCGTCGTGGACAGCGGGACCTCGGGCCAGTTCATCGACAAGCCCTGGATTGCGGTGGACATCCCCCGGCAGGGCGCCGGCATGTGCACGTTCAGCCCCTTCGGGACGCCGCAGACCTTCCCGGCCGGCAACGTCTACCTGGTGTGGAGCCGTTTCACCGGCGCCACGAGCACGAAGATCATGTTCTCGAGGTCGCTCGACTGCGGGAAGTCCTGGTCGAACCCCTTGAAGCTGTCGGAGTCGAACTCGGTCAACCAGGGAACGAACATGACGATCGACCCGGCCTCTGGCGCGATCTACGTGACCTGGCGCCGTTTCTCGAGCTCCAGCCAGACGGACGCGATCCTGGTCGCCAAATCGACCGATTTCGGCAAGACGTTCCCTTCGAAGAACACGACGGAAGTCGCCACGATCGCCCCGTTCGATCAGGGAACCACCCCGACGCAGTTCCGGACGAACGCCCTTCCCACGATCGCGGCCTCGGTCGCCGGCGGCGTCGGCCGCGTTCACGTGGCCTGGGCCCAGCGCAACTCTTCGACGGGAGACGCGCAGATCGTCATGTCGACGTCGGCCAACGGCGCGAATTGGGGAGCGCCGGTGGCCGTGGACGCGGGACCCCTGACCGACGACTTCGGCAACACCTTCTCGCACGGCCACCAGTTCATGCCCCAGCTGACCTTCCTCGCCGGGCGTCTCGTGCTCGTCTATTACGACCAGCGGCTCGACCACACGCTCGGCTTCCACATCCCGAACAACCCGTTCGCGCCCGACGCTCAGGGGCGCTTCTACCTGGTCCGGCGCGACCCGAAGGGGGAGCTTCCCGCGCATCCCGAACAGGTCTTCACGCTCCAGATCGACGATGCGACCCTGACCATGCGCCGGCACACCGTGGATCTGCGGGTCGCCGAGGCCGCCGCCGGGGCGGCGCCCGTCTTCGCCTCGACCACCGTTTCCCAGTACCGCTTCGGCCTCACCGCGGCCGACACCGGAACCCCCACCGGCTTGACCCAGCTGCAGAACAACCCGCCGAATCTGCCGCTCTTCTCGCAGGGCACGCTTCCGTTCCTCGGCGACTACATCGATGTCGCGGGCCAGAACTTCAAGGCAAACGGATCGGGAGGCTGGACGTTCAACACCTCGGCGTCGGCCCCTCTGGTCGCCTACGCCACGTGGACCGATAACCGCGACGTCAAGCCGCCGCTCGACGGGAACTGGGCGAACTACACGCCCACGGGCGCGGTCCACCAGAGCGTGCTCGACCCGACCCAGCAAACCCCTCCGTGCGTCAACGGGCAGGAGGGCATGCGCAACCAGAACGTCTACAGCAGCCGGATCACAGAGGGGCTCGTCGTCGGATCGCCGCAGAACGTGAAGCCGCTATCCGCGACGCTCCAGCGGTCCTTCGTCGTGACGCTGCAGAACCTCACGAGTCAGCAGCGCACGTTCCGCATGACGGTGACGCAGCCCTCCGGCGGGCAGGCCTCCTTCCTGCAGACCTCTTCCCAGACCACGCTGGACGTGACGATCGCCGCCCGCTCCGGCGCCGCCCGGCCCGTGTTCGCGAAGTCTTCCAACGTGGCGGCGAGCTTCGCCGTCAACGTCGCGGAAGTCGGGGGTTCGCTCACGGGCTCCATCGTGTTGAATCCCGAAGGCTCGGTCTCGCCGCTGGCGCAGCCCGATGGGACGACCGCCGACATCGGGACGCTCGAGATCTACACCCCCGGCTTCCAGGTCTGGAATCCGGCCAATCCGAACCCGTTCCTGAACATCTCCAACCCCAACCAGGTCCTCAACATCTCGAACCTCAACATCTCCAACGTCGATCCGGCGATCCTCAACATCTCGAACCTGAACATCTCGAACCTGAACATCTCCAACCTCAACATCTCCAACCCGGACCCGGCGATCCTCAACATCTCGAACCTGAACATTTCCAACACCGCGGCCGCGAACCTGAACATCTCGAACCTCAACATCTCGAACCTCAACATCTCCAACGCGCCGTTGAGCGAGACGACGTACGCCGTGGTCAACTCCGGCAACACGGCCCACTCCTACCGGGTCGCGCTGTTCGGCAACAACGCCTACAACGTACCGCTGCAGGTGATCGTCACGAAGAACTCCACGACGCCGGCCAGCGCGAGCTGCACGCTGCTCAACCAGCCGCAGAGCGTGGTGGTGTCGAACGTCAACGACGCAGCGATCGCGCCCGACCTCGCGTCCGCCTCCAATCCCAACATCACCGACACGAGCGTCGCGAACTCGACGATGGCCCTCGCACCCGGGGAAACGGCTTTCGTGACGCTGCGCGCGGCCCTCACGCCCGAGCAGATGGCGGATCTGGTCCGCAGCCTGACTCCCGTCGTGACCGCGCACGGGACCAACACGAACGGATCGGTGCCGGACTTCGCGGCGCTTCTCTTCATCCAGACGACCAACGGCACGACGCTTCCCGCGGCCCTGGTCGGGACCTCCTACAGCACGACGCTCCAGGCCTCCGGCGGCAAGGCGCCGCTGACGTGGTCGCTCGCCACGGGAAGCACCCTTCCGGCGGGGCTGACGCTGTCTTCGGCCGGCGTCATCTCGGGCACTCCGACGAGCTCGGGGAGCTTCTCGTTTACGGCCAAAGTGACCGACTCGACACCGGGGACGCCGCAGACGGCGACCCAGACGTTCAGCCTCGCCGTCAACGCCCGCGCGACGACCACTTCGATCACCTTCGGAGCCAATCCCATCACCCTGGGCCAGTCCACGAGCGTGACCGTCACGGTGACCGATACGGAGGGGAGCGGAACGCCGTCCAGCCCCACCGGCACGATCGCCCTGAGCGGTTCGGGCCTTTCGGCGACCACCTGCGTCCTGGCGCCGACGGTGCCAGGATCTTCGGCCTGCGCGGTGACGGTGACGCCGACCTCGGCGGGCGTGACGACCATCGGCGCGAACTTCTCCGCGACGACCGTTCACCGGCTGAGCGGCGCCACCTCGGGCCTGACGGTCAATGCGGCGGCGACGGCGACGACGATTGTCTCCAGCGTGAATCCGTCCCTCCAGGGTCAGTCGGTGACGTTCACGGCGACCGTGACCTCGACGGTAGGCGTCCCGATCGGAACGGTGACGTTCAAAGACGGGTCGGCGACGCTCGGCACGTCGACGCTCTCCGGCGGATCAGCCGCTTCCACGACGGCGGCGCTCGCGCCGGGGGCGCATTCGATCACGGCCGTCTACGGCGGGAGCGCGAACTTCGCGGGAAGCACCTCGAGCGTGCTGGTCCAGACGGTCATCGGGCAGTACACGTTCACGGGCTTCCTCTCGCCCATGTCGACCGCGGGAACGCTCGCCGCGCCGACCTTCTCGGGCACCGTGAACTACGGGTCGGCCACGCCGGTCAAATGGAAGCTCCAGGACGCGTCCGGCAACTACATTTCGGACCTTTCCTCGGCGCAGCTGCTGCAGGCCGTTGCCTACACGGGAGGCGCATGCTCCGGCCAGGCCACCGGTACGGCCTACATCCTCTACAAGCCCACGACCGGAGCGACGGGAGGAAGCACCTTCCGGTTCGACACGGGAACCAACCAGTTCATATTCAACTGGGACACCTCTTCCGTGCCCGGGCCTGGCTGCTACGAGCTCGAGCTGCAGTTGAACGACGGCAGCGCGATCCGGGCCACGATCGAGAAGCTTCAGTAGGGGCGGGGCTTGTCCCCGCCCGGGGCGGCCGCAAGGGCCGCCCCTACGACTGTAGGGATAATCCGAATCCTGGGGCCGCCGCCTTTCTATTTGGCGGCGAGGCGGCGGCGCGCGTCCTTCGCGAGCGCTCCGCCTTCCCCGGTCAGGAACGACAGGAACGTCTTGTACGCGTCGGCCGCACCCGGGCTCTTCAGGCCCTCGCGGGCGCGGCCGAGGTAGTAGTAGACGGGCGGGACGACGTGGAAGGTCGGGACCTCGTCGAGGTACACGGCGGTGGCCTCTCCGCGGCGCTTCACGCACGCATCGAACTCGGCGTCGGCCTCGGCGAACGAGCCCGCCTCCAGATAGGCGCGTCCCAGGTCGTACCGCAGGAGCCACGAGTCCGCGAGCTTGCGGGCGTCCTTGAATCGAGTGATCGCTTCGCGGTAGTTCCGGCGCTTGAGCTCCGCCTCTCCCCGCAGGAGTCCCGCGTACATCTGCGGATCCGGCTCGAGGCGCCCTTCGAGCTGTCCCGCCGCGGCGAGCGCCTTCTTCTCCTCGCCCGCCTCGATGAGCACGCGGGCGGCGCTGACGACGACGGCGACGTCGCTGCTCATGCCCATGGCCCTCTCGGCCGCGGCGGCGGCCCGCGCCGTCTGGCCGTTTTCCATCTCGGCCTCGGCGAGCGCTGTCAGCTTGCGGGCAGCTGATTCGGGATCCTTGGCGGCCAGGTCGTGCTCGATCCCGGTCTCCAGGATCGACCGCGCGTCGTCGATTCTTCCCTGGTACAAGGCCAGGTCCGCCAGTCCCATCGCGGCGGAGGATGCTCCGGCCGGCCCGATCCCGGCGAGCTGGTTCCAAGTCGCGAGCGCCTCCTGGGGCCGTCCCGCGCCGAGCTCCGAGAGGGCGAGGCCGACATAGGCCAGCACGAACTGCGGGTTCATCTGCAGAACGGTCTTCTGCTCGCGGACGCCGGTCTCGAAGTCGCCGGCGTACATCGCGATCAGCCCGAAGTTGTTCCTCTGCGGCACGTTCTTCGGATAGATCTCGATCGCTTTGCGCCCCCACGAGAGCGCGTTCGCCATGTCGCGCTTGACGAAATATGCGAAGGCCAGATTCGCGATCCCGGCGGTGTCGGCGGGGAAGAGCTTGACGAGCGCGCTGAACTCCTCGATCGCGTTGTCGGGATTGCGCACGAGCAGGTAATAACCCCCGCGGGTCCGATACTTCTCGCGTTCGCTCATCCGATCGATGCGGGCGAGGGCTTCCTTGTAGTCCTTCTCCGCGGCCGGGCGCTGCCCGCGGTTGCTCTCGACGGCGGCCAGGCCCGCGTACGCCCGGCCGAGGTTGGGATCGAGGTCGAGGGCCTTCCGGTAATGGCGAATCGCTTCCTCCCAGTTGCCTTCCCACTGCAGGTTCTGCGCGACGGCGTACTCGTGCGCGGCGTCGAGGGATCCGGCCGAATACGTCTCCGCGGCCGCGAGCTGCGTGGACTCGGGCGTGGCGTCGCCGAGCGCCCGGCGGACCCGCGCGGCCAGGCGGGCCACCGAGGCGAGCACGGCGTCCTTTCCGGACGCAGTCTCCTTGGCTTCGACGATCGTCTTCCCTGTGCCGGCGTCGATCGCCCGCACGGAGACTTCGTAGCCGTCGCCGCGTTTGTCGATCGAGCCGGAGGTGACGACGTTGATCCCTTCCCGCACGGCGACGAGGCGCGCGACCGTCTGGTCGAGCCCCGTCGCGCCCGGCGAGAGCTGGGAGGCGACCTTGCGGGCGGTGCTCCGATTGTAGGAGCTGACGAACGAGGCGCCCTCGAGCGCGAGCGTGAAGGCCGGCTCGAGCGTTCCGTCGAAGACGGCGTCGCCGGCGTGGTTGGCGAAGTCGGCGACCAACACCGACTGCGGTTTCTGCGGCGCCGCGGGCTTCGCGGAGCGGCCCTTCTGGTACAGCCACAATCCGGCGGCCGCGAGCACCACGACCGCGGCAATCGCCGCGGCCGCCGGCTTCGTCCAGCGACGCGAAAAGGTCTGATAACGGATCGACGTGCGAAACGACTCGGCGTCCAGGTCGTCCAGGATCTGCTGGACGTTCTGGTAGCGAAGGCTCTGGTCGACCGCGAGGCAGCGCTCGATGATCTTCTGCAGGTAGACCGGAAGCTCCGGGTTGAGCTCGCGGATCGGCTTGGGCGGGCGCTGGAGCCTGCCCATCATGACTTCGAACGGCGTGTTCCCGCCGAAGGGGACGGTTCCGGCGGCCATCTGGTACAGGATGACGCCCAGCGCATAGATGTCGGACTGCGGGCCCACGGTCTCGCCCTTGACCTGCTCGGGCGACATGTAGAACGGGGTTCCGATGACCGCGCCCGTCTGTGTCATTCCGGATTGCTCGGACGACTTCGCCATGCCGAAGTCGGTGACGTAGACCCGGCCCGAGCCGTCGAGCATGATGTTCTGAGGCTTGAGGTCCCGGTGGATGACGCCCTGATCGTGCGCGGCCTTGAGGCCCTCCGCGGTCTGGCGAAAGACGCGCAGCAGCCGATCCGTCGGAAGCTTCCCCTGCTTCTTCAGGATCGTCGAAAGGTCTCGGCCGTCGACGAACTGCATCGTCAGGAACTGGATGCCGTCGGCCTCTCCGAGGTCGAAGACGCGCAGCACGTTCGGGTGCGTCACGCGGTGGGAGAGCTGGATCTCGCGCTTGAAGCGCTCGAGGGCGTCGGCATCCTCGGCGATGTCGGAGCGGATGAGCTTCAGGGCGACGTCGCGGTCGAGTCCCTTGTCGTGGACGAGGTAGACCGCTCCCATGCCGCCCATGCCGAGCAGGCTCTTGACCCGGTAGCGATGGCCGATCTCGAGGCCCGCGGGCAGGACGACCGATGCCACGCCGCGCTGCGACTGGTTCGCCCACTGCCGGAACGACGAAGGGCTTCCCATCGTGGGAACCGACGTCAGCTCGGCGGCGTGGGACTCCTCGATCTCGATCGCCGGAGCTCCCGCGAAGCCGAAGCCGCAGCGCAGGCAGTTCTCAGCCGGCTCCGGGTTGGGGGTCTGGCACTTGGGGCAGATCATGCGCGCGTGCCCGGATTGGTGCGGATAATCTTCATCGCGTTCGCGGGGCCGATTGTAGCTTCCCCGGCACCGCGGGCCGCAGGCGGTCGCCGTTGGCCGGCGCGCAGCCTCCGTTGGCCGAAAAGGGCGGGATACGGGGCGGACGGCTGCGTAACTTCGCGGTGGAGGGCGACATGAATGAAGTGGCGGAGGATCGTATGACGGAACCCAGGCAGACCCTCTTGAGCGCGAAGGCGATCGCCGGCTACGTCCTGATCGTCATCGGGATTCTCTTCACGCTGGAAAACCTGGGAGTCATCGAGAACTACGCGCTCTGGGAGTTCTGGCCGGTTGTCCTGATCCTCGTCGGCGTCGCGCACGTGTTCCGGCCGGGACGGCCGGGCCAGCGGGTGTGGGGCCTACTTGAGATCGCGTTCGGGGCGTTCTTCCTGCTTCGAACGCTCGGCGTCTTCTGGATCAGTTTCTGGAAGATCGGGCCCGTGATGATGGTCGCCATCGGTGCCTACCTGATCTACGAGGCGTTCGGGCCGGGCCGCAAGTCGCGGCTCCCGCCGGGAACCTCCGGAGCTCCCGGTGAGCCCGGCGCCGGAGGGCCGTCGCCGTACCTGAACGAGTTCGCGCTCTTCGGCGGAGGCAATCGCACGATCCGCACGTCGAGCTTCCGCGGCGGCAACGTCAGCGTGATCTTCGGCGGCAACGAGATCGACCTCCGCGAGGCGCAGATGGCCGAAGACACCGCGAGCATCGACGTCTTCGCGTTCTTCGGCGGCGTGGTCATCAAGGTGCCCGAGAGCTGGAACGTCGTCTTAAACGCCAGCGCCGTTCTGGGAAGCTCGGAATACAAACCCCGTTACGCCGCGCGGGATATGCCGGCGAAGACGCTGCACGTGACCGGTGTGGTGATCTGCGGCGGAATCGAAGTGAAAAGTGCATAGCACTTTTCATCCCGAGGAGCGCAGCGACGAGGGATCCCGTAACAGTTCGGGATCCCTCGCTGCGCTCGGGATGACCCTCTGATGCACCCGATCCTGGACCGCCCCGGTCGCCTGCTCCCGTACCTGGCGGCGTGCCTGCCGGTGGCGGCCATCGTCACCGCGCTGCTCGCGCGGCCGGGGGGCCTCGGTCTGGCGGAGGCGGCGGCGCTGGCCCTGCCTCTGACGCTCGCCTATGCCTTCCTGGGCCTGTCGGCCTGGTACATCTGCCGCCGCTTTCCGCTCGGAGGCGGACGTTTTCCGTTGATGCTGGCGACGTTCGCGGCCGGGGCCGTCGTCGTCAGCACCGTCTGGGTGCTCTTCGGCGGGCTACTCGCCGCGGCGCTCGGGCAGATCTCCTCCTTCGCCGATCTCTTCGATCGCTATCGGACGCAGGTCCCGGGGCTCGCCGCGGGGGGACTCCTCCTCTATTTCCTGTCGGTCGCCCTGCACTACGTTCTTCTCTCCTTCGAGGCGGCGCGCGAGGCCGAGCGGCGCGAGGCGGAGCTCGCGATCCTGGCCCGCGACGCCCAGCTCGCGGCCTTGAAGGCGCAGATTCGCCCCCACTTCCTGTTCAACAGCCTCAACTCGATCGCCGCTCTGGCCTCCGCCAACCCGGGCCGCGCGCAGGAGATGTGCGTCCGCCTCTCGGACTTCCTGCGCAAGAGCCTGGCCGCGGGCGAGAAGTCGAGCATTCCTCTGTCGGAGGAGCTCGCCTTGTCGCGCACGTATCTGGACGTCGAGTCGCTGCGCTTCGGCGACCGGCTCGTCGTCGAGGAGGACCTCGACGAGACGGGCGCCTCCTGCGAGATCCCGCCCCTGCTCCTTCAACCGCTGGTCGAGAACGCCGTCCGCCACGGCATCGCCAGCCGCGTGGACGGCGGGACGGTGCGGGTCAGCGTCGCGCGCGGAGGGGGGAGGCTGCGGATCCTGATCGAGAATCCCTTCGATCCGGATTCGCCGTCGCGCCCCGGAACCGGAATCGGCCTGCGCAACGTGCGCGAGCGTCTGGCCGCGCGGTGGGGCGCGGAGGCTTTGTTCGCCGCGAAGAGGCTGACGGATCGGTTCCTGGTCGTCATCTCGGTTCCCGCCGAGAGAGCGGCGTGACCGGGGACGCCCGGCCCCCGGTCTCCGTCCTCATCGTCGACGACGAGGCGCCGGCGCGCGCCATCCTGCGCGAGTACCTGCAGCGGATCCCCGGCGTCCGGGTCCTCGCCGAGTGCGCGAACGGCTTCGAGGCGGTGAAGGCCGCGGCCGAGACTCCGCCGGACGTCGTCTTCCTCGACATCGAGATGCCCAAGCTCAACGGTTTCGAGACGCTCGAGCTCCTCGACCCCGGCGTCGCCGCGGTCTTCGTCACGGCGTACGACGCCTGGGCGGTCAAGGCGTTCGAGGTGTCCGCGGTGGATTACGTGTTGAAGCCGTACGCTCCGGAGCGGATCGCGGCCGCGCTCGACCGGGCGATCGAGCGCAGGCGCTCGCGGGCGACGCCCTCTCCCGCGGACGTCGCCGCGGCCGCGCGCCCGGAAGGCGCCTGGCTCGAGCGCATCGTGGTGCGCGACGGAAGCCGCGTGCACGTCATACCCGTGGAGAGGCTCGTCGCCGCCGAGGCGCAGGACGACTACGTCGGGCTCCGGAGCGAGGGAAAGACGTATCTGAAGGCCCAGACGCTGGCTTCGCTGGCGTCCTCCCTGGATCCGAAGCGCTTCGTGCGCGTTCATCGCTCGCACTTGATCCGGCTGGATTGCCTCGAGAGGCTCGAAGCCTACGCGAAGGGAAGCCACGTCGCGATCCTCTCCGACGGCTCCCGTGTGCCGGTCAGCCGTGAAGGCCACGCTCGTCTCAAGAGCCTCCTGGAGTAATCTCTCGCCCGTGCGCGCCTGGCTGACCGGGATCGTTCTGCTCGCTGCGGCGTGCGGGACGCTTCCGCCCAAGCCCGGCGCATCCGCGTCTTCGTCGCCGATTTCGGAGCCCGGCCGAAAACCCGGGGACCTCCTGAGCTTCAAGGAGATGAAGGGCGCGCCCACGGGCTCGAAGGCCTGGAGGATTCTCTACGTCTCGATGGGCATCGACGGCCGGACCGTCGAGACGTCCGGCGTCATCGTCGCGCCCGACCAGCCCAACCCGCTCGGCGGACGGCCCGTCGTCGCTTGGGCGCACGGAACCACGGGGGTCGAGGACGACTGCGCGCCATCGGAGGCCGAGCACTTCTTCGAGCGGATCCCGCACCTTCCCGCCCTGATCGCCCTCGACTACGTCGTCGCCGCCACCGACTACGAGGGCCTCGGCACTCCGGGCGTGCATCCGTATCTGGTCGGCTTGAGCGAGGCCCGCTCGGTGCTGGATTCCGTCCGCGCGGCGGGGAATCTCAAGCAGGCCGGAGCCGGGCGACGCTTCATCGTCTGGGGACACTCGGAGGGAGGACACGCGGCGCTCTTCACCGGCCAGCGGGCGCGCGACTACGCGCCGGAGCTCCACCTCGAAGGCGTGGCGGCGATTTCCCCGCCGACCTACCTGGAGGTCCTCCTCGAAGACGACCTCACCGAGCGCGCGGGTCGGATCCTCGGGGCCTATGCCCTCTGGTCCTGGTCCCAGGTGTACAAGGCGCCGCTGGACCTCGTCGCAAAACCCGCGTACATACCGACGATCCAGAAGACCGCTCACGACTGCATCGAGACCGAGGTGGAAGGCTTCCACATTCTGCTCGATTCGTTCGACCTTCCCAAGGACATGCTCGTCGACGGCGCGTTCGCCGTCGAGCCGTGGAAGGGGCTGATCGAGGAGAACCGGCCGGGGCGCTCGCCGATCCCGGCTCCGATCTACGTCGCGCAGGGCGCGGAGGACGACATCGTCCGCCCGTCGGTCACCGGCGACTTCGTCAAGGAGCTCTGCGCAGCCGGCGCGACCGTGCGTTACGACTTGCTGCCCGGCGTCAACCACATTCGGGCGGCGCGCGTCAGCGCGACGACCGCGGTGCAGTGGATCCGGGACCGTTTCAACGGCGACCGGGCGCCCAACACCTGCATCCCGTCGAGCTATCCCTGACGAGAGCTAGCGTCCCGGTTTGGGAGGCGTCGCCACCTCCGGCGTGGGAGCGGGCGTCGGCATCGGCGGCGGCTTTCGAAAGACCACGGGGTCCACACCCGCGTTGATCTTGCACTCCTCGAGCACCAGCGTCTGGTCGCGCTCGCCGTTGGTCGTGACCTCCAGGCGATGGGCGATCGGGAAACCGCCTTCGTCGCGGTAGTCGAGATAGTCGGAGCTCATTTCCAGCGGCTTGCCATCGGGTCCGGTCGCCGTATGGACGGTCCGAAGGATGCGCCCGGTCTTCGGATCCACGAACCAGCGCACGGACGTGTCGCCGTAGCTCACCTCCAGGATCTTCGCCTCGACGCCCTGGACCTTGGCGGAGCCCGTCGCGACGACCGAGAGCTTCGGGTCGTCCATCTTCTGCGCGAGGTAGAGCGGCACGCGGCGGACCTGCTTCAGCAGCTCCTGCTTCATCGGTTCGGGCAGGTCCTGCGATCCGGGAGGTCCCACCAGAAACGCGCCATCGGGCGTCGCCACCATCGTGAAGCGGCCGAACGGCGAATCGACCTGCTGGGAGAGCCTGTCCGGGAACACGAGCGCCGTCTGGACGTCCATCTTCGCGTCACCCTCGGGCGTCTTGGCCGTCAGCTCCCCGCGCGTCTGCACGTCCTTGACCGTGGCGACCTTCTGCTTGCCGCCCATGTTCTCGACGACCTTCGCGAAGAGGGCCTTGCCTTCCTTCACATCGCCCGCCGGCGGCGTCGCGGCCGGCTTGGGAGCGGGTGTCGCGGACTGGGCGGCCGCGGCGCGGGCGAGCGCCGTCAGCGCGAGAGCGGCCAGGAGGCGTCGCTGCGTCTTCATCGTTTCTCCGTTCGGGATCCTATTACGAAGTAGCATGCCGGCCGTGCCGACGTCCGCGGACACGGTCATCGCGAGGCTCGAGCGCGCGCGGCACCGGCGTCCCGGGGCGCGCGAGGCGGAGCGGTGGCTCGCCCAGGCGCGGCGCGTCCGAATCGGCGACGCCGAGCGGCTGATTCGACTCCACGACGCCGTCCTCTTTCTGCGCGCATATCCGCACTCGGCGCGCGTCCTCAGATTGTCGGAAGAGGTCCTGCGCGGGTTTTCGAAACGCGTCGCGCGGCTCTCCGAGACGGACGCGGATCTCTCGCCGTTCGACGCTCCGGAGGCGGCGGGCATCGCGGGGACCACGCTCGGGACCGATTTCTCCTTCGACGTCACCCGCTTTCTCGCGCGCCAGTTCGGGCGCCGGGTCCGAATCGACTGGGACGCCGCCGAGCTCTCGGACCGGATGCGCGCCACGTGGCCCGCGTTCCTTCCGTTGCTCGAGGAAGAAGCCCTGGCCGACGCCAACGTGCCCTACGTCGACTGGCTCGCGGCCGCGGCGAGGAAACGGCGCGACGACCCGCGGTGGCTGCTGGACTGCTACGCGAGGCTCTCGCTTCCCGAAGCCGATCGGGCGGAGCATTTCGACGCTATGGAGCTTCCGATTGCCTGGGACCTGGGCGACTCGCCGGCCTCGCGGACCCGGATGCGTCTGCCGGGCCCGCGGCCCTTCTTCCACGACGCTCCGCTCCTCGCGCGCAGGGAGGTCTCGCTCGACCGCACGTTCGCGGAGCCCCGGCTGAAGCTGCGAAGGCTCTCGCGCCGCGAAGGCCAGCGGATCTGCGACCGCGTGCGCGAGGCCACCGCCGCGCGCTACCGCGAGTTCTACACGTTCACCTACGCCGACCCGGCGTCGGTCGTCGCGGCGCGGCCGGGGAGGGGAGTCGAGCTCTTTCTGGTCGGCGTTCTGCCGGAGAAGCGGCTCCCCGTGCGCTCGGCGTACGGAGGCTTCGTCGTCAAGAACGGCGTCCCGATCGGCTACATCGAGGGACTGGCCTTCGCCGAGCGGCTCGAGATCGGCTTCAACATGTACTACGCGTTTCGCGAGGGGGAGTCGGCCTGGATCTACGCCCAGGTGATGCGGTTCCACCGCGACGCTCTGGGCGTCACGTCGTTCTCGATCGATCCGTACCAGCTCGGATACGAGAACGACGAGGCCCTGGAGTCGGGCGCGTTCTGGTTCTACCGCAAGCTCGGCTTCCGACCCACGCGCGGGTCCGTGCGCGCCGTACTGAAGCGCGAGGAGCGCCGCATCGCGCGCAACCCGGCGTACCGGTCGTCGCGGCGCATGCTCGAGCGGCTCGTGACGCACAACCTGATCTACGAAGTCCCCGGAACGATCCGCGGGGAGTGGGACCGCTTCCACATCCGCAACCTCGGCCTCTCGGTCAACCGCCGGATGGCGGCCGAGTACGGCGGAGACGCAGCGAAGCTGCGCGCGGCCAGCGAGAGGAGAGTCGCCGCGGCCCTCGGTCTTTCGCCCGCTCGCTGGCCGGCGGAGAGGCGCCGCACGTTCTCGGAGCTGTCGCTCGTCCTGGACCTCGTTCCCGATCTCGCGCGCTGGCCTTCCGCCGAGCGTGCGGTCGCGGCCGACATCGTCCTCGCGAAGGTGGCGCGGTCGGAACAGCGGTACCTCGCGTTATTGCGGGGCCACGCGCGGCTGCGACGCGCGCTGATCGCTCTCGGGTCTAGGGCCTAGCGGACGCGTTCCGCGTCTCGACGATCTGGGCCAGGATCGCGAGGGCGATCTCTTCGGGCGAACGCCCTCCCAGCGGCAAGCCAATGGGACCGTGGAGACGCGCGAGGGCCGCTTCCGCCAAGCCCGACGCGAGAAGGCGGCTGCGCCTTTTCTCCTGCGTGCGCTTCGAACCGAGGGCGCCGACGTAGAACGCGCGGCCCGGCAGCGCGGCGAGGAGCGCCGGATCGTCGAGCTTGGGATCGTGCGTCAGGACCGCGACGGCGGTCGAGGCGTCGGGGGAGAGACGCTCGAGCGCTTTGTCGGGCCAATCGTTGACGATCTCGTCGGCGTGCGGAAAGCGCTTCGCGTTGCCGAAGGATTCCCTCGGGTCCACGAGGATCGTCCGAAAGCCGAGCGCCTTCGCCAGCGTGACGAGCGCGACGGCGATGTGCACGCCTCCGACGATCACCAGTCGTGGCGCCGGCAGGAGCACGTCCACGAAGAGTTCCCGTTCGCCGGCCTTCACCCGGCGGCTCGCGCGCGCGGCGAGCGCCGCCCGCGTCTCGGCGGCGGCCGCGTCGTCGATCCCCCCGACTGTGGTCGCGTCCTCGATGAGCGCGAGCTTTCGGCCGACCTCGGCCTCCGGACCGGCGATGACCGTCGCCACGGCCACGGATTTGTGGGCCGCCATGGCGTCTCGCACAACCGCGAAGAACGACGGATCGAGCCTCTCGACGAAGACATCGAGCGAGCCGCCGCAGGCCAGGCCCACGCTCCAGGCCGTCTCGTCGGAGACTCCGTAGTGGAGAAGCTGCGCCTTCCCGCTCGAGAGAGTCTTCTTTCCGGCCTCGACCACGGCGTTCTCGACGCAGCCGCCCGAAACGGATCCGGCGATTCTTCCGTCCGCCGTCACCGCCATCTTGCCGCCGGGAGGACGGGGAGCGGAGCCCCACGTCTCGACCACGGTCGCGAGAGCGATCGGGCGGCCCTCCGCGTGCCAGCACTCGAGATCGGGCAGGACGTCGCGCACGAGGGCGCTCCGATGAATTAGCCCCGGGCGCGTTCGGCCGCGGCCGCGAGCGCGCGTTTGGCCAGGACCGAGGCGAGATGAACGCGGAACTCTCCCGAAGCGTAGGTGTCTCCCATCGGATCTTCGAGAGCGTCTGCGACTTTGGAGGCGGCGGCGGTGAAGGCGGCGGAGTCGGGCTTCTGCCCCGCCAGCGCGGCCTCCGCCGCGGAGGCGCGCACGGGATTTGGCGTCACGCCTCCGATGGCGAGGCGCGCGCGGGAGATTCTCCCTCCGGAGAGCTCGACGATCGCGGCCACGCCCGCAACGGCGTAGCGGGACGCCGGGTGAGGGTGTTTCAGGTATGCGGATCCGGTCCCCTTGCCGAAACCGGGCACCAGGACCGCCGTCACGATCTCGCCCGATTTCAGAGCCGTCGTGAAGAGATCCACGAAGAACTTGCCGGCGGGAATCTTGCGCTCCCCCGAGCCGCCGCGCGCGACGATCGTGGCTTCGAGCGCGATCAAAGCGGTGGGGAAGTCGGCCGCGGGGTCGGCGTGGGCGATCGAGCCGCCGATCGTTCCGCGGTTGCGAACCTGGACGTCCCCGATCTGTTCGGCCGTTTCGGCGAGGAGCGGGCAGGTCTTGCGCACCAGCGCGGAGGACGCAATCTCGGCGTGCGTCGTGGTCGCACCGATCGCGAGCCCCTTTCCCTGCGTCTTGATTCCCGATAGCCCCTTGATGCCGCCGATGTCGACGAGGGACTTGGGGTTGGCGAGGCGAAACTTCATCGCCGGCAGCAGGCTGTGTCCGCCGGCGAGAACGCGCGCGCCCTTGCTCTTGAGGAGCTTCGCGGCCTCGCCCAGCGTTTTCGGGCGAAAGTACTCGAAGCTGGAGGAATACATCTTTTACCTCCGCGCCCCCTGGATGGCGCGCCACACCCTTTCGGGCGTCAGCGGCATGTCGATCTTTCCGACGTTCAACGGCGAAAGGGCGTCCATCACCGCGTTGTAGACGGCGGCCGTGGACGCGATCGTTCCGGTCTCGCCGATGCCCTTGACCCCGAGGGGATTGACGTTGGTCGGCGTGACCGTCGCGTCGAGCTCGAAGTTCGGGAAGAACTCGGCCTTGGGCACGGCGTAGTCCATCATCGAGCCCGTCAGGAGCTGGCCGCTGTCGTCGTAGGCCGCCCCTTCCCAGAGCGCCTGGGCGACGCCCTGCGCGATGCCTCCGTGGATCTGTCCGCTGACGATCAACGGGTTGATGACCTTCCCGCAGTCGTCCACGGCCACGTAGCGCTCGAGGCGGATCTCGCCGGTCTCCGTGTCGACCCGGACCACGGCGATGTGCGAGCCGAAGGGATAGACGAAGTTCGGCGGATCCCAGAACGCGGAGGCCTCCAGTCCCGGTTCGAGGCCCTTCGGATAGTTCCAGGCGACGTTGGCCATCGTGGCGATTTCCTGGATCGTCTTGGACTTGGCCGGAGCGCCGCGCACCGAGAATTTCCCGTCGGCGTACTCGATGTCCTCGACCGAGGCCTCGAGAAGGTGCGCGGAGACGATCTTGGCCTTCTCCTTGATCTTGGTGATCGCGCTCATGAGCGCGCCGCTGCCGACCGGAGTCGAGCGGCTGCCGTACGTGCCCCAGCCCAGCGGCGTGCGCTCGGTGTCGCCGTACACGATCTCGACGTCGTCGACGCCGACGCCGAGCTGGTCGGCCACGATCTGGGCGAACGTGGTCGCCTCGCCCTGGCCGTGGGGCGAGATGCCCAGCATCACGGCGACCTTGCCCGTCGGGTGGAATCGGACGATCGCGCTTTCCCAGAGCCCGCCGCCGAAGCCCACGGCGCCCGCGACCGAGGAAGGACCCAGACCGCAGATCTCGCTGTAGGTCGAGAACCCGACGCCCACGTACTCGCCCTTCTTGCGAAGGTCGGCCTGCTTCTTGCGGAAGCCGGTGTAGTCCAGGATCTTCAGGGCCTTGTCGAAGGCCGCGATGTAGTTGCCGGAGTCGTACGTCAGCCCGGTCGCGACCGTGTGCCCGTCGGCGAAGGGAGGGATGAAGTTCTTCTTCCGGACGTCGGCGGGATCCATCTTGAGCTTCTGCGCGACGAGGTCCACGAGGCGCTCGATCAAGAACGTGGCTTCGGGCCGGCCCGCGCCGCGGTAGGTGTCGACCGGCGTCGTCGTGGTGAAGACGCCGTAGACGTCCTCGCGGATGTTCTTGATGTCGTACGCTCCCGAAAGCATCAGGCCGTGGAGGATCGTTGGCACGCCGGTCGACGCGGTCGAGAGGTACGCCCCCATGTTCGCGTAGACCTTCGCCCGGATCCCGACGATCGTGCCGTCCTTCTTCGCCGCCATCTCCACGTCCTGGACGTGGTCCCGGCCGTGGCTCGTGGCGCGGTAGTTCTCGCTGCGGGTCTCGGTCCACTTCACAGGGACACCGAGCTTCTTCGACGCGAAGATCACCATGCTGTCTTCGGGGTAGTGGGCGAGCTTGCTGCCGAAGCCGCCACCGATGTCCGGCGCGATGACGCGGATCTTCTGCTCCGGGATTCCCGTGTCCAGCGACAGGAGGAAGCGGGCGATGTGCGGATTCTGGGACGTCACCCAGAGCGTGACTTCTCCGGTGGCGGTCATGTACTGGGCCAGCGCCACGCGACACTCGATCGCGTTCGGGATCAGACGCTGGTTGAGGATGCGCTCTTTCACGACCACGTCGGCGCTCTTGAACGCCGCGTCCACGTCGCCGCCGGCGACCTTCCAGTGGAAGGCGACATTGCCGGGGACGTCCGCGTGGATCTGAGGCGTGCCCTTCTGCGCCGCCTTCTCGGCGTCGACCACCGCCGGCAACGGGGCATAGTCCACTTCCACGGCGTCCGCCGCATCGCGAGCGATATAGCGGTCGGTCGCGACGACGATGGCCACGGCGTTACCGGCCCACCGCGCGACGTCGATCGCGACCGGCGGGTAGGCCGGCGTCTTCGCGTCCGAGTTGGGCACCACCCACGCGCAGGGAATCGGGCCGAAGCCCGCGTCTTTCATGTCCTGACCCGTGAAGACGCCGAGCACGCCGTCCATCGCGGCGGCCTTCTTCGTCCGGATGGCCTTGATTTTCGCGTGGGCGTACGGCGAGCGAACGACCGCGAGGTGCGCCATCCCCTGCAGCACGAAGTCGTCGGTGAACCTGGCCTGTCCCGTCAGGAAACGGGGATCCTCTCGCCGCTTGATTCCGGAGCCGAAGATGCGCGAACCCATGGCGGCTCCTCCTACGCTTTCGCCATTCGCCCGGCGGCCTCTTTGACCGCGGCGACGATGTTCTGATAGCCGGTGCAGCGGCAGAGGTTGCCTTCCAGGCCGGCGCGGATCTGGGCTTCGCTCGGGCGCGGATTCTGCTCGAGCAGGTCACAGGCCGTCAGGATCATTCCGGGCGTGCAGAAGCCGCACTGGAGTCCGTGCTTCTCCCAGAACGCGTCCTGAAGCGGATGGAGCTTGCCATTGCTCGCCAGCCCCTCGATCGTCGTGATCTTCGCGCCGTCAGCCTGAACGGTCAGGACCGTGCACGACTTGACCGCCTTGCCGTCCATCAGAACCGTGCAGGCGCCGCACTGGCTGGTGTCGCAGCCGATGTTGGTGCCGGTCAGTCCCAGCGTCTCGCGAAGGTAGTGGACGAGGAGGAGACGCGCGTCGACCTGGTTCCGTCGCTTGGTGCCGTTGACGGTAACGGTGACGGGATACGCCATGGGTCCCTCCCGACGAATGGGAGGGAGCATATACCTATGCGTCCTTCTCGATCTCCTTGCGTACCGAATCGAAGAACGCCGACGTGAGCTTCTTCGTCACACCGCCCATCAGCCGCGCGGCGAGGCTTGCGATCGTGCCGACGACGTTGACGTCCGCGCTCCACGCCAGATCCGTCCCGCCGTTCTGACCGTCGGTCAGCGTCATCGACGTCGTCGCGTCCACGCCGCTGCCCGGAGCGGTGCCATGCGCCTTCATCCGCGCTCGATTGGGAGGGTCGAGATCTTCCCACTCGACGTCATTGACGAACCGGACCTTGACCGTGCCGAAGCCGATCGAGGTCGTGGCGCGAAACTTCTTGCCGGGCTCGACCACCTCGAGCTTCTCCAGCCCCGGCGCCGAGCTGGCGACCTTCTGCGGGTCGGTCAGGAAGTCCCACACCTTCTGCCGCGGCGCGCCGATCGCGAGACTGCCTTCGAAGTGCACGGTTCTAGTACGCGGCGAGTGCCCGTGCCGCGCGGCAAAGCTTCTCGGCGTTCGGCAGAAAAGCCTCCTCCAGTGGCGGCGAGTAGGGCACCGGGGTGTCCGGCGCGGTGACGCGGACGAGCGGGCCGTCGAGGTATTCGAAGCAGCGCTCCGAGAGAACCGCGGCGATCTCGGCGCCGATGCCGCCGGTGCGCGTGGCCTCGTGGAGCAGGACCGCCTTGTTGGTCTTCGCGACGGACTCGAGGACCGTTTCCTCGTCCATCGGGAAGAGCGTCCGAAGGTCCACGACCTCGGCGTCGATGCCCTCGGCCTCGAGAGTCTTCGCGGCCTCGAGAGCCGTCCAGACCATCGCGCCGTACGTGATGATCGAGAGATCCCGCCCCGAGCGCCGCACGGCGGCCTTGCCGATCGGAACGAGGTACTCCTCCTGCGGCAGCTCCTCCTTGATCCGGCGGTAGAGGAACTTGTGCTCGAAGAAGAGGACCGGGTCGTCGTCCCGGATCGCCGACTTGATCAGGCCCTTGGCGTCGTACGCGGTCGCGGGCTGGACGACCTTCAGGCCCGGCGTGTGGGCGAAGTAGGCCTCGGGGTTCTGCGAGTGGAACGGTCCTCCGTGAACGCCGCCGCCGGACGGCCCGCGGATGACGAGGGGAACGCCCACGCCCGTGCGGTAGCGGGACTTCGCGGCGAAGTTGGTGATCATGTCGAACGCACAGGAGATGAAGTCGATGAACTGCATCTCGGCGACGGGGCGCATCCCCATCATCGCGGCTCCGACGGCGGCCCCGACGATCGCGGTCTCGGCGATCGGCGTGTCGATGACGCGCTCCTCGCCGAATTCCTGGATCAGGCCGTCGGTGACCTTGAAGGCGCCTCCGTAGACGCCGATGTCCTCGCCCAGCAGGAACACCCGTTCGTCGCGCGCCATCTCCTCCCGCAGGCCGGCGCGGATCGCGTCGACGTAGGTCGTCTGTCCCTTGCCGGCAGCGCCGGAATCGGGTCCTCCGAGGTGCGGGGCGCCGCTCACGACCGCTTTCTCACGACCGCCGGCTCGGTCTCGGACGACGGCTTCGCGTAGACGTTCTGGAGCGCGATCGCGGGATCGGGCAGAGGGCTCTTCTCGGCCGCCTCGGCTTCGCGGTCGATCTCCTCCGTCACCGACTGATCGATCGCCGCCAGCTCCTCGGCCGTGGCGTCTCCCGATTCGACGAGCGTGCGCGCGTAACGCTCGAGGGGATCTCGCTGGCGCCACTCTTCGAGCTCTTCCTTCGGGACGTAGGCCTGCGCGTCGTGCTCGGCGTGGCCTTTCATCCGGTACGTCATCGCCTCGATCAGCGTCGGGCCGCCGCCCGAGCGGGCTCGGTCGACGGCGCGGCGAGCGGCCGCGTACACCGCGAGGACGTCGTTGCCGTCGACCTGCTCGCCCGGGATCCCGTAGGCGACGGCCTTGTCGGCGAGGCTCTTCGCGGCCGTCTGCTTCTGGAACGGCGTCGAATACGCCCAGCCGTTGTTCTCGGCGACGACCACCAGCGGCAGCTTCTGCACCGCGGCGAAGTTGATGCCCTCGTGGAAGGCGCCGGTGGACGTGCCGCCGTCGCCGATCCACGTCATCGTCACGATGTCTTTTTTCTGCATCCGCCCCGCGAGCGCGATGCCGGCCATCACGGGAACCAGCGCACCGAGCATCGAGATGGGGGAGATCACGCCGCGGTCGGGGTTTCCGAAGTGGAGATTGCAGTCCTTGCCTCCCGAGGGAGAGGTCGCGCGCGCCATGTATTGCGTCATGACGTCGCGGGGCGAGTAGCCCATGACCAGCACGACGCCGAGATTGCGGATCAGGGGGCCCACGATGTCGCCCTTCTTCAGGGCGTAGGCCGTGCCGACCGAGGTCGCCTCCTGGCCCAGCGAGCGGTAGAGGCCGCCCACGACTTTGCCCTGGCGGTAGAGGTTGACGAGCTTCTCCTCCACCACACGATTGGAGCGCATGAAGCGGTACAGGTCCCGCTTCTGTTCGCGAGAGAGATCCAAGGGGTCCTCCGGGGGTCCGAGTTTAATACGAGCGCGCCGCCGGGCGACCCTCGGGGCGCTTATCATCGGACCGTGGCGGCGCCGAACGTCTCGATCCTGATCGCTTCGGAACGGGTGGACACGCTCCTGCCCGAGTGCCTGCGTTCGCTCGCGGAGCAGGCCGGCGCTCCGGAGTTCGAGGTCGTCGTCGCCTCCGCGCGGCCTCCCCGCGCGGACTCCTTCCGGTTCCCGGTGCGCTGGGTCGAGGTCGGCGAGCTCAATCCGTCGCGGCGCCGCAACCGGGCCGCCGTCGACGCGCGCGCGCCGGTCCTCGCCTTTCTCGACGACGACGCGGCCGCCGAGCCGGGTTGGCTCGCCGCGGGCGCGCGCTCGTGCGAAGCCGCCGACGTCGTCGGAGGGCCGGATCCGGGGCCCCGCGACGCGCCTTACGGGGAGAGGATCGCGAACCTGCTGCTCGCCACACCCTGGATCGGCAGCGGCGTTCCGGCGCACGAGTGGAATCCACGCGGCGGTCCTGTGCGGTCTCCGCACGACGTGGCCCTGTGCAACCTCTTCGTGCGGCGCGAGACCTTCGAGAAGCTCTCCGGGTTCGACGAGTCGTTCGGCTACATCGGCGAGGACACCGATTTCGTCCGCCGGGCGCTGGCGGCGGGCGCCCGGGTCGTGCTCGATCCGGCCGTCCGCGTGCGGCACCGCCGGCGCGCGTTCCCTGGGCCCTACCTCGCGCAGCGCTGGAGATATCGCGTCAAGACCGGACGTCTCCTCGTCGAGCGGCCGGGGCTCCACGCGCGCGGCCGCGTCGCCGCCTTCATCGGCGCTGCGTTCGCCTCGACGGCGGGAGTGGCGCTCTTCGGCGCGCGCTTCCTGCTGCCGGCGGCGGCGGCCTACGGCCTCGTCACGTCGGCGCTCTCGTTCCCCGTCTGGCGCCGCGACCCGGCGCTACTGCCGGCCGTGCCCTTCGCGTTCGCGGTACACCACGCGACGTATCTCGCTGGGCTTCTGACCGGGATCGGCCGGGGGGTCCTCGCGCTCGGTGCCGCCGGGCGATGAACAACTTGGCCCTCGCCGCGCACTGGCTCCGCGGACGGGAGACGCTTCCGCGCTACCTGATCCTCGGAATGACCAACCTCTGCAACTCGAAGTGCGTGACGTGCTTCTACTGGGATCATCTGAACGTCAATCGCCACCTCGAGATGCGCCTCGAGGAGTACGACCGCGCCTTGGCGGACCTCGGGGCTCTCTACTCGGTCGTTCTGACCGGGGGCGAGCCGACGCTCAACCGCGAGCTGCCCGAGATCACGAAGATCCTCTACCACCGTCACGATGCGTCGAACGTGACGATGCCGACCAACTCGATCATCCCCGAGCAGGTGGAGTCGATCGTCGCGCGCGTGCTCGAATCCCGAAAGGACGATAAGCAGACGTTCACGGTCGGCCTCTCCATGGATCACCTGGGTGAGCGCCACGACTTCATCCGCGGCGCCCCGGGGAACTTCCCGAAGCTCGTCGAGACCTACGGCCGCCTGGCGGCGCTGAAGAAGAGGTCGCGGGGCTTCACGCTGAACGTCCAGACGGTCCTGGCCTCGTTCAACCAGAACGACCTTCCCGAGATCACGGCGTGGGTGTCTCAGAATCTCCCGGAGATCGACTTTCACTCCTTCGAGCTGCTGCGTCCGCCGTTCCCGGATCCGACGATCCGGGCGCTCACGTCGGCCGAGTACGCCGAGGCGCTGCGGTTCCTGAAGCCCTACTGGGCACGCTTCGACAACTACAGCCCGGTGCTGCGCAATCTCAAGGTCGGGGCGCGCACGGCCGAGCTCGAAACGCTCGAGCAGGAGCGCATGGTCTATCCATGCTACGCGGGCACGATCTCCGGCGTCCTCAATCCCGAGGGCACGGTGTCGCTCTGCGAGGTGCAGTGGGAGATCGGGAACATCCGCGACTTCGACTACTCGTTCGCGAAGGCCTGGTTTTCGCCGAAGGCCGTCCAGATGCGCCGCGCGATCGCCCGGCGTGAGTGCTGGTGCACCCACTCCTGCTTCATGACGTCGTCGCTGCCGTTCTCCTTGCAGGGAGCGGCGCACCTGCTCAAATCGGCCCTGCTCCCAGCCGTCTGAAGGAGGCTGCGCTGACGTCTCGCGCCCGCTAAGAAGTCAGCACCACCAGGCGGTCCTCGACGCGCTCGACCCCGGGGGTCCGCCGCGCGGCGTCGAGTACCTCCGTCTTCTGCTGCTCCGTGTCGACGGCTCCCGAGAGCGTGACCACCCGGTTGCGCGTCGACACCTGGATCCGTCGGCCGGGCGCGGCGCCCTCGATCTTCCGGCGCACCTCCAGCGTGATCGCTTCGTCCTCGGCCGTCGCTGGAGCGCCCATGGGCGAGTCCGGGACGACGCGGCCGGGAGCCGGGGGAGACTCCTGGCCGGGAGGAGGAGCCCCGGCCGCGGACGCCTCGCGCTCTGTGCGGCTCGGGGCGGGCCGGTTTTCGCCCTGCGCGGCGGCCTCACGAGGCGGCTCGAAGCCGATCTCCGAAGCGCCGGGCGGAATCACGACGGGAGTGTTGGCGTGGAGGAACTCGCCGTCGTTCGGGTCAGGGGAGCGCTTCGCTCCTCGGCGCGAGCTCGGGTTTTTCTTGGAGGGTTCCGGATCCGCGAAGGCGACGACCGGGGGCTCGCTCTTCGCGGCGTCGGCGGACGTTTCGCCCTGGGTTCCCGCCGACATCGACCAGCGGCTAGTGACGGCGTCTACCAGCGCCCATCCCGCGATCAGGATCGCGACCCCGAGGGCGAAGCGAGCGAGAACGGTGCGCACGGCGTGCCTCCGCGGGCCCTCCGGCCCGAAAGACTCGCTTGCACTTCTCGTGCCGCTCTCTACGTTCACGCCTTCACGCCTCGATCTGCTGCGCCAGGTAGTTCTCGGCGCCCATGTCCTTGATCTGCTGGATCTGCGCCTCCAGCCAGTCGATGTGGTCCTCTTCGGAGATCAGGATCCTCTCGAAGAGCGCGCGGGTCCCGTTGTCGCCCTTCTGCGTGCACAGGGCGATGCCGTGGTTGAGGCGCCGCACGGCGTCGTGCTCGAGGTCGAGGTCCAGCTTCATCATCTCCGGAACGGTCTTCCCGACGTTGATCTTCATGTACTTCTGCATGTTCGGAATCCCGTCGAAGTAAAGGATGCGATCCATGGCCTCCTGCGCGTGCATCATCTCGCCGATCGATTCCTTCTCCGTATGGTCGGCCAGGCGCATGTAGTGCCAGTTCCGGAGAATGCGGGCGTGGATGAAATACTGGTTGATCGCGGTCAGCTCGGCGGATAGGACTTCCTGAAGGACCTTAAGGATCTCGGCGTCACCCTTCAAGCGCACCTCCGTCGGGTTTCGAATCTTATCCCGTGGTCCGGGTATCATTCGGGCATGAGCGAGAAAGATCCGCTGGTGCCCGAGGCCGTGGCGTCGGGCCGCAAACGCTGGGAAGAGAGCGCGAAGAAGGCCTTCGACCGCGTGCCGTCCTGGAAGAGGGACTGGACGACGGTCTCGGGCGCGCCCGTTCCTCCGCTGTCGGGACCGGACTCCCAGCCCGGCTTCGACTTCGAACGCGACCTCGGCTGGCCGGGCGTTTACCCGTTCACCCGCGGCGTCCAGGCCACGGGGTACCGCGGAAAGCTGTGGACGATGCGCCAGTTCGCCGGCTACGGCACGGCGAAGCAAACGAACGAGCGCTTCCACTATCTCCTCGAGCACGGACAGACGGGGCTGTCGACGGCGTTCCACCTTCCGACGCTCTACGGGTACGACTCCGACCACGAGATGGCCCGGGGCGAGGTCGGCAAGTGCGGCGTCGCGATCGACTCCCTCGCCGACATGGAGGTCCTCTTCGACGGCATCGACCTCGGCAAGGTCACGACGTCCATGACGATCAACTCCACCGCGCCGGTCGCGTTGGCGATGTATCTGGCGGTGGCCGAGAAGCACGGAACGCCGTGGGACAAAGTCGGAGGCACGCTCCAGAACGACATCCTCAAGGAATACATCGCGCAGAAGGAGTACATCTTCCCGCCCCGGCCCTCCATGCGGCTGGTGACCGACCAGTTCGCGTTCTGCGGGAAGCACGTTCCGAAGTGGAACACGATCTCGATCTCCGGCTACCACATCCGCGAGGCCGGTTCGACGGCCCTCCAGGAGCTCGCGTTCACGCTCCGCGACGGTGTCGAGTACGTCAAGTACGGCATCGACGCCGGACTGCCGGTGGACGAGTTCGCGCCGCGCCTGTCCTTCTTCTTCAACTCGCACAACGATTTCTTCGAGGAGATCGCGAAGTTCCGGGCGGCCCGGCGCGTGTGGGCGAAGACGATGCGCGAGCGCTTCGGCGCGAAGGACCCGCGCTCCTGGATGTGCCGCTTCCACACCCAGACGGCGGGCTGCTCCCTGACGGCGCAGCAGCCCTACAACAACGTCGTGCGCACGGCGATCCAGGCGCTGGCCGGCGTGCTCGGCGGCACGAACTCGCTCCACACCAACTCGCTCGACGAGACGCTGGCGCTTCCGACCGACTTCGCCGTGAAGATTGCGCTCCGCACGCAGCAGATCATCGCCCACGAGTCCGGTGTCGCGAACACGATCGACCCCCTCGGCGGCTCGTACTTCGTCGAGGAGCTGACGACCCGCATGGAGCGAGGCTGCTTCGACTACTTCCGGAGGATCGACGAGCTCGGCGGCATGGTCGAGGCGATCGAGGCTGGGTTCCCGCAAAAGGAGATCATGGACGCCGCCTACGCGTACCAGCGCTCGGTGGATACGAACGAGAAGATCGTCGTCGGCGTCAACGAGTTCGTGGACGAAGACGAGAGACCGATCGAGACGCTCTACATCGACGACGCGGTCGAGGAGGAGCAAAAGAACGCGGTCCGCGAGCTTCGGCGGACGCGGGACAACAAGGCGGTCTCCTCGGCCCTGGGGGCCCTGCGCCAGGCGTGCCACGACGGCGCCAACGTCATGCCGCCGCTGATCGACGCCGTCAAGACCTACGCGACCGTGGGTGAGATCTCCGACGTCATGCGCGAGGTCTTCGCGACGTACGAGGAACCGGCAGTCTTTTGAGCCGCGGCTCCCGCGGCGCGGCCCTCGCGGTCGCGGCGATCTCGTTCGTGCTGCTCCTGGCGGGCTTTCGATGGAACGCGTGGGGAGCCGCGTCCGACGGGTTCTTCGCCGCGAGCCAGGCGGACACCGAGGGCCTGGTGTTCGGCCGCATCGTCTGGTCCGGGGAGCACGGTCCGCTTTCGAGCGGAGGATTGCTGGGGTTCGTGGGAACCGGTCCGGCGCTGGTGAGCTTCGACTCGGTCGATCTCTGGCTGTCGCATCGCTACGAGGGGCAGCGCGAGGCTTTCCTGGGCGAGATGGCCGCGCGGTCCTTCTCGCCGTATTTCTCGCACAACGGGCTCCAGGGCTCGGCGTTCGCGGCGCTGGACTCTCTGCTGCGGCCGTTTCCGGCCCGACGGCGTGAAGACGTCTTCCGTTTCGGGACGGCGGCCGGTGTCGCCCTCGCCGGCACACTGCTGATCTTCTTTCTGTGGCGCGAGCTGGGCGCGGCGGCGGCTTTCGGATGCTTCGCCGTCCTGGTGAGCTCCGCGTGGCTCGCAGCTCTCGGGCGAAACCTCTACTGGAATCTCTGGGTCTTCCTGCTGCCGGCCCTGGCAATCGGCGCGTGGCTCGCGCGGGCTTCGGCGCGAGGTCAGCGGAAGGGGGGCTGGACGTTCGCCGCGGTCGCGTACGCCGTCCTCCTGGCGCGCTGCCTCTGCGGCTACGAGTACGCGACGGCGTGGGCCGCGACGGCCGCGGCCCCGGTCGTCTACTTCGCGGTGCGCGACGGATGGCCCGCGCGGATGTTAGCGGCGAGGGCCGGGCTCCTCGTGCTCGCCGGGATCGCGGCGCTGGGCACGAGCCTGACGCTCCTGACCTTTCAGATCGCCGCTGTGACGGGCTCGGCGCGCGACGCGGCCGGACACCTGCGCCTCGCCGCCGCGCGGCGGACGAGCGGGGAAGTCAGCGGCCTGCCGCCGGTCTACGCGGAGGCTCTGCGGGCGCGGAGGGCCGACGTCCTGAAGAGCTATTTCCGGGACCCCTACGACCGTGAGGCGGGCCGCGCTCGAGTTTCTCTCGTCCGCTGGCTTCGCTCGAGGAGCTACGGCGCGCTGTGTCTCCTCGTCCTGGCTGCGGCGGCGTGGGCGCTCGTCCGGAGCTTCGGCCGCGCCGGCGCCCCGCAGGCGAGTCGGTACCGCCGCGCTCTGGGTCTCGCCGGGGCGACTCTCTGCGCCTTCATCGGTGTCCAGGCGTGGCTCGTCGTCTTCAAGGCGCACTCGTTCTTCCACGCGCACGTCAACCCCGTCATGTGGCACCTGTTCTTCCTGCCGCTCGGCGCCGCTCTAGCGGCGTGGGCGATCGCGGACGCCGCCCGAGCGGCCGCGCGCCGATTGCCGGCGCGCCGGCCCGTCTGAGGAGGATTCGCGCCGAGCCTTTCGGCTCCGATACTCGCGGGGAGTGACCCGGCGCCAGCGCTTGAACGCGCGATGAAATGCGGCCGGCTCGGAGAAGCCCAGCAGGTAGCCGACCTCCGCGCAGGAAAGCGAGGAGTCCGCGAGATAGCGCTCGGCCGCCTCGCTGCGAACCTCGTCGAGGACCTCCTGAAACGATGTGCCCTCCTCCCCGAGGCGTCGCTGCAGCGTCCGCGGGCTCGACCCGAGACGCCGCGCGAGTGTCGCTAGATCCGCGCCGCCCCGCGACATGCCACTCGACAGCGCGCGCCGTAGCTCGGTCGAGGCGCGGCCGTCGGACCCGAGGCGCGCCAGCATCTCTTCGGCCTGGGAAGTGAGCACTCCGTGGAGGAGAGAGTCGCGGCGCCGCAGGGGCAGCTGCCACACCGAGCGCGCGACCGCGATCTCGTCCGCATCGGCGCCGGAGTCGACGCGGCAGGCGAGACGGCGCTCGAAATCGGCGGGATCGGCGGGCCGGTGCCGGAAGCGCACGGATGCCGCGCGGAACGCGCCATTGGTCTCGCGCCGGAAGTGGAGCACGGCGAGAGAGAGCGTGAATTCCGCGTTGAAAGGGCTGCAGACCGCGAGGCGGACGACCACCGGGTCTTTGCCGTCGTGGATGCGCAAATCGGCGGGCGAGCCCACGAGTCGCAGGTATCGGCCGAGCTGGTCGAACCCTTCCCCGACCGATTCGGACGTCATCACCAGGTAGTCGAGGAGCGGATATGCGCCCAGGGGAATCTGCTCGGCCACGCGCAGCGCGAAGTTGGGAGCGGCGCACGTGCGCGCGGCCTCGCCGAAGAGCGCTAGGCAGGCGGCGTCCGACAGGATCGCGTCCGGGTCGTCGAAGTCGGGCTCCGTCAGGCCGGCCGCCCGCATCAGGTCGGCGCGCTCGCAGCCCAGCTTCTCGAACGCATCGAAGAACGGCCGAAAGCCCGAAAGGACCTGCGGGTTGCGCGCCGCCGCCGGACGACGGGTCGTGGCGCGATCGGTCAACGAATTGACGCCGCCGGTCATGGTTCTCCGAGCTTCTCGAGGCGAGCATCTTCCCACGAAGGAGGATGCGATGACGAGAATCACGGCGGCTCTGGGGTGGATGGGTTTCGTGGCCGCGGCGCTCGCGGCCGGCGCTCCGTTTCGAGGAGGAATGGTCGGAACGGCTTCGGCTTCGGTGGATCCGGCGGTGGCGAAGGTCGCGGACGCTTTCGCCTCGGCGATGAACGCGGGCGACGCGGCGGCGGCCGCGGCCGTCTTCGCGGAGGACGGCGTCGAGATGCCTCCCGACCGGCCGGCGATCCGCGGGCGTGCGGCGATCGAGCGTTACTATCGGGAGATGTTCGCGGGACCGGTGAAGCTTTCGGCGTTTCGCCTCACGCACCGCGAGGGCAACGTCGCCGGCGACGTCGCCTACCTGGCCGGAGATTCGAGTGTCATGGTGACCCCGCCGGGAGCGCCTCCGGCGGAACAGAGCGGGAAATACCTCGTAGTCTTGAAGCGGATCGACGGCCGCTGGAAGGTCGCCGACGCCATCCACAACGCGGACGGCCCTTGCCCGCCGGGAACTCACTGAGTCGCCGGCCACCCCCTCCCCCCGCCCCGGGGGGAGGGCGGTCCTCCCGCGTGAGAAAATGTCCCGATGGCTGACGAAACGAAGTCCCCCTTCTCCACCATCGAGCAGGCCGTCGAAGAGCTCCGCGCCGGCCGATTCGTCATCGTGGTCGACGACGAGGATCGCGAGAACGAAGGCGACCTGGTCATGGCGGCCGAGCGGGTCACGCCCCAGGCCATCAACTTCATGGCGCGCGAGGGCCGGGGTTTGATCTGCCTCGCCCTGACCCAGGAGCGCTGCGAGACTCTGGGCCTGCCGCCGATGGTCGAGGAAAACACCTCCAACTTCGGAACGGCGTTCACGGTTTCGATCGAAGCCCGGGGACGCACGACAACCGGCATCTCCGCGGCCGACCGCGCGGCCACGGTCCTGACGGCGATCGACCCCGCGACGCGTCCCTCGGACCTGAATCGCCCCGGCCACATGTTCCCGCTGCGCGCCGCTCCGGGAGGCGTGCTCAAGCGCGCGGGACAGACCGAGGCGTCCGTGGACCTCGCGCGCATCGCCGGCCTCAATCCCTCGGCGGTTCTCTGCGAGATCATGAACGAGGACGGCACCATGGCGCGCGTGCCGGATCTGGCGAAGTTCTGCGAGCGCCACGGCCTCGTCATGGTCACGGTCGCGGACCTGATCCGCTACCGGATGAAGACCGAGCGGCTCGTCGAGCGCATCGCCGCGCCGCACCTGCCGACCCGCCTGGGCGATTTCCAGCTCTTCGCGTACCGCAGCGCGGTCACGCACGAGGAGCACCTCGCGCTGGTGCACGGTCCCATCTCGGAAGAGGAGCCGGTCCTCGTGCGCGTCCACTCCCAGTGCCTGACCGGAGACGTGTTCGGCTCCGCGCGCTGCGACTGCGGCGAACAGCTCGAGCTCGCGATGGAGAAGATCGTGCAGGCGGGCCGGGGCGTCTTCCTCTACCTGCTGCAGGAAGGCCGGGGTATCGGACTGCTGAACAAGCTGAAGGCCTACGAGCTCCAGGACCAGGGTCACGACACGGTGTCCGCCAACGAGAAGCTGGGGTTCCCGCCCGACATCCGGAACTACGGCGTCGGCTGTCAGATCCTCCGCGACCTGGGCGTGCGCAAGATGCGCCTGATGACGAACAATCCGTCCAAGTACGTTGCGATCGACGGCTACGGTCTGGAGATCGTGGAGCGCGTGCCGCTCGAGGTCCATCCGACCGACCGCTCGCGCAAGTATCTCGAGGCCAAGAAGAACAAGATGGGGCACCTTCTGAAGCTCGTTTGAGCGTGAAGCGGAATCCTCCGGCGAGCCCCGTCGGCGGGACGATCGCTCTGACTGCGTCTCTTCTCGCCGCGCCTCTGCTGGCCCAGGCCCCGGAAAAGCCGCTCGTGCCCTGCGGCGGAGAGCCCGCGGCCCTGGCTCCCTGCGGAGACGCCGGCGCGAAGGGCGCCGTCGCCGTCGTCAACGGGGCTCCCATCCGCGCGGAGGATCTGGACGCGAAGGCCCGCGAGGCGGAGGCGGGGCTGCCATCCGCTCTCTCCGCCGCGCGGCGCGAGGCTCTGGAGGAAGAGATCCGCGACCGGGTCCTGGCGCACGAGGCGCGGCGGCGCGGCTGGCGGGAGGATCGTCTCTATCTCGTCGAGATCGTCCGGCCGATCCGGCCGCCGACGCTCGAGGATATCCGCGCCGAGAAGGAGCGGCGCCCGCAGCTGCGCGACCGCCCGCTGTCGGACGTCCAGGACTGGCTCGGGGGCGTGCTCTTCGACCGAGCGGAGCAGAGGCGCTATGCGGAGTGGGCCCGGGCCCGCGAATCGAAAAACGCCGTACGCCGGCTCCGCGATGCCGGCCTCTCCGATCTCGCCGACGGAGACGTCCTCGCCGTCGTCGGTCGAGACTCCATCACCTGGGGCGGCCTGAAGGAGCGCGCCGCGCCCAGGCTCTATCAGGTTCGTCACCGGGCGGAGCAGCTCCAGGCCGACGCGATCGAGAGCGTGATCCGCGAGCGGCTGCTACGGGCCGAAGCGGAACGCCAGGGTGCGGCGTCCGAGGAGATTCTCGCGCGAGAACGGGATGCGCGACTCCATCATCCCACCGACGAGGAGATCCAGCGCGAGCTCGGAGGGAACGGGGCCGGGCCCGATTCGGCAGCGGAGCGGGCCGCCGTCATCGCCGCGCTCGAACAACACGCGAAGGAGGCGGCCGAGACGGCTTTCTACGACGAGCTGAAGAAGGCGGCGTCGATCGAGATGCGCCGCCCGGAGATTTCCGTCGTCCCACCGGTTCTGCCGCTAGCGACCGCCGGGAGTCCGGCCAAGGGCGGAGCGCACGCGGCGGTCACCATCGTCGAGTTCGCCGACTTCGAATGCCCGCCGTGCGGCCGCGCGTATCCGATGGTGAAGGAGGCCCTGCGCCCGTACCCCGAGCAGGTGCGCCTGGTCTTCCGCCAGTTCCCGCTTCGGATGCATCCGCACGCGCGACTGGCGGCCGAGGCGTCTCTGGCGGCGCAGGCCCAGGGGAAGTTCTGGCCGTACGCGGACACCCTGTTCGCCGATC